>JAFGEI010000023.1 GCA_016931695.1 Anaerolineae bacterium | reverse complement strand
TGCGGCTACAGCGGCACCTCCATGGCCAGCCCGCACTCGGCCGGCGCCGTCGCCCTGCTCTGGTCCTGCAACCCCTCCCTCATCGGCCAGATGGACATGACCTTCGAGGCGCTCCAGAACACGGCCGACCCCGCGCCGGCCGGCAACTGCGGCGCCCCGCCCGATGGCGAGGGCAACTATACCTACGGCTACGGCTACCTCAACGTCTACCAGGCCGGGCTGATCTGGTGCGGCGACGTCGAGCTGGGCTGGCTGGATGGCTACGTCTATGACGACGCGACCGGCAATCCCATCGAGGGCGCCAGCGTGACCGCTGTCCCTGGTTATGGGATTCAAGCGGTCACCGATCCGACCGGCTACTACACCATGACCCTGGTGCCCGGCACCTACGACGTCACTGCTTCCAAGTACGCCTACTACCCGCAGACGGTCACCGGCGTCGTCGTCGTCACCGACACGGTGACGTCGCAGGACTTTTCCCTCGTCTACCAGGGCGGCTGGTCGTTCGGACCGTCCACGTCGCCCTTCGAGTACAACCGCTTCGACGGCGTCTTTAACCCGGTGGACGGGCTGATCTACTTCCCCGGCGGCCGCACCGGCGGCAGCACCCACGACCGCAGCATCTGGACCTACGATCCGCTGAACGACGTCTGGGCGAACACGGGTTGTGACCTGCTCGAAAATGCCGCCAACATCACCGCCGTGCTCATCGATGACGACGGCACCGGCCGCGGCGAGGCCATCTATGTCGTCGGCGGCTACGACGCGGTTGCCGCGGTCAATATCGATGACGTGCAGCGCTACTACCCGTCCCAGTCGGGCTGTGTGGTCGAGAGGGTGACCACCGACCCGTACCCCGACGCGTCTCCCGCCGGATACGTGGTTGGCGCGGGCGGCGTGGCCGAGGTGGACGGCAAGATCTATGTCTTTGGTGGCTGGGAATCGACCACGCCGTGGTTTTCCAACCGCACCTGGGAGTTCGATCCCCTGGCTGCGGGCGGCAGCCGCTGGACCCAGATCTCTGGGGCAACGCTGAGCCCGGCCCGCAGCTACCTCCAGGTAGCGGTGCAGGATGGCCTGATCTATGCCATGGGCGGCGCGGATGCCTACACTGGCGGCGACATCACCGTGGTCAACATCGTCGAGGTCTTTGATCCCGCCAACCCCGGCGCCGGCTGGCAATCGATGGCCAACATGCCGGTTGCCCTGGCCGAGGGACGCGGATTTGGCTTTGACAGCGACACCATGGGCATCCAGGCGCCGTGGAGCGGCAAGATCTATGTAGTCGGCGGCGGCGACTGGCCGGAGGAGTCGGCCGAGGCGATGGAGTACGACGTCGCCAGCGATACCTGGGACCAGTCCTTCCCCAACCTGAACACCATGCGCCGCGACCACGCCGGCGTGTTCGTCCCCCTCTGCACCCCTGATCCGTCCGATGGACTGCCTGGCATGTGGGTCTTTGGCGGCCGCTCCGGCAGCGACGAACCGCCCTACGCCGATCCCGAGTTCTTCCCCTTCCCGTGCGACATCGATCAGCCAGAGTTGAGCATCACCAAGACGGTGGCCATGCCCTACGCCATGGCCGGCGATCCGGTGACCTACACCATTGGCTACGCCAACGACGGCGATGGGAATGCGATGGGCGCTGTCATCACCGACGTGCTGCCGATGGAGGTCGTCTACGTCTCTGACGACGCGGGCGGCACCTATGACCCCGTGGCTCACGAGGTCGTCTGGAGCATGGACGTCTACTCCCACACCAGCGGCATGATCGAGCTGGTGGTCGAGGTCAGCACGACGGTTCCCGCCGACACGGTGGTCGTCAACGACGCCTACCTGGCCTGGGAGGACGAGTCGTATCACGCCAGCGCTTCCTTCCTCGTCGTCGGCCCGCCGGAGGCGGACTTTATGGTCGCCGGGGCCCCTGGCTGCGAACCGCTGACGGTCAGCTTTACCGACATGAGCAGCGGCGATCCCACCGAGTGGATGTGGGACTTGGGCGACGGGACAACCTCCACCGAGACCAACCCGGTTCACGTCTATATGAGCGACGGCGTCTTTACCGTGACGCTGGTAGTGACCAACGCCTATGGCTGTGACTCGGCCTGGGATACGGTCGAGGTCTATGACACACCGACGCCCGAGTTCAGTTGGACCCCCAGCATGATCTACACCGACACCATGGTCCAGTTCTCGGACGACACGATGGGCGACGTGGTCGAGTGGCTGTGGGATACCGGCGACGGCTACACCTACGTCATCTCCAACCCGACCCACACCTATCTCATGACCGGCACCTACACCGTCACCCTCCACATCACCACCGCGATGGGCTGCAGCAACGTGGCCTGGGAAGAATTGGTGGTGTACGAACAGGGCGTCGAACCGCCGTTGAACTATGTCTACCTGCCGATTGTCCTGAAGGAAAACTAAACCTGACCGGGTAACGGCAACGACGAGGGCTGGCGAGATTCTCGCCAGCCCTTCTTTTTCTTGTTTCGAGGCGACCCGCTGAGCAGTTACGCTTCTCAGCTCTTATTCGACGATGAAACTCGCCGTCCACGCCGGCCGCTCCGGCCGCTCCGCCATCTCCTGCCACTGCTCGTCGGTCAGCCGGTTCTCCAGCGGCCACTTGAACTCGTAGTAGGAGAAAACTCCGCCCACGGCGACCACCTGCTCTCCCTCCACCAGCACGACGACCAGGATGGGAAAGGCGTCGCCCACCCCTTCCTCCAGCACCTGACCGGTGTTGCTGTCGGTGTGGACGTCGGCGACGAGGGCCATCCGTTCGTCCGCCTCGGAAGTGATCTCGTCCTCGACCTGCTCCGAAAAGGTGGTCAGGTCTTCCAGCGTCTGTCCGATCTGGCGGATCATGCCGTACTCGGCCTCGCTCAGCCCCTCGCCGGTCAGCTCCTTCTCACTGATGGTCGTGAGCGCCAGCAGGAGCTGTTCCATCTGTTCCAGCTTGGCCGCCATTTCGTCGTTCAGCAGGCCGCGGCTGCCCAGGCCAGCGTGCATCTGCGCGGTGAGGGCGGCCAGCCGGGCATAGACTTCCGGCTGCGGCTCGACGTAGCCCAGCGGTTGCTGGACCGGCGGCGCCATGGCCGTCTCGGCAAAAATGGTGTACGACTGCTTGGCGTAGAGGATGGTGTCGTGGCGCAGCTCGGTCCACGAGCCCAGCCAAGTGTGCAGGTCCTTGTCGATCCAGGCCGGCGTCTGCATGAAATAGGGGTAGCCGGCCCCCTTTTCCTCCAACAACGGGCGCAGCGCGTGAAGCCAGTTCCAGTACAGGTTGCGGGTCCACTGTTCCTGCGGCAGCGCGGCGAACTCGGCCTGGAGGCCGGCGAGCTGCCCAGCGTAGTCATCGTACTCGGTGTCGCCCTCGAGGGTGAGGATTTCCAGCGCCCGCGCGCTGCCCAGCACGGCCGGCACGTCGAGACCGCGGGGAAAGCCGCGGATGGGGCCGACCTGGGAGAGGACCATGGTGAACGGTTCGCCGCTGCCGCGATAGAGCGTCACCTGGTCATAGACCAGCTGTTGAAAGATATAGCTGTCGGGGATAAAGCGCTGCCCCATCAAGCGCAGGCCTACCGTCACCTCCTCAGGGTCCTGCTGGTCGGTGACAAAGCCGCCGACGATCGCCGGCGGGCGCAGTTCCCTGGCCGCCGCGATAAAGGCGTCCAACTGCGCCTCGTCGGCCAGCGTCGCCGCGTCGGGCAGGCCGCCATAGACCGCTTGCGCTGCCTGGGCATACTCGTACGGCGTCAGGTCGTCGGCGGTGCCGACGAAAAAGGCGGTCGGTTCGTAGATGCGCTCCCAGACCTCGATGGCGGGCTGGCCGTCGGCCGGGGTGTCGTAGAGCGCGCGCACGATGAGCAGCGCGCTGCGCGTCTCGCGCCGCGCCGCTTCCGGTTCCAGGGGCACAGCCAGGTGGAACGAGATGCGCCCGTACCACATCATGGCCCGAAAGTAGCGCTCGAAATCCTCGTTGCGGGTATAGTGGCCGCGGGGGACGTACTGGCTATAGTCCTCGCAGTAGCGATATTTGCAGTCGCGAGGGCTGGTGTCTGAGCGGTAGGTGTTGAAAATGGGCGAAAAATCCAAGCCCGGGTGGTCCGCGATCAGTGCCAACTCTGCCTCCACCGCGTCGCGCACGGGGGCGGGGATGTCGGCGTGTGGGTCGAGCAGCCGGGCCGCCACGGCAAAGTAGGCCAGGTTTTGCCAGGCTGCCTCCTGGGTCGGGCCAGCGGTGCTGGCATAGTCCGCCTCCGCCGCCGCCAGCATCGCCGCGGTCAGTCGTTCCAGGTCGGCGATCAGGTGCTCCATCTCGGCCATTCGCAGGGCATAGTCGTAGAGAATGTGGTAGGCGTGCAACAGCGAATCGGTCGTGACCAAGACCGGGTCGCCCCGTTCCGTGGCGTCCTGGTAGATCTGGTAGACCTGCTCGCGGCCCCAGGGAACGACGAGAAAGCCGTTGGCCTCGAGCGCTGCCCGTTGGGCGTCGTTCAGGCCGCTTATGACATCGGGATTGCTCACCTGGTCCAGGTCCGGGGTATAGGCGGGGGCGTCTGGCGCCACGTCCACCGTCACCGGCGCGTAAGCGGCAAAGCCGCCAGGCCGCACGTCGACGGGTTGGGGCGGGCCGGGCGTCGGCGTCGGCCCGGCTGGCTTGCAGGCGGAGAGCAGCGTGGCAATGGTCAACGTGACGTACAGGATTCCTCGTTTCATTTGTCACCTCCTCGTCAGCGGGTTGATAGCTGGATGTTTGGCAAATCCGCTCGATCTCTGCTATCATGACGTGGAGAAAGCTGTATTTGTTCCTGGTCCATCGAGGAGGTGTACTGTGACCAAGTTGTTGATTCGTTGGTTCGTTTCCGCGCTGGCGCTCTTTGTCGCCGCCTGGTTGGTGCCTGGCATCCAGGTCACGGGGACGGCCTGGATCGCCTATGCGCTGATGGCGGTCGTGCTGGGCCTGGTGAACGCGCTGGTGCGCCCGCTGCTCAAGCTCCTGACCTGCCCGCTGATCCTGCTGACCCTGGGGCTGTTTATCCTGGTCGTCAACGGGGTCTGCCTCTGGCTGGCGGCCTGGATTGCCAACCAGTTGGGCATCGGTTTCCACGTCACAAGCTTTGGCGCGGCGTTCCTGGGGGCGCTCATCGTCAGCATCGTGACGGTCGTCCTATCGGCCCTGGTGAAGGAGGAGGACTGAGCCCGACCCGTTCATCGTCGGCTTGCCGCCCTTGCGCTGGCTGGTATAATGCAGCGGAAGGAGGCAAGCTAGATGATGGATATCGTAATCCAAGCACTGCTGATCCTGGTCCTGCGGATCTTTGGCATCGCCATCAGCACCCTGGGCACCATCCTCACCGTGCAGGGACGCAAGCTGCCGGCGATCCTTACCGGGAGCCTGAGCGCCCTGGTCTATATCCTCGCCATTGCCCAGGTCGTCAACCACATGGACAATCTGTGGTACGTCTCGGCTTACGTCGCCGGGTACGGCCTGGGAACGTGGGTGGGGATGATACTGGAGGAACGCCTGGCGTTGGGATATGCCGAGGTGCGGATCATCTCGATTAACGATGGGGAGACCGTCGCCGCAGCACTGCGCAAGGCGGGCTTTGGCGTGACCGAGATCTATGGACGGGGCCAGGAAAGCCCGGTGGGCATCATCGAGGCCATCGTGCCGCGCAAGAGAGTCTCTGACGCCGTCCGTCTGGCCGAAAAGGCGGACGAGCGGGCCATGGTGACGGTGTATGAAGCACGAACAGTACAGCGCGGCTATTTGCGACCGGACCGACGGCGCTAGGAGGAGCCATGATACCAATTGCTGACGAACTACCCCGGCAGCGGTTGCCGGCGGTCACCTGGAGCGTGATCGGTATCAACGTCGTCGCCTTTTTGTACGAACTGTTGTTGGGCTCCAACATCGACCAGTTTTTTCTGGAGTGGGGAGCCGTACCGGCCTACATCAGCAATCCGTTCGACTACCCGTTCTATTCGGTGACGTTGCTCACTTCGATGTTCCTGCACGGGGGATGGAGCCACATCCTGGGCAACATGCTGTATCTCTGGATTTTTGGCGACAACATCGAAGATATTCTCGGCCCGTGGTGGTTTGGGGCCTTTTACCTGGGAGCGGGCATCGTCGCGGGATTGGCGCAGGTGATCGTCAATCCCTTTTCCGAAATCCCGGCCATCGGCGCCAGCGGTGCCGTGGCCGGGGTGTTGGGCATCTACCTGGTGCTCTTTCCCACCGCACCGGTACGGGTGCTGGTGCCGGGCTTTTTCTTCATGCGCGTCGCCCGCCTGCCGGCCTTGATTGTGCTCGGTTTTTGGTTCGTCCTGCAGCTGTTCAACGGCTTTCTGAGCCTGGGGTCAATGCACCTGGGGGGCGGCGTGGCCTGGTTCGCCCACATCGGCGGATTTGTAGCGGGATTGGTCGTCGGATTCGTCGCCCGCAACGTGCTCCGCAGGCGGCAGCAGAAACAATCACTGTATTGATTCTGCGCTGAAACGCGCTGGACAAAATAGCTGGTTGATGCCATAATATCACCAGCCATGGAAATTGAAGCCAAGTTTATCCTGCCGGATATCCAGGCTCTCCGCCGTCTGGCAGCGATCAGTCATCTGCTGGATTTTCGACTCGCGGCGCCCCACACTCAGCAGATGAAAGATACGTACCTCGATACCGTCGATCGCCACATCCTGGCCAACAGCTATGCCTGTCGCTGGCGGGAACAAGCGAACCAATCGCTGCTGACGATCAAAGAGTTGCGTCTTGCGCAGGACGTGATCCACCGGCGCGAGGAGCTCGAAATCGTGCTGCCCGCCGCCCCGCCCGTGTTGGACCCGGCACGGTGGCCCGCCTCTGCAGTGCGGGAGCTGGTGCAAGAGCTTGCCGGCGGGAACAGCCTGATGCCCCTCCTGGCGATGCAACAGACCCGCACCAGCCGCTTGCTGTTCTCGGGAGAGCGATGGGTTGCCGACCTGTGCCTGGACCAGGTTCAGCTGGCTGCCGAGGATCGCCAGCAAGCCTACATGGAGCTCGAGATCGAATTGACTGCCCAGGGCCGGGAAAAAGAACTGGAGATGATAGCCGCCTACTTGGGGGAGGAGTGGGGGCTAAAGCCGCAGCGCTGGTCGAAATTCGAGCGGGCGCTGGCCTTTCTGGAGGCCACCCTGGCGAGCAACCTGCTGACGGTCCAGGAATCCGTTTTCCTGGAGCAGATTGCCCCGCGGGACGACACGTATGGGCGGCGGGCGCGGGCCTTGTTGGCCCTGGATCGGGGCAAGACCCAGGTCGCAGCGGGGCACGATGCCGGCCTGTCAGACCGCACGGTGCGCTATTGGCTGGCTGCGTTCCGCAAAGAACGCTTGAACATCTTTCCCGCCCGCATCGTCGATCAATATGCGGCGGCGCTTTTCCTGCCTGCTGCGCCGTCCTTGCCCCTTCCGCGCTCCTCCACCGCTGGCAGGGAGCGACCGGCCCTCCTGCCGAAAAAACCGGGCGTCAGGCGAGACGACTCGATGGTCGAGGCGGCGCGCAAGACGTTCCTCTTTCACCTTCAGCACATGCTCTATCACGAGCCGGGCGTTCGCGCGGGAGAGGACGTCGAAGCGCTGCACGACATGCGGGTGGCAACGCGGCGCTTGCGCGCCGCCTTTCGCGTTTTCGACGGCTACCTGGAACAGAAGCGGTTCAAGCCTTTCTTGCGCGACCTGCGCCGCACCGGGCGGGTTCTGGGTGTCGTGCGCGACCTGGACGTCTTTTGGCAAAAGAGCGCGGCCTACCTTTCTGCGCTGCCGCCCGAACAACGATCCGGATTGGCCCCGCTGCAGGCTGCGTGGGAAGAGGAATACCGGCAGGCGCGAGTACAGTTATTGGCCTACCTGGACGGCGCAAGACATTCGCGTTTCAAAGAACAATTTCGCGCCTTTCTGCAAACCCCAGCGGCAGACGTGACGCCGCCCCTCTCGCCGCAGGGAGAGCCTCTGCCCCACCGCCTGCGGCACGTCGTCCCGGTGGCGATCTACCAGCGCCTGGCTGCCGTGCAGGCCTACGACGAGTGGGTCAGCGGTCCCGACCCACCCCGCGAACGTCTGCACCAGCTGCGCATTGCCGCGAAACGGCTGCGATACAGCGTCGAATTCTTCCGCGAAGTGATGAGCCCGGAATCGGAGGAGCTCGTCGAGCGGCTCAAAACCCTGCAGGATCACCTGGGCGACCTGCAAGACGCGGTGGTTGCCAGCGGTCTGCTGAGCAATTTTCTGGCCTGGGGAAGGTGGCAGTGGGGAACAGCGGCCCTCGCCAGCACTCAGCCCGTCACTGCCCCCGGCGTCACTGCCTATCTGGAAACGCGGCAGCGAGAGGCTCAGGAACTGGTCGCCAGTTTTCCGCAACTTTGGGCCGGATTTCGCGCTGAACTCGGCCCATTGGTCGCCCAGGCCATTCGCGGCCTATTATAACCGGCGTGCGTGCCCAACTGTCCGCCGGGCAAGGAGAAACAATGTCGGCGAAACCGCGATACATCATTCTGCTCGGCCCCCCTGCTTCCGGCAAGGGTACGCAGGCGGCCCGGCTGCGCGAGATACTCGGCCTGCCCCACGTTGCCAGCGGCGACCTGTTCCGCGAGAACCTGAAAAACGAGACGCCGCTGGGCCGCAGGGCCAAGGAGTATATGGATCGCGGCGAGTTGGTTCCCGACGACGTCACCATCGCCATGGTAATGGAGCGGCTGAGCCAGCCCGACTGCGCCGGCGGCGCCCTGCTCGACGGCTTTCCCCGCACCATTGCCCAGGCGCAGGCGCTGGACCGGGCGCTGGCCGAGCGGGGACAGCAGGTCGGCGCAGTGCCCTACATTGCCGTGCCCGACGACGTGCTGGTCGAGCGGGTCAGTGGGCGCCGGCTGTGCCGGTTGTGCGGCGCGTCGTACCACGTGCGCTTTAATCCGCCCCAACAGCCAGGCCGCTGCGACCACGATGGCGGCAAACTCTATCAGCGCGACGACGACTTGCCCGAGACGGTGCGCACACGGCTGCAGGTCTATTGGGAGCAGACCAGCCCGCTGATCGATTACTACCGCCAGCAGGGGGTGCTGGTAACGGTCAACGGCGATCAATCGATCGATGCCGTCACGACCGACCTGCGCGAGGCGCTCGGGCGGCCGTAGGGAAGGTAACGGGAGTGACAGGGAAGGGACAATGCTGGAAAAAATCGATCTGACGAAAAAGCTGTCGAAAAAAGAGTTCCAGGCGCGCATGCCCCAACTGCGGCAACGGCTGTACGACCTGCAAAAAGCGTGCTGGGACGCCAATATCCCAACCGTCATTCTCTTCGAGGGCTGGGACGCGGCGGGCAAGGGAACGTCGATCAACCTGCTCACCCAGCGCCTCGATCCCCGCGGCTTCAAGCTCTATGCGATCCAGGCCCCGCGCACCTACGAGATGCAAATGCCCTGGCTGTGGCGCTTTTGGCTCAAGCTGCCCAACTATGGCGAGATGGCGATCTTTGACCGCAGCTGGTACGGCCGGGTGCTGGTGGAGCGGGTGGAAAAGCTGACGCCAGAACACGCCTGGCGCCAGGGATATCGCGACATTGTCAATTTCGAGCGCACCATTGCCGACGACGGTTACGTCGTCATCAAGTTTTATCTCCACATCAGCAAGCGAGAACAGCGAAAGCGGTTCAAAAAGTTGGAAAAGGACCCGCTGAAAGCGTGGCACGTCCAGCCCGAGGATTGGGAGCATCACCGCAAGTACCACGAATACTTTGTCGCGGTCGAAGAGATGCTGGAACGCACCGATACGGAATGGGGGCGTTGGACCATCGTCGAGGCGACGGACCGGCGCTGGGCGCGGGTCAAGATGTTCGAGACCATCATCTATCGCCTGGAAGAAGCGCTGCAGTCCCGCGGCCTGCCGCTGCCCGCCGACCGCGCCCCCGAGCTGGCGGAGCAGGAAGCGGCGGACGCTCCGCCCGCGGCGGGAATCCCCCTCTCCAATACTGGCCTCAGCAGCCGGGTGCGACAGCTGTTGGAGCACGCTGGCCTGGCTACCGTTCAAGCGGTGGCGGCCAAACTCGCCGAAGGCGACGCGGCGCTGCTGGCGCTTGACGGGATCGGGCCGCAAAGGCTGGCCCAGATTCGAGCGCACATCGGCACTGTAGCAGACCCTCTACCTTCCCCGGCCGGACCGGTGGACGCGCAAGAAGGTGAGGAGGAACCATGCTAGAAAGGATCGAACTGGACAAAAGCCTGCCCAAAGAGGAATACGTTCGGAACCTGGCCCGCTACCAGATCCAATTGCGCGAACTGGCCTACCAACTGTACGTGCAGAAACGCAGCCTGGTCATTGTGTACGAAGGCTGGGACGCCGGCGGCAAGGGCGGCAACATCAAGCGGGTGACCGAAAAGCTCGACCCCCGCGGCTATGAAGTCTTTTCCATCGCTGCCCCGCGGGGCGAGGATGGCACCCATCACTACCTGTGGCGCTTTTGGCGCCGCCTGCGGCCGCCGAACGAAAAACAGGTGCTCATCTTTGACCGCAGCTGGTACGGCCGGGTCATGGTGGAGCGCGTGGAGGGATTCTGCAGCGAGGGGGAGTGGAAGCGGGCCTACCGCGAGGTCAACGAGTTTGAACGCCAACTGTCCGACCACGGCATAATCCTGGCCAAATTCTGGATTCACATCAGTTTCGAGGAACAGCTGCGCCGCTTCCAAGACCGGGAGCAGACGGCCTACAAGGCGTGGAAACTGACCGAAGAAGACTGGCGCAACCGCACCAAGTGGGCAGAATACGAACAGGCGGTGGGGGACATGCTGCTCCGCACCAGCACCCTCACCGCTCCCTGGACGATTGTCGAGGGAAACGACAAGTGGTTTGCACGGGTAAAGACGCTGCGCACCCTGGTCGAACTGCTGAGCAGGACGCTGGACTACCAGCCGTTCGATCCGGGAGCAGCCAGCTCCCAATCCAAAAAAAAGGGGAAAAAGATGGACAAGAAAGAGGAAAAAATCGAAAAAGTGGAAGAGATCGAAGAAGCAGTTATAGCTGCTCCAGTTGAGAAGAAGGAAAAGAAGCAAAAGAAGAAGAAAAAGGACGAGAAGAAAGGCAAGGGCAAATCGGACGGCAAGGGCAAGAAAAAGAAGCAGGCCGCCCAGGCCAAGAAGAAGGACAAGAAACGGGCCAAGCCGGAAAAAGAGGGCGCCGTGAGCGCCGAGGCTGCCGCGGTGCCGACGGACAAGGGGAAAAAAGCGCAAAAAGCCCAGGCTTCTGAGGAGGGAGGAAAGACCGGCTAGTTTTCCGGTCGCTCCGTTCCGTTGCAGTGACGGGTGCCAGGTTCTCGTGCCTGGCGCCCGTCAACCGAGCAAGGCCTCCAGGCTCTGTCCCTGGAGGATCATCTGGGCGAAAATCTCTGGCAGCCCGCGTTCGCGGATCGCCGCCGCTGCTCGTTCTACGTCGTACTCTAACCGATAATGCCGCACGGCGACTTGGCCGGCCTTGATCTCGAGCAGCGCGTAGGAGGCGCGCGGATCGCCATCGTCGGGCCGGCCGACGCTGCCGGGGTTCACAAACCGGGCGTCGTCTGCCTCGCGCACGACAGGCCGGTGGGAGTGACCGCATAGAATCACGTCCGCCCCGGCGATCTTGGCCAGCTTGAGCAGGCGTTCCTGGGGTGTCTCGTCCGTGATTTTTTCCTCGTTCGATGCCGGGCTGCCGTGGGTCAATAGGATGCGCTGCCCCTTGACCTTTAGCCGCAGTTCCTGGGAGAGAAAGCGCAGGTACTTGCGGTTTTTTTTGGAGAGGTTGTCGTACGTCCACTCAAAAGCGATATAGAGCGGGCGCGGCTTTTTCTTTTCCCATTTCTCTTTCTTCTTCTTGAACTGCAGCACCTTGAGATCGAAATTTCCCACGATGCTCAGCGCATCCCTTTCGCGCAAGAGCCCGACCACCTCGTCCGGGAAAGCGCCGTAGCCCACTATATCCCCGACGTTCCATATCGCCGTGCTCCCTCGCTCGCTGGCGTGGGCCAGTACCGCCTCCAGGGCAGGAAGGTTTGCGTGAACGTCGCCGATCAGCGCTACCCGCACTGGCTAATCCTCTTCATTCCACAATCCGCGGTGCTCGATCATCCACGCCTGGGAATCGAGCTCCGGTTCCCCCTCCGGCGGTTGGACCCGCTCGTAGCTGCCGTCCAGCAGCAACCGCCGCGCCTGCATATTGTCCCGCAGGTGGACCTGGAGGATGTGCTGGTACAAGGATTCCTTCAGGCCGGGGTCCTCGATGGGGAAGAGCTGCTCCATGCGCCGGTCGAGGTTGCGCGGCATCAGGTCGGCGCTGCCCAACAAGACCTCGTCCTCGCCCCCGTTGCGGAAGTAGTAGATGCGCGGGTGCTCGAGGAAACGGCCCACGATGGACGTCACCGTGATATTATCGCTCACGCCCGGCACACCCGGGCGCAGGCAGCAAATTCCCCGCACCTGGAGGTCAGTCTTGACTCCCGCTTGCGAAGCGCGGTAAAGCGCCTGGATGCACTTTTTATCGACCAGCGAGTTCATCTTGAAGGCGAGATAGCCGTCACCGTGCTGCCGCTGCCGCTCGATTTCCCGCTCGATGCGATCGATCAAGTTCTGGCGCATCTTGCCGGGGGCGACCAGCAGCTTGCGGTACTCTTGCTTGGTCGAGTAGCCCGTCAAGGCGTTGAACAGGTCGGATACGTCGGCGCCGATGTGAGGATCGCTGGTGAAAAAGCCAATGTCGCTGTAGAGACGCGCGGTGACGGCGTTATAGTTCCCGGTGCTCATGTGCACATAGCGCGCGATGCCATCCTGTTCCCGCCGCACGACCAGCAGCAGCTTGGCGTGGATCTTGAGCCCGACCAGGCCATAGACCACGTGAACGCCCACCCGCTCCAGCGCCCGCGCCCAGACAATGTTGTTCTCCTCGTCAAAACGCGCCTTGAGCTCGACCAAGACCGCCACCTGCTTGCCGTTCTCGCGGGCCTCCATCAGCGCCGCTACCACCGGCGAGTTGGGCCCGACGCGGTAGAGCGTTTGCTTGATCGCCAGGACGTCGGGATCCCGCGCCGCCTCGCGGATGAAATCGACCACCGGGCCAAAGCTGTCGTAGGGATGGTAGAGCAGGATGTTGTAGCGCTTGATGACCGAAAAGATGCTCTCCTCGGTGGTCAGCGGCGGGGGGACTGCTGGCAGAAACGGCGCATCCTTCAGATCAGGACGGTTGACCTTGGTCAGCTCCATCAGGTCCGCCTTGCCGATCGGCGCCTGTACTGTATAGACCTGGTAGGGCGCTAACTGCAAGTTGCTGATCAGGATGCTGCGCACCCGCTCCGGCATGTCGGTATCGACCTCCAACCGGACGGCGGAGCCAAAGTGGCGCATGCGCACGCTCTCCTCGATGGCCAGGAGCAGGTCCGAGGCCTCGTCCTCCTCGATCTCGGGGTCGGCGTCGCGGGTCACGCGGAAGGGATAGGCGGCGACGATCTCCAGGCCGGGAAAGAGCAGATCGAGATTGGCCGCGATGACTTCTTCCAGCCAGACAAAGTTATTGGTCATCACCTGGGCCAGCCCCAGGCTCTCGTAATCCTCGGCCGTCTCCTCGCTGGGGATGCGCAGCAGGCGGGGAAACACGCCGGGCACCTTGAGGCGGGCGAACCGCTCGCCGTATTGGGGATCATTGACCACGACGGCCAGGTTGATGCTCAGGTTCGAGATGTGGGGGAAGGGATGCCCGGGGTCAAAGGCCAGCGGCGTGAGGGAGGGATAGATCTCTTGTTCAAAGTGACGGCGCAGCAGCTTGCGCTGCCTGCGTTTTAGCTCGTCATAGCTGAGGACGTTGATCCCTTCCGCCTGCAGCTTGGGCCGCAGGTCGTTGTACCAACAGCCAGCGTGTTTGGCCAGGAGGGGCATCAGCTTGCGGCGGATCGCGGCCAGCTGCTCCGCCGGAGTCATCCCGTCCGGCGGGGCCTCCAGCGCCCCGGCCGCCAGCTGGCGCCGAAGCCCCGAGACGCGGATCATGAAAAACTCGTCCAGGTTGCTGGAAAAGATGGACAAGAACTTGACTCGCTCCAGCAACGGGTGACGCTTGTCCAGCGCCTCTTCCAGCACCCGCTTGTTGAATTGGATCCAGCTCAACTCGCGGTTGATGTAGAGCCGCGGGTCATCGAGGTTGGCAATGTCGTCGACGGTCAGTTGGTATTTCTTGTTCTTGGGCATCACCTTTTCCTGGGCGAAGGATCACCCCCACACCATTTTACCTGTTAAAAGATGAATTGACAACTGGACTGGCTGAGTCGTTACGACTGGAGTATAATGCCCCCGCGGAGGTGCAGGATGAGCCAGACGGTTCATTTGGATGGAAATCACTTGACCTTGGCGCAGGTTGCTGCCGTGGCCGATGGCGCGGCCGTGGCCCTGACGGACGAGGCGCGGCAATGCGTCGAGCGGTCGCGGGAGCAGGTGCTGCGCTTTTTGGCCCGCGGCGAGGTCGCGTATGGCATCACCACCGGCTTTGGCGCCTTCAAAGACCGCATCATCCCGCCGCAGCAAATTGCCGACTTGCAGCACAACCTGGTGCGCAGCCACGCCGCCGGGGTCGGCCCGCCGTTGGACGAACGGCTGACGCGGGCGACGATGCTCATCCGGACCAATACGCTGGCAAAAGGATACTCGGGGGTGCGGGTGATCGTCCTGGAGACGCTGCTGCAGTTGTTGAATCGGCGAGTCTGCCCGGTGGTGCCCGCGGTCGGGTCGTTGGGCGCCAGCGGCGACCTGGCCCCCCTGGCCCACCTGGCGCTGGTGTTGATCGGCGAGGGCGATGCCCTCTACCAGGGAGAGTGGCTTCCCGGCGCAGAAGCGCTGGCCCGCGCGGGCATCGCGCCGCTGGCGTTGGAAGCGAAGGAAGGCCTGGCGCTGCTCAACGGCACGGCGACGACGACGGCCCTGGCGGTGATGGCAGTGCTGCGGGCGGAAAACGTGCTGCGGGTCGCCGACGTGAGCGGGGCGCTGAGCCTGGAAGCGCTGCGCGGCACGACGCTGGCTTTCGACCCGCGCATCCACGACGTCCGCCCCCACCCACACCAGGCCGCTTGCGCTGCGAATCTGCGGCAGCTGCTGGCGGGCAGCACCCTCGTCCGCGGCTACGATCCGCACGACATCCAGGACCCCTACAGCCTGCGCTGTATGCCCCAGGTGCACGGCGCGGTGCGCGATGCGGTCGCCGTGGCGCGGGAGCGGGTCACCGTGGAGCTGAACGCGGCGACCGACAACCCGCTGATCTTTGAGCAAGGTGGCGAGCCGATGGTGCTCTCGGGCGGCAATTTCCACGCCGAGCCGATCGGGCTGGTGATGGATTACGTCGCCCTGGCGCTGGCGGACCTGGGCAACATCAGCGAACGCCGCATCGCGTCGCTGATGGACGCCTGCTGCAGCCGCGGACTGCCGGCCTTTCTGACCCGCCACGGCGGCGTGGAAAGCGGGCTGATGATCGCCCACTACACGGCGGCTGCCCTGGCTTCGGAGAACAAGGTCTGGGCCCATCCGGCGACGGTCGACACCATTCCCACTTCGGCCAACATGGAGGACCACGTCAGCATGGCGACCACGGCCGCTCACCACTGTCACCGCGTATTGGACAACGTCGAGCGGATTTTGGCGATCGAGCTGTTGTGTGCCGCGCAGGGGATCGATTTCCGGCGCGAGCTGATCGGCGAAACGGCGCGGCTAGGCCAGGGGACCCGGATCGTGTACGAGCAGGCGCGACAGGCCGTGCCTTTCCTGGAACACGACGCCCCGCTGGCCGGGCGGATCGAGCTGTTGACCCGCTTGATTTGCGGCGGCGACCTAGCCCTTCCCCCATTGGAGGAGGGCCAGGAATGAGTCGGCTGCAGCGCAGCATCTGCGCCGCGTCAAACGACGCGATTCTCACGGCGGAAAGCGAGGAGTAGCGGAATTGGATACAGCAGCCCCCAAAACCCCCTATCTCTCTGTTGTCATTCCCTGCTGGAATGAGCAAAAGAACCTGGAGAGCGGCGTGTTGGACGAAGTCTACCACTACCTCTGCCAACAGGATTTTTCCTGGGAAGTCATCGTCGTGGACGATGGCTCCACGGACGAGAGCTATCGGCTGATCGAAGAGTCGATCCGCGACAAGGAAGGCTTTTCCCTGTACCAGATCCCCCACGGCGGCAAGCCGGCCGGGGTCTGGAAGGGGATCCAGGCGGCGCGCGGAGAGATCGTCCTGTTCACCGACATGGACCAGTCGACGCCCATCCACGAGGTCACCCAGCTGCTCCCCTGGTACGACGAGGGATACGACGTCGTCATCGGCTCGCGGGGCATTTCACGCGAGGGACACTCGATCGTCCGCAAATTGGGCAGCCTCATCTTTCTCTCCCTACGCCGCCTGGTCCTGCTGCGCGGCATTGTCGACACCCAGTGCGGTTTCAAGTCGTGCCGCCGGGAGGCCGCGCTGGCGGCATTCCCCCACCTGCAGTATTTTGTGGCGGAGCGGCCCACGGGGTGGAAGGTGTCGGCCTATGACGTCGAATTGCTGTACCTGTTCGAAAAGCTGGGCTGCCGCATCCGCGAGGTCGTCGTCCAGTGGTACAACCGCGATCTCAGCGATACCAAGAGCCAGCAGGGAGAATTGGCCAAGTACCTGCACGAGTCGCTCGAAATGGCGCGGGAGGTGATCCGGGTCAAGCGGAACGATATGCGGGGTGTGTATGACCGCCGCGCGTAATTCGTTTCCGAACCTGGTCCAAGAACTGGCCCTTTGTTCCGCCGGTCACCGTCGCGTCGCCGGGATCGACGAGGCCGGGCGCGGGGCGTGGGCGGGGCCGGTCTGCGCGGCGGCGGTGGTGCTGCCGCTGGAGCAGCCCGATCTGTGCGACTGCCTGGCTGGCGTGCGGGACTCGAAGCAGTTATCTCCCCGGCAGCGGGCGGCGCTGCTGGAGCGCATCCGCCAGGTCGCGCGAGGGATCGGGGTCGGATGGGCGACGCCGGGCGAAGTGGACGAGGCGGGCATCGTCGCCGCGACGCGCTGGGCGATGACCCGCGCCGTGGAGCGGCTGGGCGGGCAGGTCGACGCGCTGCTGCTGGATCACCTGCGCCTGCCTGGGATCGAGCTGCCGCAGCGGGCGCTGCCCAAGGCGGACGTGCGCTGCCTGAGCGTCGCCGCCGCCAGCATCGTCGCCAAGGTGGAGCGCGACCGGTTGATGATCGCGCTGGACCAGGACATGGTCGGCTATGGATTCGCCCGCCACAAGGGATATGGAACGCGCCAGCACCGCGAGGCGCTGGCGCAGTTGGGGCCGTCGCCGATCCACCGCCGCAGTTGGAAGCCGCTGCAGCAGCAGTGTCGCTAGAACGTCGTCGCGCCGGTGAATTGAAAGGCCGAGAGCTTGAGCGCCGGCGCGCGGACGATCGAGAAAAAGGGCCGCTCGCGACACGCCTCTCGCCCGACCATCTCGACGTTCCGCAGCGCCTCCACATAGCTCTGGGTAAAGCGCAGGTTCTTGACCGGCGTCGTGATCTCGCCGTTCTCGATCAGGAACAGCCCGTCCCGCGTCATGCCGGTGATGACGGCTTCGCGGGGGTGAACGACGCGGGTGTAGTGAAAGCGGGTCACATAGAGGCCCCGCTCCGTGGCGGCGATCATCTCCTGGACGGTCTGCGCGCCGGTTTCCATCGCCGGGTGCATGGGAATGGGGCCCAGGGTGGTGCCGCTGATCCACGGCGACGCCGGATGCGCCGCCGGCAGGGCGTGGCCGGTGTTCTGCTTCCCCTCTTTGATCGCCCAGCGCCGGTCGTAGACGGCGTCGCCGACGACCCCGTCGCGCACAATGTCGACCGCCTGCCGCGGCGTCCCCTCGAAATCGAACGGAAAGGGCAGGCCGGCGGGGTCCCGCCCGTCGTCGCGGATCGAGACGAGGGGCGACATCAGCTGTTCCCCCTGGCGCCCGGCCATCCAGCTCCGCCCCTCGGCGACCGCCAGCGCGCCCGCCATCTGGCTGATGAAGGCGACGATGTCGATCACGGCGTGCGCTTCCAGCACCACCGGGTAGACGCCGGGCGCAATCGACTGCGGGTTGCGCCCGCGGAGGGCGCGTTCGATCGCCTCCTGGCCCAGCGCTGGCACGTCGACCTGCGCCACCTGCCAGTGGGCCCCGGCAGAATATCCGGCGCTGTCGCCGGTCATCACGACGGTGGTCAGGTCAGCGATGGTGGAGGGGTGGTAGGCAAAGACGCCGTGGCTGTTGGCGACGGCGATCTCTTGCACGCCGGTGCAAAAGGCGCCCGAGGCGATGCAGCTCGCTTCCTCGGCCCGGCGGCAGACGACGCCGACGTCGTGGGCCCGGTCGGTGGGGCTGTAGGCCGCGGTCGCTTCGTCGAATGCATCCACCGCTTCCACCGCTGCCGGTTCCGGAAAGCCGGGAAAATCGGGGTCCTCTGGCTGGAGCCGCGCGCTCCCGCGGGCGGCCTCGACCGCCCGCGCCAGCCCGCCGTCGCTCACGTCGTTGGTCGTCGCCACGCCGACCCGCTTGCCGAGCGCCGTTCGCACCGCGATCGCCGTGTTGGCCTCGGCCACGTTCTGGTGGATGACGTTGTTGGCATAGCGCGTCAGGCGTTCCTCGACACAATAGACCACCACTTCTGTCTGCCCATCTTTGGCGGCGGCGAGCAGGCGTTGGGCGATCTTGTTCATCGCCGCTTTACCGATCATGCTGTTTCCTCCCAATCGACGACGGCGTGCCGTTGTACGACGATCAGTCCGTCCTCGGTTTCCAACCCAAATGATCCCAGGTCCCACCACTTGACGACGCCGCGCAGCGTCTCGCCGGTGCGCACCTGGTAAGCCCAGGCCTCCTGCTGCGTCTGCGAGCGGTGCAGGACGGCGCTCAGCGCCTTGCGATACCGCTCGCGGTGAAATTGGAGCTCGGCCAGGGGGACCTGGTAGTAATCCGCCAGGCGGCCCAGGACCGCGTCGTCTTCACCGACCCGGCGGTAGCGCTGCTCAATGCTCCACAGCGTTCCGGCGGGGAGTTCGAGCGCCTGTTCGATCTCCTGGTGGGTCAGGCCGCCGTGGAAGGCGCGCAGGTAGCGCAGTTCGTCGCCCAGGCTCATCCGCCGCCTCCTGCCCGCCGGTAGTAGGCGATGGCGAGCTTGTTGAGCGAGACCTCGACGCCGTCCTCCTGGCAGATGGTGATCGAGTAGGGGCCGTAGCCGACCAGGGTGCCGGCAAATTGCTGCCGGTCGAAGAGGGTAAAGAGCAGCCGGTCGCCCGCCTCTTGAACCTCGTCGAGATATTTCATCTCAAAGCCGTCCACCCCCTCCGGCAGGTAGGCGCGGCGGCGGTCGATGACCCGTTTCGGCTTTTCCTCGGCCATGCGCCGCATATAGTGGCCGTTCCACTGACGCCCCTCCGCCTGGGTCATCTGCTCGAGGGGTTTGCCGATCTCGGCTTCCAGCGCCGCCCGGTCGACGTCGAAGCGGGCGGCGAGTTGAAGCAGGTGGGCGACCTGGCTATCCTTGATCGGTGGCGATTTGGGCGGCGCAGCGGGTTTTTCCTTTTCTTGTCGCGGCCGAGCTTTTGGCGCGGCCGGGGCGGGCGGACTGGACGGCGGGCGCGGTTTCTTCTCCCGCGGCGGCGGGGGCGACGATTGCAGGGCAATGTCCCACTCGCCCACGTAGAGCGCCCGCGCCAGTTGGCGCCGGTCGCTGGCAGATATGGCTCGCTCTCCCCGCTCGTACGCCTGGATCGTCTCCGGTGAGACGCCGCTCCTGGCCGCCAGCTGCTGGACGCTCAGGCCCTTTTGCTTGCGAATTTTCCACAGGTCTTGTGTCATTTTCTTTGCTCCTCATGCCATAACCCGTTGTCCGCATTCAGGGGCCAACGGTGTAACTGCTCGCTCTGTCTGTTCAGCGCGGACAACAGTCCGCGCCAACCGCGTCTGCGTGGGCGTTCGATCTGTGATGTGACGCCCACGGGTAAGCCAAGGCCGCCGGACTGATCCGGCGGGAGCAAGCTGAGTGGCTTGACAATTTGTAACTGCTCAGCCGGTTGCCCCTGGAAGCCCTCCCAAGTCCGGAAAGGGGAGGATGTGGGAGAGCTTCCAGGCGGGCAGCCTGAGCAGTTACGACAATTTCACACTTGTCATTGCGCGGGCGTCCTTTGCTTGCGCTCAGGATAAACTCTGCGCCCAAAGCCCGGCCCCGAGAAATCGGGGGCAATCTCCAAAATGCGTTCATGAGATTACTTCCCCGAGGCAAGCTCGGGGCAGGCTGCCGCCCGCGGCGGCTCGCAATGACACCTGCGAGTGAAATGTGAGATTGACCAATTGCCCGGCGGTTACAATTTGCTGCCAATTTGAATGTTCCGGAAGCGGGCCGGGGCGGCGCCGTGGCCCGTGTGCGCGACCTGGCTGGGCTGCCCCTTGCCACAGTTCGGAGTCCCCCACACCCGCCAGTGATCGGCGTTGCAAATCGCGTCGCACGCGCCCCAGAACTGGGGCGTCATGCCGGTGTAGAGGGCGTTCTTGAGCAGCCGGCCCATCTTGCCGTTGCGAATCTCGCGGGCGACCTCGGTGCCGAATTGAAAGTTGAGCCGCTTGTCGTCGATCGACCAACTGCGGTTCATCTCCATGTAAATCCCCGCGTCGGTGTCGGCGACCAGGTCCTCCAGGGTCCATTCCCCCGGCTCCAGGCTGACGTTGGTCATCCGCACCAGGGGGATGCGGTTCCACCCCGCGGCGCGCATCGCGCCGCCGGAACGGGCGGCGGCGGGGTCCTGGCCCTTTGTTTTTGCCAGCTGGACCATGGTCTCCCGCGAGCTCAGATAACCGACAAAGATGCCCGCGCGGACCAGCGGCACGCGCTGGGCGGGCACGCCTTCGTCGTCGTAGCCAAAGGTGCCCAGGCCGCCGGGGATCGTGGCGTCGGCGGTCAGGTTGACGATGGGGGAACCGTAGCGCAGTTCGTTCAGCTTGTCGGGGGTGAGGAAACTGGTGCCGGCGTAGGCGGCCTCGCTGCCAAAGACGCGGTCGAGTTCGGTCGGGTGCCCGCACGACTCGTGGATTTGCAGCGCCAGCTGGGTCGGGCCGAGGATGAGGGTCGTGACCTGGCTGGGACACGGGTCGGCGGTGAGCAGGGCGACGGCCTCGCTGGCGACGCGCTCCCCGTTGCCCGGCAGGTCCATCTCCTGGATGATCTCCCAACCGCCGGTCCGCTGGTCGCGGGCAAAAGAGTTGGGGTAGGAGCGCTGCTGCATCTCCCCGTTTCCCATCGCGTAGGCGACGATCCCGCCGCCGACCTCCCACAGTTCTTGCTCGATCCAGGAGCCCTCGCTGCTGGCAAAGGTCTTGTTTTCCTGCCAGCTCACCGCCGAGGCGCGGGCGACGTTGATGCCTTTCACCCGCTGCATGGCCGCGTCGGCAGCCAGGAGCAGGCTCATCTTTTCCTCTAGGGGGATGGTGAAGGGGTCGATTTGCAGCGGCGTGCGGTAGCTGTCGACGTGGACCTCGGGCGGCCCGAGGTCGACCGGTTCCTTGCCCACCGTCGCGCTGGCGCGGGCGATCTCGACCGCCTCCGCGGCGACCCGCTCGACCTCCTGCCGGCTCAGCCGCGAGCTGGAAGAAAAGCCCCACGCGCCGCCGGCGATCACCCGGACGCCAAAGCCCTGCTCTTGCGCGTCGCTGGCGTTGAGCACGACGCCGTTGCGGGTGGCGATTTGCTGCGTGCGGCGCTGGACGATGCGCACGTCGCTGTACGTGGCGCCCCGGGCGTGAGCAGTGTCCAGGGCCAGGTCTGCCAGTTCTCTCAAGATGCACCTCCAGGTTTCTCGATTGGCCGTAACGGCCAGGCGGCCCGAGCCGTTGCAGCCCGGATAGTATACTCAAATTTCGCCACATGTGCAATTGAGGTCGAGAGAGGCCGAGATGCGGCAGAGTTGCGCTGACTATTCCGCCTGGGCAGTTCCTGCTATAATGGGCCAGGGGGCAGGTGTTGTGAGCGACGTCGCGGAATTGTTGGCCCGCCTGCGGGCGGACGCGCCATTCATGCGCTGCGTGACGGCCTGGGAGCGGCTCCCGGCCCGCCCGGCGCGGTTCGCCGCCTGGCCCGCCGGCCTGGATCCGCGGCTGGTTGCCGCGCTCCGCGGCCTGGGAATTGCGGCGCTGTACCAGCACCAGGCGGCGGCGATCTCGGCGGCGCTGGACGGGCGCAACGTCGTGCTGGCGACCCCCGCCGCCTCCGGCAAGTCGCTGGCCTACCACGTTCCCGTCCTGAACACCGCGCTCGCCGACCCCGACGCCTGCGCGCTGTACCTCTTTCCGACCAAGGCCCTGGCCCACGACCAGGTTTCCGCCCTGGAACCGCTCGTCGACGCCCTGCCGGCCTCCATCGTCCTGCGCCCCTACGACGGCGACACGCCGGCCGCTCACCGCCGCGCCATCCGCGACCAGGCGCGCCTCCTGGTCACCAACCCGGACATGTTGCACGCCGGCATCCTGCCGCACCACACGCGCTGGATGCGTTTTTTCTCCAACCTGCGCTGGATCGTGCTGGACGAGACCCACGCCTACCGCGGCGTCTTTGGCAGCCACGTCGCCAACGTCCTGCGCCGGCTGCGGCGGGTCTGCCGCTTCTACGGCGCCGCCCCGCAGGCGTTCTGCGCCTCGGCGACCATCGCCAATCCCCGGCAACTGGCCGAACGGCTGCTGGAGGCGCCGGTCTGCGCGGTGACCGGCGACGGCTCGCCCCAGGGGGAGAAGCATTTCCTGCTCTACAACCCGCCCCTGCTCGACCCACAGTTGGGGATCCGCCGCTCGTCGCTGCTGGAGGCGCTGGGAATCGGCGCGCGCCTGCTGCAAGCGGACGTGCAGGCGATCCTCTTTGCCCGCGCCCGGCTGACGGTCGAGGTCCTGCTGGGCTACCTGCGGGACGCCGTCGTCGCCGCCGGGGAGGCGCCGGAGCGGGTGCGCGGCTACCGCGGCGGCTACCTGCCGGCCCAGCGGCGCCAGATCGAGCAAGGGCTGCGGGCGGGAACGGTGCGGGCGGTAGTGGCGACCAACGCCCTCGAGTTGGGCGTCGATGTCGGCGAGCTGGCCGCCTGCGTGATGGTCGGCTATCCCGGCTCGATCGCCAGCACCTGGCAGCAGGCGGGGCGGGCCGGGCGGCGCGCCGGCGCGTCGCTGGCAGTCCTGATCGCCGGCCCGGCGCCCCTCGACCAGTACCTGGTCACACACCCGCGCTATTTCTTCGGCCGGCCGGTGGAGGAGGCGTTGCTCGACCCGGACAACCTGGCGCTTCTCTTCAGCCACCTGGCCTGCGCCGCCTTCGAGCTGCCCTTCGAGGCCGGCGAATCCTTCGGCGACCTGCCCGACGTCACCGCGCTGCTCGACCTGCTGGTCGAAGAGGGCCGCCTGCACCGCCGCGACGGCCGCTTCACCTGGATCGGCCCCGACTATCCGGCCGGCGAGACGGGCCTGCGCAGCAGCGCGCCGGAGGGGGTGGTGATCCAGGACGTCGGCGCCGACCCGCCGCAGGTGATCGGCCAGGTCGACCGGCCCAGCGCGCCGCTGCTCGTCTATCCCGGCGCCGTCTACCCGCACGAGGGGGCGACGTACCTGGTGCTTGACCTCGATTGGGAGGCGGGGCTGGCGCGGGTGCAGCCAGCAGAGGTCGATTTCTACACCCGCGCCCGGTCGACGACCGAGGTGCAGGTGCTGGAGGTGGCCGCGCACCGCGCCAGCGGGGGCTGGACGGCCGGCCTGGGGCGGCTGGAGGTGACGACCCGCGCCACCGGCTACCAGCGCATCCGCCGCTACAGCCACCAGGTGCTGGACTGGGGCGAGATCGACCTGCCGCAGCAGCGCATGGAGACGGTGGGAGCGTGGTTCGAGCTGGGAGAACCGCTGCTGGAACGGATGCAGGAGGAAGGGGTGCTCCAGCCTGCCGTCGATTATGGCCCCGACTGGCCCCGGCAGCGGGACGCGGCGCGGGCCCGCGACGGCTATCGCTGCCGGCACTGCGGCGCGCCGGAGCGGCCGGAGCGCCAGCACGACATCCATCACCTGGCCCCGTTCCGCTCTTTTGGCTACCTGCCCGGGGTCAACGACTTTTACCGGCTGGCAAACGAGCTGGACAACCTGGTCACCCTCTGCCCTTCCTGCCACCGGCGGGCGGAGCAGGGGCGGGGGACGCGGAGCGCGCTCTCCGGCGCGGCCTACCTGCTGCGCCACCTGGCCCCGCTGCACCTCTTTTGCGCCCCGGGTGACCTGGGCTCGACGGTGGCGGAACGCCCGCCGCGGGTCATTTTCTACGACCAGGCGCCCGGCGGAGCGGGGCTCTGCTACCGTCTCTACGAGCTGTTCGAGGTGCTGCTGGCGGCGGCGCTCGACCGGGCGCGCTCCTGCCCCTGCGCCGCCGGCTGCCCCGGCTGCGTCGGGCCCGCCGGCGAGCAGGAAGCGGGCACGAAACGGCGAGCCCGGCGCCTGCTGGAACTGGTCACGTCAGCGCTGGGATGATTGCGCCAAAGAGGGCGTAGAGGTCGAGGGCGACCAGGGCGGTCGCCAGCGCCGCCAGCGCCAGCCCGCGCCCCCAGCGGGGAAAGTAGGCGGCCACCCCCAGCAGCAGCGCGGCCCCCAGCGCGCTCCTGATGGGCAGGACAGGCAGGTCGCCGCGCGCCACTCCCCAGGCGGCCATGCCGATCCCCAGCGCGGCCAGCGCCGCCGCTGCCCGGCGGGCGGTGCGGGGCGCCAGCAGCCAGTCGATTCCCAGCGCCGCGCTGACCGCCAGCGGGATCAGCGCCGGGAAGAGGTATCGTCCCTGGTGCTGCACAAAGGTCACGTTGTAGGCCAGGTAGAGCAGCAGGGTCAGAACGGCAGAAGTTGCCAGCAGGATCAGCCCGTCGCGCTGCGCGGCGGCCAGCCGGGGGCGGCAGCGGTCGAACAACCAGCCGGCCGCGCCGGCCAGCAAGAGCAGCGACAGGATCGCCAGCACCCCGTAGATGGCCGGCTGGAGCGGCACGCCCATCCATCCGAACTGCCCCCAAAAGCTCTGGAAGGTAAAGTGGGCAAAGCGGCCCAGCAGCCAGCCCCAACCGTACTGGGCCAGCGCATCGACGGTGGTGAGCTGTCCCACCACGACGCTGTTGTGCCGCGCCTGCCCAATGGGATCGCTCCAGCCGTAGAGGGAGATGCTGCGCGCGAACCAGGGCGCGGTCAACAGGACCACCGCCAGCATCATCCAGGCCCAGCGGGGCGCTGCTGCCCGCAGCGACTGTCCCAGCGAACGCCCGCCTTCCTCGCGCCGCGCGCGGAGCCATATCGCCAGCAGGGATACCGGCAGCACGACGTAGGTCGACACCTTGGTCAGCATGCCCAAGCCCAGGGTCAGCCCCCAGCCGACGAGGAACTGCCGCCCGCCGCTTTTCCTCTGGACGTACCGAACCGCCATCCACAGCGCCGCGCCGATCCACAGTTCGGCCAGCGCGTCGTTCTCCACCCCTGCCGTCATGGCGATGTGCTGCGGCAGAAAGGCGACCAGCGCGGCAGCGGCAATCGCCAGGAAGGGCTGCGCGGGAAAGAGGGAGCGGGTCAGGCCATAGACGATGACCAGCAGGGCCGCGCCAACTGCCACCGAAACCAGGCGCAGCGGGAGCAGCGCGCCGTCAAAGAGAATATAGACCGGCGCCGCCAGCAAGTAGTAGAGCGGGGGCTGGTGATCCTCGTAGGTAATCGCGTCGATCGGCATGTCGGCGGGGAATTGCTGGCTGGTCAACTGTTCCAGGTACGCCGGGTCGTAATCGCCGCGCTCCATCACCGGGAACGCGCCCTCCTCGGCGATGGCGCGGACATAGTTATAGTGCGCCGGTTCGTCGGGCACCTGCCAGGCGGGCGTCAGGGCGGCGTAGAGACCGCCGAGCAACACGTAGGCGGTGACGATCAGGGCCAGGATCAACCGGTAAGTGTCTTTCATTGTACAGCTATTGTACTTGAGAGGGAAAAGTTGGCAAGAGAGATGGGGGATGGGGATTTCGAAGCTAAAAATTCTCAACAACACTGAATCGGGGCACGATCAGATTTTGCGTCTGAAAATAACCCTTGAAAGGGCCCTGGCGAGATCCCCCCAATTTCTCGGGGGCAGGCTGCTCAGAATGACAGCCGAACCGAGGAGGCGCGGACAAACTCGCCCCAGGACTGAAATGCAGCCCGGTAAAGATAGCCTTTTTGCAGTGGTGTCAATCATGGTATAATGATTCGACAATGGCGCATTTGCCAAAGCAGGTGTATATGATGTTCGACCAGGCCGTTGGGGCCCACGATTAGGCTGCGTGACGGCTGTTTTTTTGTCACCGCAAGAGGAGGAATAACGACGGTGCGATGGATGAACTGGCTGGGATTGCTGGGGGTCCTGATACTGATCGCCGCGCATGGCCTGCTGGCAGCGGCCAAGTCCGCCTTTGGCAGCGCTCGCCAGAGTCGCCTGCGCCAGATGGCGGAGGAGGGGGTCGCTGGCGCCGGGTTGGCCATCCGCCTGGCGGAGGACGCCAGCCGGCTTTTGGGCACCCTCTACCTGGGGAAGGCTTTGCTCGTCACTCTGGCTGCTGTCATCGCCGGCCTGAGCGTAATATGGCCATTGACCGAAGCGTTGGGAGGAGAAAGCAACGTATTGGGCTGGGCGAGCATCCTGGCGACGGTCATTGTCGTCGGCGGCATCGCTTCGATCCACGTCATACTGGGCCGGTTGATGCCCGAGGCGATCGCCGCTGCCCACGCTGAAAAGTGGACGCTCCAACTGGCCTGGTTCGTCTGGGGATTGGAACTGGCGCTCTGGCCCCTGGTTCGCTTTATGGTCTGGCTCAGCAACCGCCTGGCGACCCCCTTTGGGGGAATTCCTTTCAGCGGTCTCTCGCTCATCACCGAGGAAGAGATTCGCATGCTGGTGGATGCGGGGGAGGAGGAAGGGGTCATCGAGGAGGATGAAAAAGAGATGATCTATTCCATTTTTCAGTTTGGCGATACCCTGGCCCGCGAGGTGATGGTTCCGCGCATCGACGTCGTCGCCCTGGACGTCAACACGCCGCTGCCGGAGGCGCTGGACGTCGTGATTGGCGCGGGGCATTCCCGCATTCCCATCTATGCCGAGACGATCGACCGCATCGAGGGATTGCTCTATGCCAAGGACCTGCTGAGTTGTATGCAGAACGGCGAGCCAGCGCCGGTACTGCAAGAGTTGCTTCGTCCGGCTTATTTTGTTCCCGAGACCAAAAAGGTAGACGACCTGCTGCGCGAGATGCAGCAGCGGCGCGTGCACATAGCGATTGTGATCGACGAGTACGGCGGCACTGCGGGCCTGGTGACGGTAGAGGACATCCTGGAAGAAATTGTGGGCGAGATCCAGGACGAGTATGACGTTGAGGAGCCGATTTTCGTGCAAGTCAGCGAGGATGAATATATCCTCGGCGCCCGCATGGACCTGGACGACGTGAACAACTTGCTGGGGATTGACCTGCCGACCAAGTCCAGCGACACGTTGGGCGGCCTGATCTATAGCAGCCTGGGCAAGGTCCCTTCGGAGGGCGAACAACTGCACATCGACAGGTTGCTGATCGAGGTGTTGAGCGTGACCGGCCGCCGGATTCGCCAGGTTCGTGTACGACGGCAGCCCATGGAGACAAGTGATGCAAAAGATTAGCGAGTTCAACCGCGAGCAACTGGTCGAACGCGCCCGCCAGGCGCGGCAGCACGCCTATGCCCCCTATTCAGGCTATCCGGTCGGCGCGGCGTTGTTGGCCCGCTCGGGCCGGGTTTACAGCGCCGGCAACGTGGAGAACGCCGTTTATCCGCTCACGATTTGCGCCGAACGGGCCGCGGTGGTCAAGGCGGTCTCGGAGGGGGAACGGGATTTCGTCGCCCTGGCAGTGATCACGGAGAATGGCGGCAGCCCCTGCGGCGCCTGCCGCCAGACGCTGCGCGAGTTCAGCCGGGACATGGTGATCTTGATCGCCGACGCGGCGGGGAATGTTCGCGAGACGACGCTGGACCTGCTGCTGCCGCAAAGTTTTAGCGCCGCCGACCTGGAAGGGAAAGTGCCCGGCGGGGAGCGGTAGCCGCCCCGTTTGTCCTGGCCAGGGCCGCCAGCGGCGGAGAGGGCCAGCGCGTCCCGCTCAGCGGGATCGGGCGCGCCAGCGCTCCAGCGCGCGGTGGGTGGCGGAAAAGGCCAGCGGCGGCAGGTCGTCGGGGTCGAAAAAAGCCGCCTGCTCGGCATCGTCCTGGGCCTGCAGCTGCCCGCCGGTGATGCGCCCAAGGTAGACGATCAGGAACGAAGCCTCTCCCGGCAGCCCCTCGCCGGGAATGACGTCGAGCAGGGCCGTCAGTTTCACCCTCAGCCCGGTTTCTTCCGCGCACTCCCGCACAGCGGCGGCAGCGGGGGCCTCGTCGTACTCGATAAAACCGGCCGGGATACTCCACAAACCCCGCCTGGGCTTGGTCGATCGGCGGACCAGCAGCGCCTGGCCGTCCCGTTCCACGACCACGCCGGCCGCCGCCTTGGGGTCGCGAAAGACGACCCGTTTGCAGGCTGGGCAATATCGTCGTACTCGACCGTAGGCGGCTTGGTCCGCGAGCGCCGCGCCGCACTGGGGGCAATAGTTCAACGCCAGGTAATCGGCCACGGCGCTCCTACCGGCGGCGGGCGATCCAGGCCAGCAGGCTGGCCGCTGCCAGCAGCAGGGTCAGCGCTGCCAGCCCGACGGATGCCGGGCGAAGAAGGGCGAACAGAGTGCCAGGCGCCTCGCCCACCGCTGCCGGGGCGGTAGGAGTCGCCGCGACGAGGGGGGTGACCTCCGGGTAGGGGGCGGGCGGCGTGGCGGTGGCGTCGGCGCTGCGTTCCGGCAGGGGAGAGGGGGACGCTTCAGGGACAGGTGGGGCCATTGGCGAGGGAGCGGTGGGGGTGAAAGCTGCGGTGCCGGGTGCGCTCTCCTCGGCGGGGGCCGCCGGCGGAACGCGCTCCTGCTCGCCGCCTTCCGTCTCACCGCTGGCTGCGCCGAAGGCGTCGTTCTCCGCCTCCGCCGTCACATCCTCCTCCAGCGGCGCTTCGGCGATGGCCATTTCCGTCGGCGCCTGGACGTCCCACGGTTCGTCGGGCGGCGCCGTCTCGAACATCTCCTGGCCGGTGAGCCGGCCGGTCAGCAGGACCCCGGCCAGGGCAACGGCCAGGAGCAGGGCGCTGGCGGCGGTGGCAAAGCTGAGGGCCGGGGCCAGCCAGCGCGGGGCCACCGCGAGCGGCCGGGCAGCCGGAGCCACCATCGCCGGGCTGACGAAAAAGTTGCGCGGGGCGGGGAGCGGGGTCATTTCCCGCACCAGGGCGACCGCCTGGCGCAGCGTCTCCAACCGCTCCCGCAGTGCGGGATCGGCTTCGAGTTGGGCCTCCAGCCGGGCCCGCTCGCTCGGGGCCAGTTCCCCGTCCAGGTAGGCGGACAGAAGTACGTCCATCCGCGCCTGGGCACGTTTCCTGCTCATCATTGTCCCTCACCCACAAGACGATAGACGGCGGGCAAAAGTTCCCGTTTGGCCTGCAGCCGGTCGCGCAGGTGGGCCCGCGCGCGGGCCAGGCGGGATTTCACCGTGCCCACCGGGACGTCGACGGCAGCGGCGATCTCGGCATAGCTCAGCCCCTCGACGTCGGAGAGGACGAGCACGACCCGGTGCTCGGGCGACAGGGTGGAGATTGCCTGTTGGAGGAACTCGGCCAACTCCCAGCGGCCGACGGTCGCTTCAGGGGACTCGCCGCCGTTGGCCAGAATCGGATTGGCGTCCTCGTCGACCTCGCCCAAGTCCTCCCAGGCCGTGGTGGGGCGCCGCTTGCGGCGGCGCAGTTCGTCGTAGCAGCGGTTGGAGACGATGCGCAGCAGCCAGGAACGGAAGGAACCGCCGCGAAAGGTGTCGATCTTGCGATAAGCGACGATAAAGGTCTCCTGGGTGGCGTCGGCGGCAGAGGCCGGATCGCCCATGATGCGGTGGGCAAGGTTATAGACCTGGTTCTGGTAAATCAGCACCAACTCGTTGAAGGCGTCCATGTGACCGCGCTGGGCGGCCTGGATCAGCGTCTGTTCCTCGTCCATCGATTCCCTGCTCGAGAAAGCGGGCCGTCCTTCTCCCACCCTGGAAGTGTAATACGTTTGTTCAGCCCCGTCAAGTGGAGTAAAATGGGATGCAGTTGCGAGAAGCAGCCCGGTAGAAATCACCGTATAGGAGGTTCCCATGTCCCAACCGGAGACAAAACGGCCGCGCAACCTGCCGCGCAATATCTGGGCGGTCAGCCTGACCAGTTTTCTCATGGACGTCTCCAGCGAAATGGTCATTCCCATCTTGCCCCTCTTTCTCTCCAGCGTGCTGGGAATCCGGGCCAACGTCATCGGCGTCATCGAGGCGGTGGCGGAGGCGACCGCCAGCCTGATCAAGGTCTTTTCCGGCTGGCTTTCGGACCGGCTGCGGGCCCGCAAGTGGCTCGCCGTGGCCGGATATGGCCTTTCCGCCCTGGTCAAGCCCTTCTTTTATTGGGCCAACTCGTGGGGCGTCGTCGCCAGCGTGCGCTGGGCGGACCGGGTGGGCAAGGGGATTCGCACCGCCCCCCGCGACGCGCTGGTCGCCGACACGATCGCAGAGGAGCAACGGGGGCTCGCCTTTGGCTTTCACCGTGCGGCCGACACCGGCGGAGCCATGCTGGGGCTGCTCATCGCCCTGGGCGCGGTCTGGCTGGCCCAGCAAGGAGCGGCGGCGTTGGACCGCTCGACTTTTCAGACTATTGTCCTGATCAGCCTCGTCCCCGCCTTCCTGGCCGTTATCTCGCTGGCCGTCGTTGCCCAGGACGTGCCGGTCAAGGGGGTCCGCGAGCGGCCGCGAATCTCGTTTCGTCGCCTGGGCAAACGGTTCGCCCTGTTCATGCTCATCGTCGGCCTGTTCGACCTGGGCAACTCGTCCGACGCCTTTCTCGTCCTGCGCGCCCAGGAGCGGGGCCTGAGCGTCGTCGGCGTGTTGGGCATGTTGGTCACGTTCAACCTGGTCTATTCCCTGCTCTCTGTGCCCGGCGGTTCCTTTTCCGACCGGGTCGGGCGGCGCCGGGTGATTGTCGGCGGCTGGCTCGTCTACGCGCTGACCTACCTGGGGATGGCGCTGGCCCGGAGCGGCTGGCACGTCTGGCTGCTGTACGCGCTCTACGGCGTCTACTATGGCCTGGCCTATGGGACCACCAAGGCGATGGTCGCCGACATTGTGCCGGAGCACCTGCGGGGAACGGCCTATGGAACGTATAACGCCGTGCTGGGCATCATCGATCTCCCCGCCTCGCTCATCGCCGGTGTGCTGTGGGATGGCCTGGGCGGATGGAGGGGGTGGGGGCCGTCGGCGCCCTTTTACTTTGGAGCAGCGATGGCCGTGCTGGCGGCCGGGATGATGCTGGTTTTTGGCTCCAGGTTCCAGGTTTCAGGTTCCAAAACCTAAAACTGTTATTGTGAGGAGACAAAGCATGGAGACGATTCTGTTCAACGGCGCGATCTATACAATGGACCCCCACCGGCCTCAGGCGACTGCCGTCGCCATCCGCGACGGCTGGGTGCGCGCCGTCGGCGGCGACGAGCTGCGGGATTCGCCTGCCGCCGCGGAGGTGGTGGACCTGGAAGGGCGGTGCGTCGTCCCGGGCCTGGCCGACAGCCACATCCATTTCGTCTCCTTTGCCCTGGGGCTGCAGCAGATCGACCTGACCGCCGCGCCGTCGCTGGCCGAGATGGTGGCGCGGGTCGCCCGGCGCGTGCGCGAGACGCCGCCCGGCGAATGGATCCTGGGGCGGGGCTGGGACCAGGAATTGTGGCCGGAGGGGCGCTTTCCCACCGCCGCAGACCTGGATGCGGCCGCGCCGCAGCACCCGGTGGCGTTGCTCGCCAAGAGCGGGCACGCGCTGGTGGTCAACAGCCTGGCGCTGGAGCGGGCCGGCATCCCGGCCGACCCCCCTGATCCCCCGGGCGGGCGCTTTGAGCGGGCAGCGGGGGGCAGCCTGAGCGGGCTGGTGCTGGAAGAGGCAATCGGGTCGATCATGGACTGCGTCCCCCAACCCGACGCCGAGACGGCCGCCGCGGCCCTCCGCAGCGGCTTCGAACGGGCATGGCGCGTGGGGCTGACGTCGATCCACGACGTCGACGGCGGCGTTGCCTTTGACGCCTACCAGCGCCTGCATGCCCGCGGCGAGCTGGGGCTGCGGGTGATCAAATACCTGCCGCTCGAGGTTCTGGATGCCGCCCTGGAGCTGAACCTGCGCGCCGGCCTGGGCGACGATTGGCTGCGGGTCGGCGGCATCAAGCTGTTCGCCGACGGCGCGCTGGGCCCGCGCACGGCGGCGATGCTTGCCCCTTACGTCGGAGAGCCGGACAACCTGGGCATCCTGACCATCCAGGAGGAGGAGCTGGGCGACATTGCGCAGCGGGCCAGCACGGGCGGGCTGCCGCTGGCGGTCCACGCCATCGGCGACCGGGCCAATCGCATGGTGCTGGACGCGCTGGCAGCGGTCCAGGCCGCCGGCCTCCCCGCGCTGCGCCACCGCATCGAGCACGTGCAGGCCCTCCACCAGGACGATGTGGGCCGGCTGGCGGCGCTGGGGGTGGTCGCCTCGATGCAGCCGCTCCACGCGCCGCAGGACGCGCTGATGGCCGACCGCTACTGGGGAGAGCGCTCGGCGCTGGCCTATGCCTGGCGCAGCCTGCTGGACGCGGGCACCGTGCTGGCCTTTGGCTCCGATTGCCCGGTGGAGGACCTGGCCCCACTGCGCGGCATCCACGCTGCCGTGACCCGCGCCCGGCCCGATGGCTACGGCGGGCCGCAGGGCTGGCGCCCGCAGCAGTGCCTGGCGGTCAAAGAGGCGGTGCGGGCTTATACGCGGGGCGCGGCCTATGCGGGTGGGGTGGAACGGCGGTTGGGGATGCTCGCGCCCGGGCAGCGGGGCGACCTCGTCCTGCTGGAGCGGGACATTTTCACCGGCGACCCGGCGGCGATTGCCGAGACGGCGGTGCTGGGGACAATGATCGCCGGTGAATGGAAGTGGCGAGGCTAAACCAACACCCGCTCATCCCCCACCCGCCGGGTCACGCCGGTTTCGTCCAGGTGCTCTAACAGTCCCTGGGCGTACTTGCGGCTGGTGCGGAAGAGGTCGCGGGCCTGGCCCAGGGTGATGCTGCCTTGCTGCTGGATGTGGCGGCGAACCCGGCGGACCATTTCCTCATAAGTGGTGGAGAGAAAGATCACGTCGGCCGAGACCTGGGTCAACTCGCCGCGGGCGAGGAGGACGCCCAGCACATCCTCACCGACGGCGGCGGCGCTCTCCTTGACCGACGGCGGCGCGTACGGAGCACGGCGGAAACGGCCCAACAGCTCTTGCACCGCTTGCTCTTGTGCCGGGCTGAAACGAATCTCGTGGCCGGGCAGCCGCACCGTGATCCCTTCGTCGACGATCCGGCCCTGGGCGACGGCCCGCGCCATCAGGCCGTTAAAGACGCGGGGTTCGAGCCGCAGGACGCTGCGCAGCCGCTCGCGCTCCATCCCCGCCCGCAAGGGGTACTGGCGGTGGTAATTGTCCAACCCTTGCGCCAGGCGCGTCGTCGTCGCCGCCCACCAGCTTTGTGCCGCGACCAACTGGTTGTCCCGCGCTTGTTGCTCGGCGCTCAGAACGACGGCGTCCCCGCCCGCCAGCAGCTCTTGCAGCGCCGCCGCCGCCTCGGCGCCCAGGCTGGACCCCGCCAGCAGTTGCCGGGCTGGCTGGGGGCCCTGCCGCTCCATCGACTGCAACAAGATCTCGGCTGGGGTGCCGCGCGCCAGCGTCTCCAGGCGCGTGATGAGCCCCGGCCGGAAGCGGCGGTGCTTGCGGCCGGGATGGGGGTCGACCACCGTCCCGCCGCCCAACGTTGCGGGCGGAGAGGGACGCCGGACGATGAAGCGGTCGCCGCGCACCAGCGGCAGCGGTGCCTTGAGCTCTAGCTGCACCCAGCCCAAAGTGCCTGGCATCAGCGATTCCTGGCCCAATACCCGCGCCCGGGCGATCACCTCCGCCGAGCCGCAAAAGAATTTCAGCCGCGCATTGTGCTTGAGCGGATGGGACGCGCTCGACAAATAATCCAACTGCACGTCGGCGAGAATGGTCGATTGCAGCCAGCCGGGCAGCGCGACCAGGTTTCCGCGCGCCAGCTCGTTCTTGGAGATGCCGGAAAGGTTGATCGACACGCGGCTGCCCGGCACGGCGCGCTCAATCTTGGCCTTGTGCGTCTGCAGGCCGCGGATGCGTGCGCGCAGCCCCTGCGGCAGCACGACGACTTCTTGCCCCACCTCGAAACAGCCGTCGAGCAAGGTGCCGGTCACGACGGTGCCAAAGCCGCTGATGGTGAAAACGCGGTCGATCCAGAGGCGCGGCTTGCCGTGGTCGGGCCGCGGCGCGACTTGCTGCAGCATCCGTTGCAGTGCCAGCTGCAGCGCCTCGAGACCCTGCCCGCTGCGCGCCGACACGGGAACGATCGGGGCGTCCTGCAGGACCGTGTTCTCCAACGTCTCGGAAACGTCCGCCTCGACCAATTCCAGCCATTCGGGGTCGTCGACCAGGTCGACCTTGGTCAGGGCGACGACGCCGCGGGGGACCCGCAGCAGGTCCAGGATCGCCAGGTGCTCGCGGGTCTGGGGCATCACGCCCTCGTCGGCGGCGACGACGAAAATCGCCGCGTCGATCCCCCCCACGCCGGCGAGCATGTTCTCGATAAAGTCGCGGTGCCCGGGCACGTCGACGATGCCGACCGCTTCGCCGTTGGGCAGGGTCAGCCAGGCAAAGCCCAGGTCGATGGTCATCTCCCGCTCCTGCTCTTCCCGCAGGCGGTCGGGGTTGATGCCGGTCAGCGCCTCGACCAGCGTCGACTTACCGTGGTCTACGTGCCCGGCAGTGCCAATGACGCGCACGTTACGCCTTTCCTTCCTTGGGCTGCTCGCGGAGGATGGCCTGCTGCCGGTCGACGTCGCTGACAAGTTGCTGGTACTTGTCCTGGGCGGACTTGAGCGTGCGAGCTGCATCAGCGCGCAGGATGTCCCACAGCACGTCCAGTTGTTCCTTGTGGGTCTTGAGCACGGGGGTGATCGAATCCAGCTGTTTTTTGTACTGGTTGTTGAACCGATCCTGTTCGCGCCACCGCTCCCCCACTGTGACCTCCCAGTTGTGGCGCTCCTTTTCCTGCTTGCTCTGCCATTCCTCCCACTGCCGCTTGACCCGCTCTTCTGCCAGCCGCTGCATCTCGGCGACCTCGTTTTGCCTCACGTCTATGCGGGTCTGGAACGTCTCCAGGCGCTTGAGCACATCCTGGACGTCGCGGTAATCGGACAGAAAGCGCTGCCGTTCTTCGCGCAGTCGCTCCATCTCGACGCGGACCTTGTCCGCCTGGTCGAGCCACTGCTTGACTTCCTGGTTGCGGTGAAAGTCGGATATGCGCAGATCTTGGACGATCTGTTCGAACTCTTTGATCGGCTTGAGGCCCTCCTCCAACCGCGCCCGCTGCTTTTGGGTCGCATCTTCCAGTAAGAGAAGCTTGGCGCTATAGGCCTCGATCCGCTTGCGCACTTCTGGCAGTTCGATCTCCAGGGTGTTGATGCGCTGGTGGTCGGCCCGCCGCTGCTCTTCCAGGTAGGTGACGGATTGGAGGCGGTCCTCGGTCCGCTTGCTTAGGTCGGATACGGTGGCGTCGAGTCGCTGCAGGATTTCGTTCAGCCGCTGCTCCTCCGCCTGCATGATCGTCATGCGTTCGTCCAATCGGGCAACTGGGCGTAGTCCATCGGACATGCGGGTAATTTCGTTCTTGAGCGCGCCAATGTCCAACTGGTGTCCCTGCTCCATCTCCCGCTGCCCCTTGCGGTACTGCTCGTCCCGCAGTTCGAGGGAGTGGGTCAGGTCGGCCTTGAACTCTTCCATGACTTGGGGGAACTCGCTGGCCCGTGCCACCAGCGCCTCCAGGCCGGTGACGGTTTTTTGGAGCGCGGCAAACCGCTGTTCCAACCGCTCGAGCTGTTCGGACTGGGTTTCCAGTCGCTCTTGCAGGGTCGCAATGATCGTCCTGTCCCGCCGTCGTTCTTCATCCAGCCACTTGAGCATCTGGCTGGCCTGGGTCATGTCCATTGTCATTGGGAATCCCCCTCCACTGCCAATTTACCGTGCGCCACCAAGAAGCAATTATAGCATGATGTAACCGCTCAGCCAATTGCCGCGACACCCCCGATCTATCCCCACGCAAGCGGAGCAATTTCAACCGACACACGTCACTGCTCAGGCTACGTTCCCGAAAGCTACAAGGTGCTCGCCTGACAGATCGAAATCCGCTGCAGCGAGCAACCGGGTACAAACCGGGACCGCCGGAGCTTTCGGGAAAGCACATCGCGAGCATATGGCCGAGCAGTTGCGATTTTGGGATAAAATTGGCGATTTTTTGGGGATATGTGGCTTGACAGGAAGGGCAATGCTGTGCTATGATAAGGGCTAGAACATACGTTCTATACCGGCGCCAGACGTAACGACTCGTCGGGTCGCGCCTGGAGGCCCTCAAGCCCGGAAAGGGCAAGGACGTGGGTGCCGGCGCCCACATTTCTCCCTTTTCCTGGGCGGGAGAGCTTCCAAGCGAGCAGCCCGAGCAGTTACCACCAGGCAATGATTCTTACCGAGGGGAGAAAAATGAAGCAGGTGCTCGAATTCCAGGCCGATCGCATCGAGGCTGTTTTGGCACAGCACAAGGCGCCGGGGCGGGTGACGGGGGGCGTGGTCACTCCGCGTTGGGTCCGCTTCCAGGTGCTGCCAGCCCTTGGCGCGCGCATTTCCAGGATCAGGAACCTCTCCGAGGAACTGGCTACCGCGCTGGATGCACCCAACGTGCGGGTCGCCCGCCAGGGCGCGGCGGTTCAGGTCGAAGTGCCGCGCCAGGACCCACAACCCGTCTACTTGATCCCGCTGCTGGAAGGGCTGCGGGATGTGCCCCCGGTCACGGCGGTGCTCGGCCTGGCCGACGACGGGACGCCCCTGCTGATCCGGCTTCCCTCGCCCGACGTCGCGCACATCCTCGTGGCTGGGACGACAGGATCGGGCAAGACGGCGCTGCTGCGGACCATGGTCCTCAGCCTTGCACTGCGCCATCCAAGGCGGGGGGACCTGCTGCTGGTGTTGATCGATCCCAAGGGGCGGGCCTTTGCCGACATGGCGGAACTGTCGCAGCTATCTCGCCCGGTCGTGAGCCGGGTGGAAGAGGCCGTGGAATCGCTGGGCAGCCTGGTCCGGCTGATGGAGCAGCGCGACCGGAAGGGGCTGAACGCGCCGCCGGTCGTGGTGGTCATTGACGAACTCACGGACCTGATGATGGTGGGAGGCAGGGAAGCAGAACAGCGCCTGACGCGGCTGCTGCAGCGCGGGCGGGAGGCAGGGATTCACGTCGTGGCGGCGACGCAAAAGCCGACCGCTGCCGTGATCGGGAGCCTGGTGAAGGCAAACTTTCCGGTGCGCCTGGTCGGCAAGGTGACCAGCGCCGAGGATGCCCGCGTGGCAAGCGGATGGCGCGGGACAGGGGCAGAGCGCCTGATGGGGCGCGGCGATTTCATCGCCGTGGCGGAAGGCCAGCTCTTTCGTTTCCAGGCCGCTTTTGTCCAGCCCGGCGAGGTGGCGGAAATCGTCAAGCTGCTGCGCCAGGGACAACTTTCCACCGCCAGCTCTGATTTGTCGGCTTATTCCATTGCCGCAATTCCAGAGCTCGCATAGACGAGCAAGTTGTGATGAGCGACATGCAAGGGTATCCAAACTATACACCTTCGTCCAACCAGCGCATTGGAGCGCGGCTCCGCATCCTGGGCGGCGTCGTCGCCGTTTCCTTTGCGGTCACACTGGCTGCGGTAGTGGGGCAGCGGCTTGGCGAGGAGGCCATGGCGGTGATCGCCGGGGTGGTCTGTGGCGTGGGGGCCAGCATTCCCACCAGCTTGCTCATCGTCTGGATGACGCGGCGGCGGCACGAGCAGGCATCTTTGCCCCCATCCCCAGGAACCTATCCGCCGGTCGTCATAGTTCAACAGCCCATGGTGCCAGGAGTGCCCTACGCTCATCAAGTGGGTGCTCCGGCTTCTTGGACGGTGCCATCGGCACCGCGAGCGTTCAGCGTGGTCGGGGGAGAAATCGAGGAGGGACAATATGGCAGTTACCAGTGAGGCAAGACGGCCGCGGTCCGGCAGCGAGATCCGCCGGCGCCAAAAAAAGAGCGGCGATGCGGTGCAGATGCGCCGGCGGCGGCACGGGTACTTTCCCCACATTTTCGTCTGGCGTGGTCGCGAATACCGGGTGCAGGCGGTAGAGCGCTGCTGGACCGTCTCGCGCCGCCGTTGGGGCAATCAGGTGGCGGGGCACTATTTCCGCGTTCGCTGCCAGGAGGGAACCTTTGACTTGTTCCAGGACGCACGAGCCGGCACGTGGCATATGCGGGGCAGCGCGCGCGCGAGGTTCGGCTGAGCGCCGGCGCTTTTGTTGCGGAGGACGGCGATGAAGGTGGGCATGCTTTGGTTCGACAATGATCCGGGCCGCAATATGGCCCAAAAGGTGGGGCGGGCTGCACGGCATTACCGGCAGAAATTTGGCCGACAACCCAATGTTTGCTATGTCCATCCTTCCATGTTGGATGGAGATTCCTGTCACCTGGAACGGCTCAAAATCGCCCCAAAGTCGTCGATCCTGAAGCATCATTTCTGGATTGGCGAGGAAGAGGTCAACCTGGCTGTCAGGTAGTCTCCCGGCTTTGTGTTGACAACACGGCAGAAATCTGCCGCGCTCCTACGAATCCTCCCCCACCAGCCCAGCCACCAGCAGGTCCAGGGCAACCTCGGCAGCCAATTGGCCGCTCTTGATCTGCAGATCGGTCTCGCGCAGGTAGCGATAGATTCGTTCCAGCTGAGCGGGGGTAAAGTTTTGCGCCTGCCCGTAGAGTTTTCGCGCCGGAAAAGGATGAATCCCCAGGATGGTCGCAATGCTGGCGTGGTTCTCGCCTTGCTGGCTCAATTCCTTGGTTTGGATGAGCAGGCGAAACTGGCGGACGATCATGAGGAAAATCCCCTGCGGATTCTCCCCCTTGTCCAACAACTGCTGCAGGGTTGAGGATGCCACCTGGCCATTGCGCTGCCCCAGTGCATCAACGAGATCGAAAATGATCGCCTCTTGCATATAGGGAACCAGCAGGGCGACGTCGGCGGCCGTTATCGCCCGCTCTCCCCCTGCATAGGCGACCAGCTTGCCGGTCTCTTGGGCCAGGAGGCGCAGGTCGTCTCCAATCACCTGGGCCAGCTGGTGGGCTGCCGCCAGCTCGATCTCTCCTCCCTCTTTTTCCACCCGCTGGACAATCCAGCGGGGAAGGTGCTGGCGCTTGGGCAGTTCGAACAGTCGCACGTAACCGCGCTCGTGATCCTGGGCAAGTTTCACGATCGGATGGTTGTTGGAGAGGGTTTTCTCTTCGATCAAGATCAATCGCGTCGTCTCGGGCAAAGCGGGGAGCAGGCCAGCCAATGCGTCGACCAGGCCCTGATCCCCCTTGCCCCGCTCAAGCCGTGACAACAACCCCGTCACCAACACCATTCGCCGCTCGGCCAGGAAGGGGACCGTCTCGCAAGCGTGGCAGAGTTCGGCAAAGGTAATCTTGTCACCGTCTAGCCACGTGGTGTTCAAATCGGCTGTCTCTGGCGCCCCCAGGCGGCGCTCCAGCTCGGCTACGGTTTCGGAGCGGGTGAACTCGTCGCTGCCGTGAAAGATGTAAAAGGTCGGATTGGGCTGGCTCATACGCTGGTCCGCACGTGGTGTAGCACCAGTGCCCCCCGCTCTTCGCGGGTCACGTCGACGATCTGCAGGTCGCCGATCCGCGGCTCGGTCGTCACGCGGGCCTGCAGCAGCGCGCCGAGCCGCTGCCCCAGGATCAGTCCCAGGGTGACGACGAGCACCACGGTGGGAAAACGGCCCAGCCATTCGCCCAGGCTGCGGCGGCGCGGGGTGAGCACGGCAAAAGCGCCCAGCCCAGCCAGCAGCCCCCCGGCGACAAAGTTGGTGCCGCAGGCCGGATGAACCGCCAGTCCCTGCTGGCCGGCGCGCAGCTGCTGCAGAGCTTGTTGTGCTGCCCGCCGCACGTCCGCCGTCGGCAGATCGCCATAGAGGATAAACCCTTTCCACGTCGAACGGCCCACAACCTGCACCCCCTGGGGCCGCCGGCTCAGCATGTGGATCGTGGCGTGTTCCAGGGCGTGGTTGCGGCGCACGCTGACGACAAACGGGTGAGAAAGCAGAGTGTCAAACATTGTCAAACCTCCTGGGTAAAACCGCTGTGACAACGGAGCGGGGTGCGGGCAATCAAGGCAGTTGCTCCGGCAGTACGACGTCGACAGGCCGGGCGATCACGATGAGGCGGTGGGTCAACTGGCCGTATGGGTGGCAGGTCACCAGCGTGACCCGCTCGTCGCTGGTCGGTTGAATGTAGCGGGCGTTTTCCTGCCGCACCTGCAGCGGCTGTCCCGCTTCCGGCAGCAGCAGCACCCGCGCCACCCGGTAGACAAACGGCGTACCGCCGGCGTAGAGAATAACCGGGTCGCCCGGCTCGGTCAGGTAGAGATCACGAAACGCGGCATCCTGCGGCCAATTGTGCCCGCTGATGACCGTGTTGCCGGGAATGCCCAGCGGGGCCGAGTCCTCGTGCCAGCCGGCGAGACGGGCTTCCGGCACCGTCCACATCCGCTGGGTGGAGCCGTCGACGTCGACCAGCTCCCAGCTGCTGGGTACCACGACGGCGTCGACGCCGACCGCCGGCAGCACGATGCGCGTGGGGGAGCGGAAAACCGCCGTCGCGACCGGGCGGGGAACGGTCGCCGTCGAGCTGACCCCAGCCGGGGCGAAGGGAACGTCGGTCGCCGCCAACAGCGGGCCTGTTTCGTCAGCAGCGGGAGCCGCTGCGGGCGCTGCATTCTGAGCCGGGACGAGCTGCAGGCGGCTGGTGACGTAGGGCACCAGCGAAGGGCCGGCGAGCAGTGCGCTGGCGACGAGCAGCGCCAGGCCGGCCAAGACGAGGATATTGCCGCCGCGCCTGACCAGAGGGGAAGAGGTCATACGACGACCCGGCCTCCCTTGACCACCCGCTTGACAGGGCGGGTCCCAAAGCGATAGCCCAAGTGTTCCACGCTGGGCAGGTCGACGACGAGCACGTCAGCCGCCCGCCCCTCCTGCAGGCTGCCCACCTCGTTGCCCAGTCCCACCGCGTGGGCGCTGTTCAGCGTCGCTGCGACCAGCGCCTGGGCCGGCGTGATGCGCAGGTAGCGGCAGGCCAGGGCGATGACAAACGGCATGGACTCGCACCAGGCGGTGCCGGGATTGCAATCAGATGCCAGGGCCAGGATGCCCCCGGCGTCGAGGATGGCGCCGGCCGGGCTGTAGGTGCAGTGGCCGAGGCCAAAGGGTGTTGCCGGCAGGGAGACGGCGACGGTATCGCAGCTGCCGAACTGTTGGATTTCTTCCGCCGGGGTGCAGACCAGGTGGTCGGCCGATGCGGCGCCCCATTCGATTGCCAGCGCCGCCCCGCCGAGGTTGGCGAACTCGTCGGCGTGGATTTTGAGCCCCAGCCCCAACCCGCGGGCAGCCTCCAAGATCCGGCGAGACTGCTCCAGGGTGAACGCGCCCTGGTCGCAAAAGACGTCGCAGTAGAGCGGGGTAGGCAGGTGAGCAAAGGGGCGCATCTCGTGCGCGTCGATGGCTGGCAGCATCTCTTGGACGACCAGGTCGACGTAGCCGTCCGGATCGCCCTGGTATTCCGCCGGGATGGCGTGCGCGCCCAGAAAAGTGGGGACCAGGCTGATGGGATGGCTCATTTCCAGGGCGGCAATGACCTGCAGCATCTTGAGTTCATCGGCGACGGTCAGGCCGTACCCCGTCTTGACCTCGACCGTCGTCGTGCCGTGGGCCAGCATGCGCTCCAGCCGGGGGCGGGAGGCGGCGAGCAGTTGGGTGGGCGAAGCGGCGCGGGTGGCGCGCACCGTCGACATGATCCCCCCGCCCCGGGCCATGATCTCCTGGTAGGTCGCCCCGCCGATGCGCAGGGCGAACTCGTCGGCCCGGTCGCCGGCCCAGACCACGTGGGTGTGGGGGTCGACAAAGCCGGGGCAGACCACGCAGCCCGCAGCGTCGATCTCGACCGCCGCCCACCAGTCGGCGCGAATCTCGGCCGTCGGGCCCACGGCGGCGATGCGCCCATCGACGCAGGCCACCGCTCCATCCTCGATCAGCCCCAGGTCGCCCAGGCTGCGCCCCCGTTGTGGGCCGTCATCGTGGGGCGGGATGACGCACAGTTGCGCAGCAGAATGGACAAGCAGGTCAGCTTTCATCGTGTTGCTCACTTGTCGGGTGATACACAACAGCGGCGCGAGCTGCCCCAGGGCACTGCCGCCGCCGCCAATTGGACGTGCCAGGTATTACAAGATGCTGCGCGCCGAGTCGCCCAATACGCTCCAGATCGCGCCCGGTTCAAAGCGCACAATGGGGGGTGCAGAGGCAGGAGAGGGCGGCAAAGCCGGCTCGCCAATGATCCGGCCGTCGAGCCAGAGCCAAATTCCTACCATCGTGTCTCTCCCCCATCCGTCGGGGGGAGAAAAGGCGGTCGCCACCGGCAGGCCGTCGGTCGTCGCGTCGGGGATGTGGGCGGCCACGGGGCGGACGGTGTAGCGGGTCAGCGGGCGTTGCGGGCCCACCACCGTCAGCACGGCCCGGCAGTGCTCGTCGATTGCCGCCACGGTCGCCACCCAGTGTCCCTCTTGGGACAGGTCGTGGCGCATGGCTATGGCGCGGGCATAGTCGGAGAGGATGTCAGTCGCAAACCGGTTCGGCCCGCGATAGTGAATCTGCTCCCATCCGCCGTTGTAAGCAGCCAGGGCGTTGTAGAGGTCGCCCCCCGACTCGCGGATCACGGTCGCCAGCACGCGGCAGCCCCAAAACAGGTTCGTCCAGGGGTCCTCCAGCTCCGCGATCGTCGGGCGCCAGGTAAATCCTGCTTCCCTGGGCATGATCATCATCAGGCCGACCGCCCCCGCCGGGCCGCAGGCGCCGGCGTCGCCGCGCGACTCTTTCCAGATCAGCGCCGCGACCAGGTCCGGGTCGAGGCCGCGGTAGGTGGCGTGCTCGATGATGAGGGACTCCCACCGTTGGATCTCTGGCCCCCAGTAGGGGGACAATTGAAAATCGCCAGGAGGTGATTCGATTGGCGCTTGGGCCGCAACAGGCTGTGTGGATAGCAGGATTGCTGCAATGACCAGGGCGACGACCCCGCCCCACTTGGCTGGATGCATCGGTATCTCTTCTCCTCTGATGCTTGATCCCTCTCGGAACCGCCGGGGGAGCGTTCCCTCTCCCGGCGTCACAGGGGCACAGCGCACCAATATAGCCCAAGTTGGCGATCCTGTCAAGCAGGGTTTTATAGATTTTTACGAGCGCCTGCTGCTGGTTTCCGCGCCAGGAGCCCTAGCCCGTTGTCCCAGTACAGGCCCAGGCAGTGCGCCAGGCGGATCAGCCCCCGCTTCAGCGGCCTGGGGGACCAGAGTCTGAACCACTCAATTGGCGTCAGCCCGGCCTGGCTGACAATGGCGCCAAGCGTCCGGCGGTCAAAGTAGAAGAAATGCTCGTGCGGCTCAAAGTGATGCCAGCGGACCCCCTGCAGGCGGGCAGCCAGACTGTCGACGTTCACCGTGTGGATGGCGGCGATCCCTCCCGGCGCGAGCAGCCGGGCGACCTCGGCCATCACCGCCGCCGGGTCGCGCAGGTGCTCGATGACGTTGACCAGCACAACGGCGTCGAAGCAGGCGTCCGGATAGTCCGCCCGCTGCAACGGGCCGTGAAAGAGCCGCTCCAGGCCGTAGGTGGAGCGGGCGCGTTCGACCAGGGCGCGGCTGACCTCGACGCCAGCAGTGTCCCAGCCGTCGTCGCGGGCCAGCGCCAGCAGCAGCCCATCGCCAAAGCCGACGTCGAGCAGGCGTCCGGGGTGGCCCAGGCGGCGCTGCAGTTGCAGCAGCAGCTCGGCGTAGGCTCCCTGGCGCGCGGCGCGGGTCGCGTCAAAGTAGGCCTGCTCCTGTTCCAACGTATAGCTGCTCAGCCCCGGCGCGCTGGCGACGCGCGGATTGACATAGACCAGCCCACAGCCCTGGCAGCGGACGATGCGCCCCGCATCCTGCACCGCGATCGGCTTGCCGTCAGCGTACAGCGTCTGCAGAGCCTGCCCCGGGGTCTCGAAGAGGGGAGTGGTTTGATCCGCGTGGCAGAGGGGACAGTGGACCGTTTCCTTGGCCACCGTCTCCACCCCGGTGGGGGGTGGGGGAGTGGGGGGAGCGGGGGCCGGTCGCAGCAGCAGGGCGACGCCGCCCCAGATCAACTCGAACAGGATCAGCTCGACCCGCATCAGCAGCGCGACGACGACAGCCAGCGAGGGGGGGATCAGGTAGCTCAACAAAACACCCATCGTCACTTCTTTCAAGCCAAATCCCACCGGCGTGATGAGGATCAACGTCGGCACCAGGCCAGAGAGGGCCCAGATGCCCATCACCGCCGGCAGTTGGGACAGCGGGAGGGGATAGAGACTGTTGATGACCGCGTAGAGTACCAGCCCGCCGGCGATCCACACCAGCGCGTAGAGGGCCAGCCAGCCCAAAAGATCGCCGTAGCCAAAGTCCAATGGCGCGCCTTCCTTGCCGAGCAGGCGCAGGACGGACTGCACGGTCCGTGGGCGGACCAGCAGCGCGCCGACGAGCAGGATGACGGCCGGGAGCCACGGGCTGCGCCAGAGCGCCGGCAGGGGCAGGAAGGGCATCGTCAGCAAATAGACGACGATGCCCGAGAGGACGACCAGCATCCACTCCAGCAAGCTGACCGCCACCATCACCCGCCCGGCGATTCCCTCCTGCTGGTAAAAGTAGGCGCGGCCGAAAAAGTTGAGCAGCGGCGCGGGCAGCCGGCGGAGCAGGTTGGTGTAGATGTAATACTTCATGTGCTTGCGCAGGCTTTTGACGGGGGTCAGCCGGCCCGCCACCCGGCTCCAGGCCAGCACGGCAAAGAGCAGGGCCAGCGAGTAGTAGCAAAAGGCCAGGGCGATCTGGCCGGGGACGACGTGCCACTCGTAAGCCAGCAGTTCGTCCCAGTTGCGGAACAGCAAAAAGCCGAGGTAGCCGAAAGAGAGCAGCACGACCGCGGTGCCGACGATTGCCCGCAGCAGGGGCCGCCGGGAAATGGCGCGCAGCCGCTCGAACAACTCAGCTGCCATCGCCCGCCCGGCGGCAGAGGTAGACGAAATAGTTGGCCCAGTTGAGGGGGATGCAAGGAGAGAGCAGCATCCGCAGCAGGGGGCGGAGGTGCCGCAGGTACCAGCCGGCGTCGGCCAGGCTGCGGGGCCAGGCGTGCTCGTGTCCCAGCGTCTGCACCACCTGCAGCCCGCCGGCCGTCAACAGCTCCTGCCACTCGAGCCGCGCGGCATAGCGCTGGATTGGCTGGCCATCGTCGAAGGTGCGCCCGGTGCGCAGCGCGTGCCAGATGTTGCCCAGGATGCCAAAGGTATTGGGCAGCAAGACGCAGGCGCGGCCGCCGGGCTTGAGCAGCCGGGCGATCTCGCGCGCCCCGTCCAGCGGGTGCTCGTAATGTTCCAGGCTGCCGATGTGGGTGATATAGTCAAAGCTGGCGTCGGGGTAAGGGAGGCGCTCGCCGTCCCCCACCGCCAGGCGGACTGCCGGGGCCTCCTGCCGCGCGACGCGCAGCGCCTGGAGGGAGAAATCGACGCCGCAGGCCTGCAGGCCCCTTTCCGCCGCCAGCCGCGGCAGCGAGCCGACGCCGCAGGAGATGTCGAGCAGGCGGCGGCCGGGCCGGGGATCGAGCCGCTCCAACAGCCAGCGGTAAAACGAGTCAATGTGGCGGATCTCTTTGCTGGTATAGATCTCTTCGTAAACGCCCTGGCTCCAGCGGGTGGTGGCGCCCTCGTCGTGGCGGATTTCGAGCACAGCTTTCATCCCTTTTCCAACCTTTTACTGCCGCCGGGCGAAAACCGTGACCACCGAACTGCGGTTCCAGTGGTCGGCGACGGCGTAATAGGGCAGCGTCAGCAGGCGGGCCGGCAGGGAGCGCGCTGCCCGCTTGAGCCAGCGCCGCCACCGCTCGCTGCGCACCCGGTCGTCCACCCAGTTGCCCAGGCTGAGGGCGAGGACCTGGTGGCGGCCGGTGAAGGTCGCCACCTCGGTGACGCCGAAACCCGCCTGGGCCAGCGCCCGCTCCAGGACCGGGCGAGGGTAGACGTAGAGGTGGCGCGGAGCGTCCCAGCCGGCCCAATAGGGGCCAAAGAGACGCGCCTCGACGCAGTCGGGATTGGGCACGGCGACGACCAGCAGCCCGCCGGGCCGGATGACGCGGGCAATCTCGACCAGCGTGGCCTGGGGGCGGTGAAGGTGTTCCAGCACGTTCCACAGGGTGACGAGGTCGAAAAAATCGTCCGCATAAGCGGCCTCGTGCAGGGTGCCGGCAAAGACCTCTAGCCCCAGCCGCTCCCGGCCGTAGCGCGCCGCCTCGGCGTCCACCTCCACCCCGTACGGCTCCCAGTCGCCCCGGCGGCGCATCTCGTCGAGAAAGCCGCCGGTCGAGCAGCCCACGTCGAGCAGGCGGCCGCTGTTCTTTTCCAGCCGGGCGACGACAGCCCGCGCCCGCTTGCTCACGCCGTAGCGGTGGTCGGCGCGCACCAGCCGGGAGGGATGGTCGTAGAGAGCCTCGTAGGCGCAGTAATCGCCGGGGTAGTAGCGGCCGATCTCGGCGCGGGTCGGGCGGGGGTTGATGTACATCAACCCGCACTGGCGGCAGCGGACGAGGCGAAACGTTCCCTCCAGGCGGTGCAAGAGGTCCCGTTCCGCGAACAAGAACTCGGCGTCGTCGGCGCCGCAGAGATCGCAATTGACGGTTTCCATATCGTAGATTGAGATTATAACTTGCCCTGGGGTGGGGGTCAAGTAGGGCTACGGCGGCGCCGTACCTCTGGCGGGTGGGCCAGGGTTGAATTCTGGCCCACCCCCCCGGTCTTGTGTGACCTTTTGGTAAACCGCCTCGATCTCGGCGGCGGTGCGCGATTCGTCGAACAGGGTGCGGGCGCGACTCTGGCCGGCCCGCGCCAGCTGCTCTGCCAGGCCGGGGTCGTTCAGCACCCGCTCCAGGGCGGCAGCCAGCGCCGCCCCGTCGCCGGGCGGGACCGCCAGCCCGCCCTCGCCGGCGACCTCCCCCGCCGAGCCGCCGGTGGTAGTCACCACCGGCAGCCCCGCCGCCATCGCCTCCACCAGCGGGATGCCAAACCCTTCCAGCAGCGTCGGCAGCACGAACAGGTCGGCGGCGGCATAGTAGAGCAGCAGGTCGGCATCGGGCACGTAGCCGGGGGCGTGGAGCGCTGCGCCCCGCTCGCCCAGGGCGGCGGCCAGGCGCTCGCGGTAGCCCGGCGCCCACTTGCCGACGACGGCCAGGTGGACCGGCGTGCGCATCATCCGCAGCGCCTCGGCCAGGTATTCGAGCCCCTTGCGCGGGTTGGCAAAGCCGACGAACAGCAGCAGCGGCTCGTCGAGGGGCAGCCCCAACTGCCGCCGCGCCGCGGCCCGGGGCGCCAGCCCGTCGAAGCGGTGCGGATCGACGCCCAGGTAGACTCGCTGGGTCCGCGCCGGGTCCGCGCCATAGTGGGTGATGAACTCTTGCCGGGTCGACTCGCTGGCGGCGACGAGCCAGCGCGCCCGCCGCACGGCGGGCCGCTCCAGCAGCCAGCGCGCGGCGGTGTAGTAAATGCGGCGCAAGAGACAATCGCGCCAGGTGGTGCAGTAGGGGCCGCCGCGGTGACTGGTCAGCCGCTGGCGGAAGGACTGGAAGGCGGAGGCGACGTAGGGGCCGCGGCAGGCGTAGGCAAAGTGGACGTCGACAAAATGGACCACGTCGAAATCGCGGCCGTGGGCGCGCAGGTAGCGCGCCGCCTGCCAGCCGAGGCCGATCCAGTCGGCGCGGCCGACGGGCAGGCGGACGACAGCGAGCGGTTCCGGCCGCGGCGGGACGGGCACGCGGTCGCTCTCGGGCCGCCGGGCGGCGACGACCGTCACCGCGTGGCCGCGCCGGGCCAGCCCGTAGGCGACGCTCTCGGCATAGACGGTCAGGCCGGAGGAGCGGAAAGGGGGGAAATCGAGTGTCACCAGGCCGACGCGCACGTCTCCTCCACGATGCGGGCGAGCTGCCCGGCCAGGACCGGCGTGGCGAGCCGTTCCCGAAAGCGCTGGTATCCCCCCTGGGCCAGGCGGCGGCGCAGCGGCGGGTCGCCGGCCAGGCGGCGCACCGCTTCGGCCAGCGCAGCCGCGTCGCCCATCGGCACGGCCCAGACGTGCTCGCCGGGGACGAACAGCTCCCGCGTGGCGGGGTTGTCGCCCACCACCGTCGGCCGCTGCATGGCGACGAACTGGAAGGTCTTGGTGGCGATCACCCGCTGCGCCTTGGCGATGCAGGAAAAGTGGCCGCCCAGGCAGAGGTCGGCGCTGGCAATCCAATCCGGCAGCTGCGCGAAAGGGATCCAGCCGACCAGGTCGACGTTGTCGAGGCCCAGGGCGGCGATTTCGCGTTCCACCGCCGGCCGGCGCGTGCCGTCTCCGCCGATGGTAAAGTGGATCTCGGGCCGGTCACGCAGCCGGGCCGCCGCCTGCACGACGACCTCGACGCCGTGCAGCGGCAGGAAGGAACCATAGGTAAAGACCTCGAAGCGGGCTGCGACGGCTGGCGGCGCTGGCCGCGGATAAAAGAGCGTCTCGTCGCAGCCGACGTAGAGCGGGAACAGCTTTTCGCGCGCCACGCCCAGGGTCTCAAAGTACTGCGCGTGGGCCGCGGTGTCGGTGAGCACCCGCGCGGCGACGCGGCAGCCATGCACGTCGAGCCAGCGGGCCAGCCGCCCGGCGGGCGAGCGGGGGCCAAAGCGCCGCCGGTCCTCGCAGAGGGTGTCATAGGTGGAGACAAAGGCGTCGAGAAGCAGCGGCTGGCGCTGCAGCAGCGAGAGGCCGATGGCGATCATCTGGCCGTAGAAACCGGCGATGCAGAGGTCGTACCGGGGGCGGCGGGCGACGAAGCGGGCCAGCCCGCCCACGGTGCGGGCAGTGATGCCGCCGCGCTCCGGCGTCAGCAGTGTGACCTCAAACTGCTGCCGCAGGGCGTTGAGCAGGACGCGGTTGCGGATGTACCCGCTCTCGCGGCCAGAAAGGAACAGCAGTCGGATCATGGCTCGATGCGCAAAATCGAGACGCCGCCCTGCTGATAGACCAGAGTCACCCCCTCGGCCCCGCTCAGCCGTGCCGCGTCCAGCCCCGGCCCGGAGAAATCGCCCACGCGGCCGACATAGATGTAATCGACCCCCATCTCGCGCAGGGCGGGAATGGCGCTGTTGTCGACCTCCAGCCGCTCTACCGCCTGGGAGAGCGCGACGATCTGGTCGATGTAGGCCGGGTCGGCAAAGTGGAGCAGCATGGTGCCGCTGGTCATCTGGCGCCCGGCCAGGTAGGGAATCCAGTAACCGGCGTCGGTGCCGTGAGGGGCATCGGGCAGCCAAAAGTAGGTGTTGACGGCAAACAGCGCGTCCGGCGGCGTGTTGCTGCGGATCCAGTCCATCGCCGCCACGTCCTCCGCGGTGACAAAATAGCGGTAGGGCTCGACCTGCAGGACGAGCCAGTGGCTGCCGACAAAGGCGCCGATCAGCACCAGGGCGACGACCAGCCGCTCCGCCTGCCGCTGCCTGGCGGGAGCGAGCCAGCGCAGCCCCTCCTCGACCGCGGCGCCGGTCACCAGCCCGATGGGCAGGTAGAGCATGATCAGGATCGCCCCCAGGTTGGTGACGTTGAGCAGCGGCAGGCCGGCGCGGTAGGTGTTTCCCAGCAGGTAGAGAGCGGCGCTCCAGGCCAGGGCGGAGATCGTCAACTTGTTGCGCCGCAGCAGGCCGACGACGGCCCCGGCCGCGGCCAAGGCGAGCAGCGCCGGGCGCGCGACCAGGTAGGGCACGGTGTGCCAGGGGAACTCGTAGTAGAGGCGCACGGTCTCGGGGGTTTCGCCGCCGGCGGCGGCGACCTGTGCGCGGGACGTGTAATAGTTCTGCAGCCCGGGCCAGAGCGACGGGGCGACGAGCAAGAGGGTGAGCAGGCCGACGGCGGCGACGCCGCCCAGCAAGCGCCCGAACTGGCGCAAGCCGAGTCCCTTTTGCAGCTCCCAGGCGACGCTGAGGGCGAGCAAGGGCAGGTAAAAGGCAGCCACGCGCAAGTGGAGCAGCAGAGTGCCGCCGCTCAGCAGCGCAGCGATGGCCGTGTTCCAGAGGATCTCGGCCCGGTGACTGCGCCACGGCTGCCGCCAGCGAGCGACCGCCTGCCACGTCACCAGCCAGGCGATCAGCAGGATGGTCTGGCTGGAGACCTGGGTAAAGCGACCCCAGTTGACGTAAAAAGCGGGCTGGTGAGAGATCAGGCCGACAATCGCCGCTCCAACCACCGCCCCCCGCCGCCCTACCCGGCGGTCCAGCACCAGGTAGACGCCCAGGCCGCACAGCCCGTTCAGCGCCTGCGCCGTCCAGAGCAGCGCCTGGTGAGCCGGCACCTGGCCCAACCACTCGGCCGTGGCCGAGAGGGCGTACAGCCCGAGGTGATACTGGCCCAGGGGAATGGGAAAGTAGGGCTCGGTCGTGGTGGGCAACTGGCCCTGCAGCGCCGTCAGGTGGGTCAACTGGGCATGGTGCAGCGAGTCGGCCCAGGCCGGATAGGGTTGGTCGCGGATCATCCAAAAGCGGGTAAAGAGGGTCATGCCGACGACGGCGAGGGCCAGCCATTCCCAGCGGTCAAAGGCCAGCAGCTCTTTCCAGTGACCGCGCAGGCGCCACCCGCTCCAGGCCGCGCACGCGACCAGCAGCGCTCCCATCTTGTAGGGCCCGACGGTGAGAAAGGGGAGCAGGGCGCGCAGGAGGTAAAAGAGAACCGGGTAAAAGGCAATGCTGATCCCGACCGCGACGACCCATCGCTGCAGCCCCGACCACTGGCGCCAGCGGTTCCCCAGGGTCAGGGCGGCCCAGCCAGGCAGGGTCAGCATCGCTGCCAGCACCATGGCCAGGCGGAGGTTTCCGAGCAGCGGGGGGATCACCGCTTGACCGCCCGAAAGCCCATCCTCATCCCCAGCGGTTTGAGCCAGCGGGCAGAGTTGAGCCGGCGCAGCCCCCAGGAGAGGGGAGCGAAAAGCGAGAGCGGCAGCTTTTGGAGCCAGGGCAGGCGGCTGGCGACGAGGGGAAAGTCGATCAGGTAGAGGGATTCGGCATCAAAGCGCTCGACGGTCAACCCGCTCGCCGCGAGCAGGTCCCGCAGCTCGCGCGGACGGTAGCGGTATTCGTAGGTCGCCATCCTGCGCGACCAGGAGCGGGCCAGGATGCCGGCGGGGACGTTTAGCCGGTTGGGGACGGTGATGACCAGCTTGCCGCCCGCTTTCAGCACCCGCGCCATCTCGCGGATCGCCCGCCGGCGATCGGCGGCGGCGGGAATGTGCTCGATGGCAGAGAAAGAGATGGCGTAATCAAAGGTCGCGTCGCCAAAGGGAAGTTGCGCGCCGTCGCCCACGGTGAAGGAGAGCGGAACGTCCCATCCCTCCGCCGTGCGCGTCGCGGCCAGGCGCTGCCGGGCGGCCGCGATTTCGGCCGGGTCGAGGTCCAAACAGGTGCCGCTGGCGCCCCGGCGGGCGAAATAGACATCGGAAAAGAGGTAGCGGCCGCTGCCGACGTTGAGGATGCGCCGCCCCGCCAGCGGTTCGCCGGCCAGCAGGCGGCGGTCGACGCTCGAGACCTGCTGGTAGTAGCGGGGTACGTCCTGGCGGATAGTATTCGGAATCCCCTCAATATAAATGTTTGCCTCTTGATTCATTCCAAGTCCAAAGTGTTGTACTCATCCGCGCTCGTCCGTGGTAACTGCTCACAGCCCTACCCGCAACGTACCTTCCCGAAAGCTCCACTGGCGCTCATTTCACACCAGAACGCACGGGGCACAGGTTTCGACGAGTTGAGCAGGCGATTTTCAGCTTTCGGGAAGGTAGCCTGAGCAGTTACCATCCGTGTTCGAATTCCCGTCTTCCAGCTCCATCCGGCGCACGCGGATCGTGATCTCTTCCAGCATCTTGCGGTTCATGCGCACCAGGTCGGCGATGAGGCCGATGAGGCAGACCTGGAAGCCGACAATGGTGAGGATCGCCGCCAGGATCAGCGACTGGATGCGCCCGGCCGTCCCTTCGGTCAGCCAATAAAAGTAGAGAAAGCGCAGGCCCAGCGCCACCCCACCGGCAACAAACAGCCCGCCGATGGTGGCAAAGACCCGCAGGGGGCGGTACATGATGTAAAAGCGGATGATGGTCACGGCCGAGATGGTGATGAACGAGGGAATGCTGCGGATCAGGCGCGAGCTGCGGGTGCGGGGGTTGGTGCGGACGGGCACATAAGTGACCGCCATACGGCGGGCGCCGGCCTGGATCAGCGTCTCCAGGGTATAGGTGTAATCGCTGAGCACGGTGAGCCGCAGGGCGGCCTCGCGGGTAAAGGCGCGAAAACCGCTGGTGGCGTCGGGGATGGGGATGCCGGCGGCCCGCCCCACGACCCAGCTCCCAAGCCGCTGCAGCAGCCGCTTGAAGGGGGAAAAGTGTTCCAGGGCCATGACGCCGCGGTCGCCGACGACGATGTCGGCCCGCCCCTCCAGGATCGGCTCGACCAGCCGCAGGATGTCGCCACCGCAGTACTGGTTGTCGGCGTCGGTATTGACGACGATGTCGGCGCCGGCCTGCAGCGCCGCCTCCAGGCCGGCGAGGAAGGCGGAGGCCAGGCCGCGGTTGTGGGCAAAGCGCACGACGTGATGGATCCCCAGTTCTCGCGCGATCTCGGCTGTGCGGTCGCTGCTGCCGTCATCCACCACCAGCAGTTCGATCACGTCGATGCCCGCTATCGCCGTGGGAAGGTCCCGCACCGTCTCAGGCAAGGTCGCTTCTTCGTTGTAACAGGGGATTTGGACGATCAGTTTCATGTTCAAGATTCTCAGAACTGGCGGTGGCAGCAGCGCCCGCAGTCGTCAAAGACGCCCTGGCGGGCCAGGTCCCGGCGGTACTGCCGGAAGCGCGGGCTGTTCCACACCTGGCGGAAGGAGACGTTTTTCGTCCGCACGTTATCGACCACAAAGCCGCGGCAGGGGGTTATGTTCCCCTCCAGGTCGACGCGCACCACGTACCAGGGAAAGACGCACATGCGGTTCAACTCTTCCTCGCGGCCCTGGTAATAGCGGCGCAGCGTGTCATCCTTCATGTGCGGGAAGAAGGTGATCGGCAGCCCCGCCGCCCGGGCCTGCTGTTTCAGGCGCGGAATCGTCGCCAGCAGTTGCTCCACGTCCAGAGTGCTGGCATCGTGCGCGCTGCAGTCGTCGAAAACGAGGTGCTGGTAGGTCAGCGCGTCGGCGCCGGCGGTCTGGGCAATGGGAATCATCCGCTCCAGGTGCGGCAGGCTCTCGCCGGTGACGACGGTGTTGATGGTGATGGCCGGGCGGTCCGAGCCCAGCCGCTGGCGGGCAGCGACCAGGGCCTGGATGCCGGCGACGGCGCGGTCGTGGGCGCCGGGTACCTGGCGTTCCACGTCGTGCACCTCGGGCGGGCCGTCGATGGAGACGTGGATGCGGTCCAACCCCAACCGCACCAGCTCTGCGGCGTGGCGTTCCAGCAGAAACCCGTTCGTCGTCAGCGAGCAGTTGAAGCGGCGCTCCTTGATGTAGGCGACCAGCGGCAGCAGGTCGCGGCGCAGCAGCGGCTCGCCGCCGATCAGGTGGATGAAGGGCTTGAAGAGAAATGAAGCAGCCAGGTCATCGACCACGCCCTTGAGCTCGTCGAGGGCCAATTCCTCGGTATGGTCCTTGCGCACCTCAACCAGGAGGCACATGTCGCACTTCATGTTGCAGCGCAAGGTAAGCAAAAAGACGACGCCGACGGGGAACGGGCTCCAGCCCCCCAGGTGGCGGATCAGGTTGGGAACCCCCAGGCTTTGCAGGTTCTCGATTGCCTTCAGGTTGATCTTGCGTAGCAGGCCGAACATTTTTCACCCGTAACGCCGACGGCGCGAGCTGACCGAGTCGTTATCATGCCCCCACTGCGTGACATAGGGCAACGCGCACATTCTAACACAGAGGAAAAGAGATGGCAACGCAGGGCGTAATCAAAAGTGCCCGGTTGCCCGCCCGGTCCTGCAGCGGCTATTCTTCCCCGGTCACGATCTCGACGCGCCCAGTGAGCCCCGGCAGCAGGTTCAACTCGGTCGGAGCGAGCCGTACGTGGACGACAAAGCGACTGTCGGCCACGTCGCGCCCTTCTTGCGGCACTAGCGCTTCCACCATCCCCTCCAGCGGCGTGCTGGCATAGGCCCGCAGGGTGACCACGGCCCGCTGGCCCGGCTGGATGTAACCGACGTGCTGCTCGTTCAGGTTCTGGGTGACAAAGCATAGTTCCTCCGCCACGTTCAGCAGCGTGACCACGGGGGTGCCAGGTCCGACGCTGGTCGCCGGTGCGACGTCGATGGAGAGGATCATTGCCGGCCACGGCGCAACAAGCTCGGCGTAGCCGAGGGCGTCCTGGGCGTCCGCCAGGCGCTGGCGGGCATCCGCTACCGCCCGCTCGTACGTCGGGGCGATGCCGGCCTGCAGCGCTGCCAGCGCGCGCCCGGCGCGGGCCACGTCCTCCTCCCGCGCTGCCAGTTCCAGGTAGCTGGCGCTGTTGGCGTCCTGGGCATCCGCCAGGCGCATCTCGGCCAGCTCCCGCTCGCGGATGGCCCGCTGCCAGCTGTCATAGTAGGGGTCGGAGGGGATGGGCGGCCACGAGTTCAGCGCCCGCTGGTAGGCCTCTTCGGCGTTCGCCTCCGCCTGCTGGGCCAGCTGCAGGGCGGTGCGGGCCTCCTCGAGGCCGGTGGTCGAATACTGTAGGCGCGCGGTGGTGAGAGATCGCTCCGCCGCCGCCAGGTTCTCTTCCGCCTCGACCAGGTCCTGCTCCCACTGGCTCAGCGCCCGTTCATGGTCCACCTCGGCCCGGTCGAGGGCGACCTGGGCGTCGAGCACGGCGCGCTGCAGGTCGGCGTCGTCGAGCAGTGCCAGCCGCTCCCCCGCCGCCACCACGTCCCCCACCCCGACGGTGACGGTCAGCACCTGGCCGCCGACCCCGCCGCCAAAGCCCAGGGGCAGGCTGGGATATGCAGAGACCAGCTGTCCGTCGGCCACCACCGCCCGACCGGCCTGAGTCGACGGGGGCAGTGTCGGCTGCGGCGGGCCCTGATCATCTGTCTGCGTTTCCTCTGTGGAAATGTCGCCTGGGCCCGAACAAGCCGCAAAGGCGAGGGCGAAAACCACGACGATCCCAATGACAAAGGCTCTTTTACAGATCTTGTCCATAACGCAACCTCCCGTCGCAACCAGATATCTACCAGGCCTCGCGCAGAATCCCCGTCACCTTGCGCCGCACGACACCCCGCGCCGCCAGCGATGCGCTGAAAACGCTGGCCAGGACGACCATCGCCAGGATCGCCAACGTGGTCAGCCAATCAAAGGTCAGCTGCGTTGGCATATCCCGCATCATGTTGTTGCTGATGTAAAAGACATAGCCCAGCACCGTCCCCGCCGTCACGCCGGCCAAAGAGGCGCTGACCGTCATCATCACCGACTCGAGGGCAAAGGCCCCCACCAGCTCGCGCCGCTGCATGCCAATCGCCTTGAGCATGCCGATCTCCAGCCGGCGGACGTAGACGGCCACATAGACGACGGCAAAGACGCCAAAAATACTGGTGATGAACGACAGCACGGTGAGAACGAGCATCAACACGCGCATCGTCCGCATCGACTGCTCCGTGGTGCGGATGTCCTCTTCGGTCGACTGGACCCATATGCTGGAACGGTCGGAAAAGACCTCGCGCAGATTGCGGACGATCTCGGCTTCGTCGGCGCCATCGACGGTGGTGACCATGACGCGGGTAATCAGTGGCTGCTCCCGTTCGTCGGCCGAGCAGACGCCGAGCAGGCAGACTTGCTGCACGTTGGGATCCGTGGTCAGACGGATGTAGGTGTCCAAAGATACCAGCCCGACGGACTCGCCCCAACGGACAAAGCTCTCGTTGCGAGCAAAGCCTTCGAAGCCGGCCATCCGCTCCACCAGCCCCACCACGCGCAGGTCGACCCAGTGATCCAGCCCCTCCCCCTGCACGCGCATCGTTTCGCCCATCGCCAGGTCCATAAACTCGGCGTACCCTGCCCCGACAATGATGGTGTCCGGTTCGGCGAGGATCACGTCGAAAGCCTGGGGCCCGCCGGCATCGTACTCGGTCAGGTCGTCGTAGACGACGCCGTCCAGCGAGGCGGTGATGCCTTGAATCTGGATGCCCGTCTGCCGCAGTTCGACCTTGTTGGTCGCCTGGGCGCGGTAGGAAGCCGTCAAGCCCACCACGCGATCGACCCCGGCGACGGAATCGAATGCCGCCAGATCGCTGAGGCAAAAGTTGTCGCCGCTGGGGGCAAAAAAGTCATCCCCACCCCACCAACGACTCAAGCGCACCGTGACCGGCGCGCCGCTGCGAAAGCGGGCGTCGACGTCATAGTTCCTCTGCTCCAACGCCGCCATCGTCCCCAGAAAAGTGGGCAGCGTGGCGCTGAACACGACCATCAACGAGATGACCGTGTTGCGCTGCTTGGCGCGCAAGAGATTGGGACCGGCAAAGAAAGCAAGTTTGGGCATCAGGAAGCGGCTGATAACGATGAGAATACGCTCAAAGGGCACGGTCAAAGCATAGAAAAGAAGACTCACCCCGACCACCAGCAGCGCCAGGCCGCTGAACATAAAGACGCTGATGACGGCCTCGTTCCCCTGCACAAAGAGAAAGTTGGTCCCGACAAAAATCAGGCCCCACATCACCGTCAGCACGATCCCGGCGATGACGATGCGAAAGTCAAATTTGCGCGAGCGCAGCCGGGCCAGGTCCTCGATCTGGATGTTGTCGGCCGAGCCAGGGTTGATGGCGTAGCGAACCTTGGTCAGTGCGGCCTTGCGCGCGGGGGCGATGGCGGATAGAACCAGGATCAGCGCTGCGATCAGTCCGGCACGAGTCATGGCGACGATGGTGACGGTCATTTGAAAATCGATCCCCAACTCCTCGCTGCCCTCCCCCAGCTGGACGATCATATAGTTGGCGATGGGGGAGACAACCCAGGCACTGAGCGCCTGGCCCAGCAAGATACCCAGCCCCACGCCGATCACACCGATAACTGCGACCTCGACAAACACCAGGCCAAAGAGATGCCGTTGCTTGGCCCCCAAGATACGCAGGAAAGCCAGGTCACGACGCCGCTCGTCGACATTGGTGTTGATGAGCGAATAGACCAGCAAGCCGACGACCCCCATCACCAACAAGCCGTACACCGCGCTGACCGAGCGCAGCACGGCAAAGGCGACGTCGCTCATGTCGAGGTTTTGGGCCTTGGCCAAACTGAACGCGTACGTCTCCGCCTCGCCGCCCAGCGCATCGTACAGCCGCTCGGCGATACGCCGCACGCGAAAGAGGGAAGCCTGGGTGTTGACCGAACCATAGACCGATTCGTCCAGCACGATCACCAACCGCTCGGCCCGGCCGGGCAGGCCGAGCCAGTCCTGGACCGTCTCGACGCCAGCGAGAATGCCGTTTTGCTCGACGCCGCCCAACCCCGTCGCCAGCGCAATCCCACTGACCCGGAAGCGGCGCGTGACCCGCCCCACGCTGGCATTCTCCAGCGGCATCTGCCCCGGCAGGCGCGAGACCGGCAGGATATAGCTCAGGTCGATCTCGTCGCCAACCTCGATGCCAAACGTGTCCGCCGTGACCCGCAGGACGACGACCTGATCGCCCTGGACATCGTACGCCCCCTCCAACACCGTTACCTGTCCCAGGTCGTCGTCGGGCGCGCGGGCGACCAGCGAGGCGTTGCCGCTGCCGGCTTCGTGCTGGAGCTCGACCACGGCGTGGAAACGGGGATAGACCGCGGCCACCGCAGGATCGGCGGCGAGAAGGAGCGTCCCCACGCGCTCGACGTCGACGTACTGGTCGGGGCTCGTCTCCGCGCGGGTGACGGCCACGTCGTGCTCGCCGGCGAACCGCTCCACCAGCTCGACGACCTGCCGCTGCAGCGACTCGACGCCGTTGTTGAGGGTGACCAGCATCGCCGTCACCACCAACAGGGCCAGGATCATGATCGCCAAACGGGCCTTGTGCCGTCCAAAACTTTTGAGAACGTATTGTACGATCACGACGTCTCACTATCCTCGACGATACGCCCGTCACGCAATTGGATCAGTCGCTGCCCGAATTTGGCCATACGGGGGTCGTGGGTGACATAGATGATCGTCATCCCCTGTTCTTTGTTGAGCTGCGCAACAATGTCCATGATCTCAAACCCAGTCTCCGAGTCGAGTTCGCCGGTGATCTCGTCGCCAATGAGGATGGGGGGGGCGTTGGCCAGGGCGCGAGCGATGGCGACCCGCTGCTGCTGCCCGCCGGAGAGTTCGCTGGGGTAGTGCCTGGCCCGATCGTCCAGGCCGATCCGCTTCAACAGCTCCTCGGCCCGGCGGCGGCGCTCCCGCCACCCCACCCCGACCAGCGCCATCGGCACCTCGACGTTCTCCAACGCGGTAAAGTTGGCCAGCAGGTTATAGTTCTGAAAGATAAACCCCATCTTGGTCAGCCGCAGCCGGGAGAGGCGATCCTCCGAGAGGGCCACCACGTTCTCCCCGTCGACGATGACGTGGCCGCGGCTCGGCTCCTCTAACCCGCCGATGATGTTGAGCAGCGTCGTCTTGCCGGAACCGCTGGGCCCCATCAGGCAGACCATCTCGCCGCGCATGACCTCGATGTCGATGCCCCGCAGCGCCTGCACCGCCTCCTTGCCCATCAGAAATGATTTGTGGATATTCTCGCACCGGATCAGGCAATCCATAGCGCCTCCTCCTATGGGGTCAATCGCCGTACTCTTTCAGCAACAGCGGCAGGTAGAGCCGGTATGCCGGTGATTTGACAACCACATTCTCCACCACCACGTCGACGCCGCACGTGTTCGTCGCCGTCAGCACTACGCTGTAGGTGTCGCTGAGAGCGTAGGCATGGGTGGCTACTGCCCCCACCCCCACCGCGCCGTCGCCCCAGGCCCAGGCATAGTCGATGGGCGGGGTGCCGGTGGCGGCAGCGGTGAAGGTGACCACCGCCCCCACCGTCGGCGTGAGCGGCTGCCAGGCGAACCCGGCCCCGCTCACCGGCTGGCAGGGTGGGCGCACGGCCAGGGAAGCGCCGGTCACTTGCCCGCCGCAGGGGTTCGTCGCCGTCAGCACGATGCTGTAGCTGCCGCTGAGGGCATAGGTGTGGGTCACCAGCGCGCCGCTGCCGCTCGAACCGTCCCCCAGGTCCCAGGCAAAGCGGAACGGGCCAGTCCCCGTCGCTGCGGCGGTAAAAGTGACCACATAGCCGGCGGTGGGGGTGAGCGGCTGCCAGGCGATCAGCGTCGACGTCACCGGCGCGCAGCTGCAGCCGCCGAACCAGTCGACGATGCGCTCCAGCACCTCTTGCCCGCTGGCCGGGTCCTCGACGGCGACCGGCACCCACGAGGTGCCGAAAAAGACAGTCCGCCAGACCCCGCCGTCCTTGTCGATGTCCAGCTCGTTGCCGGCCTCGCTCTTGAAGGCGACGGAGGCCGTCTCGTCGGGATGGACGATGTCGCCGTGATCGACAAAGCCGCTGGGGTAGGTCAGCGGGTAGGGGCCCAGGCCGCCGCCGACGGGATCGCCCCACACGCCGCTCTTGGCCCCGGCGTTTCCCGCGCCGAGGACGTAGGAGCTGATGCCAAAGTATTCCTGCCCGAAGGGGGTCAGGCCAAAGTCGTACAGGTAGGACTGGCTGGAGAGAAAGAGGCGCCCGCCGCCGTCGAGGTAGGCAGCCAGGGCAATCTCGTCGGCCGGGTTGGGGCCGGCCTCGCCCACGTCGCTCCACTTGTCGCCCGAGAACCAGATCAGCATGGGGTAATCCCACAGCTCGGCCAGGGCCGGCCCGTCGCCGCCGCCCCCGCCGACGTCAAAGACGTCGTAGGAATAACCCAGGCTGCGCAGGGCGGCTTCATAGTAGGGGCGGGCGTCGGGATCGTCGTCGTCATCGTCGACCAGGAGGATGCAGCGGCCCTGGGTGCGGAAGGAGAAGGGGGCGGAAAAGGGGCCCGCGCCGCAGCCGTTGGACGCTCCCACCCGCCAGTAGTAGGCCGCGGCGGGGGCCAGCGGGCCGGGCAGGTCGTAGCCGGTGGTGAGAATGCCGGTCACGTCCGCCTCGGGCGAGCCAAAGGCCGGGTCGTCGTCGACCTGCAGCCGGTACGCGGTCGCCGTGGGCAGGCCGGCCCAGCGAAAGGGAATGTCCCGGTAGGGCACGCCGTCGTCGCCGTCCGGCGGGCTGAGCAGCGTCGGGCTGAGCGGCGCGGCTTCGTTGACCACCAGCGTGACCGTCGCCGCGTGGGTACGGGTGGGGCTGTCGCCGCTGACAATCCAGGTGTGGACGCCGACCGGCGCGCTGGCGGTGGCGGTGACGACGTAGGTGGAGCTGCCGGGCAGCGGATCGACGGGGTTGACGGTGAAGGCGGCGTCGACCCCTGCCGGGCGGCCGCTGTCGCTGAGCGTCACCGGCTGGTCGTAGCCGTTGACCGCGCCAACCGCGACCTGCCCGCTCGCCGCCGCCTCGCGGCACAGGTCGTACCTGTCCGGTTCGACCCCCAGGGTGAAATCGGGCGCCACCGAGGCGCGGTCGAACCAGATGTCGGGATCATAGTGGCCGTTGAACCAGACGCGGTCGTCGGACCAGAGGTGGTAGACGACGTCGCCGTCGTAGGCCATCTGGTCGTAATCGCCGTGGTAACAGGCGGAGAGGTAGGGGGTGATATAGACCGGTGAGGAGACGTCCGAGACGCGCTCGTTGGGCTCCCACGTCGCGCCCCCGTCGTAGGAAACGGTCCAATACCGATCGAAATACCAGTTCCCCACCGGATCGAGGCGCCGGTCGTACCACGAAGCGGCGACGACGTTGTCGGCGGTGACGGTGAGGGCGGGGAAAAACTGGTCGGTCAGCGTACCGTCGTCGTTGAGCTGCACCTCGGCGTCCCAGGCAGCGCCGTTGTCGCAGGAGCGGCGGTAGTAGGCGCTCACCACGTCGCCCGTGTTTGCCCCATCGGGGTCGTAGGAATAGATGGCGTGCAGGCAGCCGTCGGGCCCGACCACGAGCTGGGGCATGGCATAGTAGCGGATGCGGCCATTGAGGGCCGGGCGCCCGCAGTCGGCGCTGGCGGCGGCGTCAAAGGGCGTCACCTGGCCCGCCATGGGGTAGGCGACGCGGGCAAAGCTGTCGCCGCCGTCGGTGGAGCGGGCGATGCGGACGTCGATAGTGCCGTAGGGGTAAGCGTGCCAGCGCAGCCAGGCGACGTAGACGTCGCCGTTGGGGGCGGTGGCCGGCCACGCCCCCTGGGCGTTGTAGTAGGGATCACTCAGGCCGACCGGGCTGCTCCAGTTCACGCCGTCGTCGGAATAGGCGACGCGGATGCGGCTCGGCTGGTCGTAATCCGCCCAGGCGACGTAGAAGCGACCATAGTAGGGGGAGGCGGGATTGTTGTCGACGGCCATAAACTCTTTGTCGTCGCCGCCGCTGCTGTGAATCTGGGCAAACCACTCGAAGGTGGCGCAGTCGTCGGTCGAGCGCCACAGTCCCAGCCCGGCGACGTTGAGCGAGGCATAGTAGAATCGCCCGTCGGCCCGCCGCCAGACGACGCTGGGATCGCCGCGGCTGCGCCCACCGTCCCCATCCGGAACGGCGCCGCGGTCGTCAAAGGTCAGGCCGCCGTCGGTGGAGCGGCTAAAGCCCGAGATGCCATTGTTCTCCGCGTGGCGGTGGTAAGAGTCGTTGTAGGTGATGCAGATGGTGCCATTGTCCTCGTTGACGGCGATGCTGGTCTCGCTCTGGGTGGTGCTGTAGTAGATGGGATCGACCCCGTTGACGCGGACGTCTTTGCCGGTCGGCGGCGCGACGGCAGGGGCCACGGTGGTGATGGGGAACGCGGGCCGCTTTGGCATGTGGCCGCATTCTTCCAACAACATGGTCTCGAACGCAGCCGACATGACGCCGCGGACGGCGGGGTCGTCCAGGAGGCCGCAGTTGGGGCCGCTTTTTTGCGGCGGCTCCTGGGCGACGAGCCTTGCTGGCGCAAATACTGCTGCAATCAGAAACGGCAGCAGAATCGTAAATAACAAATGACCCTTTCGCCGCGACATTGCCCACCTCCTTTTAACCTGCCACTGTCAAGCCGCCAATCAACCAGAGGCCACAACCGGGACGGCGGCCGGAAACAGCGCGGTCACGATCGCAAATTGGACAGCCAGCGACACTCCTGTCCGACGCAATGCATGGGCCAGTGTATCACCAATGAGACCATCGGTCAACCTGTGGACACCCTCGGGATGTAGTTGTTGCGGGGGACAGCGCCTGATTTCTCGCCACGAATTCACACGAATCGGCACAAAAAGGTGCGGCACCCCGCCCGGGGCGCCGCACCGTGAATCCGTTTTGCCCCTGGCGGGGCAGGTTGCGGCTATTCCCGCCGGATCAGCGGCAGGTAGACGGTGCGCACCGCTCCGTACTTGCTGACCGCGATGACGTCCGACACGCGCTCGGTGCCGCATGCGTTCTCCGCCGTCAGGGTGACGGTGTAGGCACCGGCAGGCGTAAAAACGTGCGTGACGGTTATCCCCACGCCGCCCAAGCCGTCGCCAAAATCCCAGCTGAACGTCGGCGCGTCGCCCTCGACCACGCTGGCGGTAAAGGTTACCGGGTCGCCCGCGTACGGCATCGCCGGCTCGTAGACAAAGGCGGTGCCCGAGACCGGCGTGCAGTCCGAGAGCGGGGCGATCTCGATGACGTGGAAGGAAGAGGCCCAGCCCGCCGCGCAGTTAAAGGCCTCGACGGTCAGGGTGTAGATGCCGGGCAGCGCCCAGGTGCGCGTCGAATAGTCCGCCGTTCCGCCGTCGTCCCACAGGTAGTCGACCGGCAGGGTCGCCGTCGGCGGCAGGTAATTGGTGTCGAAAGTGTAGACGGTGCCGGTAAAGCCGCTGGTCGGGCCGGCGATGGCGATGTCGGTGATCTCCTCACACGGGTGCTCGAACTCGAGATAGACCGGATCGGGCTGCGGGAAAGTATCCTCGATCCAGAGATACTCGCTGACGACGTCCGTGTACCACCACGGCACGTCCGCGACCCCAAAGGTCTTGGTGAGGGCGTACCAGCCGCTGGACAGGTCGACGCCGTACCAGTCGAGCCAGGTGGCGCCGGTCGTGACCGTGCCGGCGGTCACTTCGTAGCCGATCAACTCCAGCGAGTCGCCCCACATCTCGCTGAGGGTGAAGGTGATGAGACTGGTGGAACTGACCCAGACCTGGTCGGCAATCTCGACGACGGCGCCCGGTTCGACCACGAAGGGGCTCATGGAGGGGTCGTAGGGGCCGGCGCCGTCGATCCAGACCCACTTTAGCCACTCCCAATCCACCTCGTCCGGCCCCGCGCAGTGAACGAGCAACGGAAGGTGGAGCGGTTCCTGGCAGGGATCGTTGTGCCGGATTTCGAGCGTGCCGCTCAGCTCGCCGGTGGCGCTGCACCAGAAGGCAACGTCGACGTTCCAATGGTCGTACGGATCGATCGTGCCGCTGACGGGCACCTGCCAGGTCCACGGCAGGCCGGTGGGCCCCAGGGCCGCTTCGACCGCGGCATAGGCGTCGATGCGGCCACAGCCATAGACGTTGTTGCAGCCGGGGCAGGGCTCGCCGCCGCACTGCAGGTCTTCGATGCAGAGGGCGGTGTCCTTGACGATCTGTTCGACGGCCGGGACGTCGCGGGCCAGGGCCGGGTTGGCGCTCATCACCAGCGCGGCCAGGCCGGCGCTGTGCGGGCTCGACGTCGAGGTGCCGCTGTAGCCGCAGCTCCAGCCGTTGCCGGGCACGGTAGAACAGATGTTGATGCCCGGCGCGGTCACGTCAGGCTTGATTCCATCCCAGCAGGAGGGGCCGCGGCTGGAAAAGGAGCCCACGACGTCGTTCTGGTCCGTGGCGCCGGTAGCAAAGGACTCGGGATAGTCGCCGGGGCTGCCGACCGTGCCGCAGCCCGGGCCGCCGCCGCCGGGCGCAAAGGCGGGAAAGATGCCCGACGCGCGCCAGGCCAGCACGTAGGGCAGGTACCAGGTGTTGCAGGAGCCGCCGCCCCAGGAGTTGTTGATCACGTGCGGGCGGTTGGCCGGGTCGCCGCCGGGGGCCAGGGCCCAGTCGCCGCAAGCGGTCAGTGCGTACTCGGAGCAGGAGCTCGACTCGCAGCCCTTGCAGGCGATCCACGTCGAGTCCGGCGCCATGCCGGCTTGCCAGGTGAAGCCGGGGTCATCGAAGGCGGTCATGGTGCCCATGGTGTGCGTGCCGTGCCCGTTGTTATCGCAGGGCGTGCCGCCGCAGATGTTGGAGGGGTCCTCCCAGCAGGCGTTGTTGCCGGGGTCGCCGGGACAGCCGTAGGTGCCGATCAGGGCGTCGTGGTCCCACTCGACGCCGGTGTCGATGTTGGCCACGATCGTGCCCTGGCCGCGGACGCCGAAATCCTGCCAGACCAGGTTGGCGCCAACCTGCTCGATCCCCCAGGCGAGGGCGTTGACGCCGCTGTCCGGCTCGACCGTGTCCGCGACGATGGGATCGACGTGGTAGACGTGGTTGCCGCGGAAGCCGACGACCTCGGGCAAGGCGAGTAGTTCGTCCATCTCACCGGCGCTCAGGCGGGCAAAGATCGAATTGTTGACCAGCATCACCCGGTAGTCGATGCTGCGCGCCTGCAGCCAGCCGCGCACGCGGGCCTGGGTGGCGTCGGCGCGGGCCAGCAGGGTGTCATAGACCCACTGGCCGCGGGCCGGGTCGTCCATCGCCGTCGCCGGGGTCAGGTCGACGGAACCGCCAAAGGCGATGAACACGTCGGCCCTGCCGTCGGCCGAGGCCGCGAGCTCCTGGTCGATGAAAGGATCGATGCCATAGGCGGTGGGCCCGATGACCAGCGGCTGGAGTGTGCCGGTCAGCTCCACGATCTCAAAGTCGAGCGGCAGGCCGCCCCAGTTGCTGATGGTCATGGTATAGGTCACCGGGTCGCCGACCGGCACCTCGACCGAGATAAATTCGCCTGGCGTGACCGCGATGAAGGGCCGGGTGAAAAAAAAGTCCTGCGTGGTGGTCATATTATCCACGATCTCGATCACGTACGGACCGTCGACCGAGTAGCCGGGGGCCGTCGCCGTGACCTCGTAGGTGCCCGTGATGAGCTGGGCCCAGTAATAGCCGTTGGCGTCGACGGGGACGTCGAGGCTGCCGGGCTCGACGCGCACCACGGCGTCGGTACAGGGCACCGCCAGATCGTCGTCCAGATCGTAGACATAGCCGTCCAGGTAGCCGAACTGGGCGATGCCGCAGTAGACCTGGCCGGCGGCGAGGACGTTGAGATAGCCGTAGCCGTAGGTGTAATTTCCCTCGCCGTCGGGGGGGGCGCCGCAGTTACCTTCCGGCGGGGCATCGGCCGTATTTTGCAACGCCTCGAAAGTGGCATAGACCTGGCCAACGAGGCCGGGGTTGCACGACCAGAGCAGCGCCGCCGCCCCGGCGGCGTGGGGCGCCGACATCGAGGTGCCGCTGTAACCGCAGTTCCAGCCGTTGCCCGGCACCGTCGAGCAGATCTGCACCCCGGGGGCAGAGATGTTGGGCTTGGTGTAGGGATCGTGGCCAAAGCAGGAGGGGCCGCGGGAGGAAAAGGAACCAATCCAACGATTGGAATCGTGCGCCACGACGTCAAAGGACTCTTGGTAGTCGCCGGGCGAACCGAGGGTTGCACAACCAGAGCCGCCGCCGCCAGCGCTAAAGGTGGGAAAGATGCCCGCTGCCTGCCAGGCCTGCACCTTGGCCTGGTACCAGGTGTCGCACCCCGCACCGCCCCAGGAATTGTTGACCACGTGGGGGCGGTAGAGCGGGTCGCCGCCCGGAGCCAGCACCCAGTCGGCGCAGGCGTTGAGGGCAAACTCGGAGCAGAAGCTCGACTCGCAGCCCTTGCAGGCGATCCAGAGCGAGTTGGGCGCCATTCCCGCCTGCCAGGTGAGGGAGGGGTCGTCGGAGGCGGTGATGGTGCCCATCGTATGCGTGCCGTGCCCGTTGTTGTCGCACGGCTCACCGCCGCAGATGTCGGAAGGGTCCTCCCAGCAGATCGGATTGCCCGGGTCGTCAGCGCAGCGGTAGGTGCCGACCAGGGCGTCGTGGGTCCATTCCACCCCGGTGTCGATGTTGGCGACGACCGTGCCCTCGCCCTTGAAGCCGAACTGGGCCCAAAACTGGTCGGCGCCGGCGTCGACAATGCCCCAGGCCAGGGTGTCGGGCGCTGGCAGCGTGGGGCCTTGTACGACGGGCGCGATGGCAAACGTGCGCGGCGCGCGGATAGTGTCGACCTCCGGCAGGGCGGCCAGCGCCCTCGCCGCCTCCAGGTCGCCGGCCCAGACGTAGAGCTCGTTGCCGGCGACAAAAGTGGCGTGGGCCAGCCCGTCCGCGTCGAGCAGGGCGCGGGCGCGGGCCTGGGCCTGGTCGGCGGTCCGCTGCAGGGCCTGGTAGACAAAGCGGCCGCGGGCCTCCCAGTCCATGGAGTAGGCGGGGGAAAGGTCGGCCTGCGCGGCAAAGCGCACGATCAGGTCGGACGCGCCTTCCGTCACGAGCGCTTGCATCAAGTGCGGGTCGATCTTGGCCGCGACGCCCGGCTCCTGGGCGGACAGGGAAAAGGCGCTGCCAAAGAGCAGGGCGAGCAACAGGATCAACAAAACAGTCGAGTTCCGAACCTGGCGTAGCATGATTCACCTCCTTGTTTTGCAGACGAACAATCCCTTGGCCGAATGAAGCGGAAGTAACGTGGTTGTCGAGCGGGGAGAATGTAAGGACAGTGTATCACAAGTCGATCGAAAGATCAATTTTTGCTTTTTGATAGTCTCAGTAGATCCAAATTTGTCACCCTCTTGAGTGTTGGTCTAACTCGACAATGGCACACTTCAACATTGGATGCTCTACTGCAGTGGGAGAAGGGGGAAAGGGGGGTTTCGCAGGCGGCTTCGCCGCCTGCGAAACCCCCCTTTCCCCCCTTCCCCGTGCTTGGCAGAGCAATCTACTGAAATGTGCCATTGTCAAACTAACCAAGCGGCAGAAAATCGGCCACGAATTAACGCGAATTCACACGAATTGAGGCGAAATTCGTGGCAATTGGCGTGAATTCGTGGCTGGTTTTTGTCGTTACCCCCAACGACAAATGCCCCCCTCACTGCATCAGCCGCTACGGATTGCCTGGAGGTAGACGTCGCGAAAGCGCCGCGTGATCACGTCCCAGGTGTAGCGGCGCAGCACCTTCTGCCGGCCGGCCTCGCCCATCCGCGCCCGCCGTTCGGGATCGGCCAGCAGCTCGGCGATGGCGCGGGCCAGGTCGCCGGCGTCGCCGTAGCGCACCAGCAAGCCGTCCACGCCCTCGTCGATCACCGTGGGGATGGCGCCGATGCGCGAGCCGATGACCGGCTTGCCGGCGGCCCAGGCCTCGACAAAGACGATGCCGAACGCCTCGTGGCTGGAGGGAAGGACAAGAACGTCGCAGGCGGCGAACAGTTCCGCCTTTTCCTCCGCCGGGAAATCGCTCACCAGCACGATGCGTTCCTGTTGGTCGGGGGGCAACCGCGCAATTTCTCGCTCCAACTGTAGCGAATAATCGGTCCGCCGGCCGGCGACCAGCAGCCGCGCGGTCGGCAAGCGCTGCCACACGGCGGGCATGGCCGCGACGAGCAGGTCGATCCGCTTGTGAGGCAGGTGCTGGGCGACGATGGCGACGACCGGCCCGTCGCCCAGGCCGTACCGCTGCCGGGCCGGCGCCCCATCCGCAGCCCGGTAGGGAGCGGGATCGACCCCGACGCCGACGACGTCGATCTTGGCCGCGTCGATGCCCCGCCCGACCAGGTGCTGCCGTTCGAATTCGGAGTCGGCGACGTAGGCGCTGCAGCGGCGGATGGCATCATAGATCATGGGCCGGTCGAAGCACCAGCGGTCGGCCGGGTGGAGGGCGCCAAAGAGGACGGTGGGCATGTTAGCCCGCTCCCCGCCCCAGAGGGCATAGTGCATGTGCAGCAGCGGAAAGGCGGAGGCCATCACCACGTCGGCGCCGCTGGCGGCGACGGCGCGGGTCATGCCGGGGACGATGGGGCCAAAATAGAGGCCGCGCAGCCAGTCTTCTCCCGGCAGCCGCAGCTTGTGCGCCACCCGCGCCGCGTTCAGCCGCAGCCAGGCCAGGCGGTTAAAGACCGGAAAGCGGCGCACGGTGACGCCGTCGATCTCTTCCACCCCCGGCGCCATCGCCGGCTGGCGCGGGTCCCAGAAATAGTCGTTGCCGTAGGCAACCGTGGTCATGACCGTCACCTGGTCGCCGTAATCGGCTGCCAGCCGCTCCGAGACCCGCTGGACCATCAACTGGGTCCCCCCGATGGCGGGGGCATAGCTGTGGACGACGTGCAGGACCTTCATCCGAGTTTCTCTATCGCCGCTTCCAACAACTGCCGCCAGCGGCGCAAGACGACGTCGGGGGCAAAGGCGCGGGCCTGCTGCCGCTGCTGCTCGACGATGCGCTCGCGCAGCGCGGCGTCGGTCCGCAGCAGGTGCAGCAGCTCGGCGACGACGGCCGAGCGCTTCTCGCGGACCAAAATCCCCGCCCCGCCCATCGTCTCCGGCACGGCGGCAGCGGCGTAGGCGACGACCGGCAGGCCAAGGCGCATCGCTTCCACCAGCGGGATGCCGAACCCCTCGTGCTCGCTCATCGAGACGTAGGCGTGGGCCAGGCGGTAGTAGGCCGCCAACTGCGCCAGCTCGACGTGCCCGGTCAGGTGCAGCCCCTGCGACAGGCCCAGGAACCGGGCCAGGTCCTGCAGCCAGTCGACGTAGCGGCGCGCCCCGCTCCACGAACCGACCAGGAACAGGCGGGCCTGGGGTTCGATCTGGCGGTAGTAGTACAAGACCTTGAGCAGGTCCTCCTGGCGCTTGTTCGGCGCCAGCCGGCCGACAAACAGCAAGTTCGTCGCGCCGTCGGCGAAGCGGGCCAGCAGGGCCGGGTCGGCCTCGATACGAGAGAGCTGCTCGGGCACGAGCAGCGGCACGACGGCGCTGTCGTCGTAACCGGCGGCGACCAGCTCGCGGCGGCTGAACTGGGAGCGGGCCAGGGCGAGGAGCGTCTGCGCGCGGAACGACGGCAGCTCGGCGCGCCCGCGCTCCAGGCGGCGGGCGTGCTCGGGGTCGAGTTGGGCAAAATAGCGGTGGGGAGTGACGTTGTGATAGACCAACACCAGCGGCGCGCCCATCTCGCGCACGCGGTCCGCCAGCGGGGAAGCGGCGGAGTAATGGAGGAGCAGCAGGTCGCCGCCCCTGGGCCGATAGCGGCCCAGGGGCCGGTAACGGCCCAGGGGACGCGCGCCGCCGCTCAAGGCCGGGGCAACCGGGCCGCTCAGGATCTCGGAGCGATAGCCCCAGGCGCGAAGCGCCGCCCGCAGCGCCCACGCCTCGTTCGAGATCGAGTTGCCCGGCGCGGCGTTGTCGATCACCTGGTGGATGGCGCGAATTTGCCGGCTCACCGCTCTTTTCCCTCCAATTGCTCCAGGCGGGCGCGCAGCTCGGCGACCTCCTGCCGCAGCGCCTGCAGCTCGGGATCGGGCGGCTCCATCCGCTGCACCACGCCGGCGAGGACGCGCAGGAAAGCGTCGTTGACCCGCGCCTGTTGGTCGGCGAGTTGGTTGACGTAGAATGCGACCAGCTCGTGCAGCGCCCGCTTGAGGCGGGCCAGCAGCGGGAGGAGGGAATCGACCGGCTGGACGGCGACCCGCACCGCGCCGCGGGCCTCCGCCGCCCGCTGCAGCTCGTGGTAGAGGGCCGGGGGGAAGAGGGCCCCTTCCTCCCGCCGCAGCACGAGGTCGAACTGGGGAAACTCGACGTCCTCGTCGAGGCCGTGCGCGGCGAGGTTTTCTTTTACGCGGCGGGCCACCTCCGCCCCGTCGATCCCTTCGTCGTCGATCTGGATGAGAGCAGTCAATTCATCGTTCACAGGCGACTCCCGCTGCTTTATATATTTGCTGGTAGGCGTCCAACATCCCCGTCAACGTTGGCGTGCGGGCGGCGGCAGCCAGCGCCCGCTGACGATAGCCCGCATAGTCGTCCAGCAGCCGCTGCACGGCGGCGCGCAGGCTGTGGGCGTCGATCCCCTCCACCACCACGCCGCACCTCTCCCGCTCCACGCAGGCGGCCATGGGGATCGAGCGGCTGACCAGCACCGGGCGCCCGGCCGCCAGCGCTTCGAGCAGGGAGTGGGGATAGGCCTTGATCAGCGTCTCGTCAGCCGCCAGGGCGACGGCGGCGTGGACCCGCGCCAACACCTGGTTCACGTCGACCTGCCGGTTCAACACTTCGACCCGCTCCTCCAGCCCGCGGGCGCGAACGCGCCGCGCGATCTCGTCGACCAGCAGGCCGCGCCAGAGCAGGACCAGGTGCAGCTCGGGCATCCCCTGCGCCAGTTCCAGCAGCGCCTCGACCCCCTTGCTGTGAAACTGTTCCACCGTCCACGGCGCCGAGCCCAGCAGCAGCGTCGGCGGCTGCCCAGCGGGGATGGCAGTGCAGGAAAAGTGGGCGAGATCGAGCCCCGGGCGGACGAGGGCGGCGTTGTCGATCGACCAGCCCTGCAGCCGGGCCAGGTCGTCCGGGGTGGGAACGACCAGGGTGTGAACCCGGCGGGCGAGGCGCTGCGCCTCGTCCCGCCCGCTCTCCCGCACCCCCGCCACGACGGTGTAGACGACGGGCCGGCGCAGCCAGCGCAGGACGGGAAAAGGGAATGGGTCGGGATTAAAGACGTGGTGCAGATCGACCTGCCGCTCCAGCCAGCGCAGGGCGGGCAGGCGCTGCAGCCCCCACCAGCGGCGCGGGATGCGGCTGCCCGGCGTGCGGCCCGGGTAGAGGTGAACCACTTCCCCACCAAAGCGGCCCCGCAGCGCGTCGACCTCCTGCACGACGGCGTCGCAGGTGGGCAGCGGTGAGGGGGGCATCGTGACGTGGTACAGGACGTTCATCGGGCCAAAATCCGCTCGTTCTGCCCGCCAAAGCGGCCGCGCAGGCCGTCCGCCACGCCCAGCAGGGCGGCGCGGGCGCGGCGGGGCTGCCGCCGGAGCGCCGCTTGCAGCGCCAGCCGCAGCCCCTGGGCGGCCCACAAGAAAAAGAGCCGCAGCCGCTGCCGGGCGTGGAACTTGCGAATGAACAGGAAGCGGTTGCGCAGGACGTAATAGACGTGCAAGGTGTGGCGCAGCTCCGACGAGCGGCTCAGGCGGTGCACCGCCCGCGCCCGCCCGTCGACGGCGCTCTCGAAACCGTGCTGCCGGGCGCGGGCGCAGAGGTCAGCCAGTTCTCCGCCAAAGAAATAGGCCTCGTCCAGCAGGCCGGCGGCCTGCAGCACCCCGGCGCGGATCAGCACGCAGGTGCCGGGCACGTGGTCGACGCGGCGCAGGGGCTCGCCGTCCGGCAGGTCGAGCAGGTGGGAGGCGGCGTGGAGGGCGATGTCGACGCCGCCCGCCGAGAGCAGCACCGCAGGCCGCTCGCTGTCCCACAGCGGCGGGCCGACGATGCCCACCTCGGGATGGGCCTGCAGCGCCTCCATCAGCACGGCGACACTCTCCTCCTCGATGGCGGCGTCATTGTTCAGCAGCAGCACCGCCGCGCAGCCGGCAGCCAGCGCCTCTGCCAGGGCCAGGTTGTTGCCGCCGGCAAAGCCGCGGTTGCGGTCGCTGCGGATCAGCTTTACCTGGGGATGGGCCCGGGCGATCCGCCCGGCGTCGTCACCCTGCGAGGCGTTGTCGACCACCCACACCTGGGGGGAGAGGCGGCGCCAGGCGGCAACCGCGTCGAGGCAGGCGATGGTGTCATCCGCGGCGTTCCAGTTGAGGATGACCACGCCCAGGTTCACGACGCTCGCTCCAACAGCAAAATATCCTGGAACGACAACCCGTCGTCGCGCCCGCTCCAGGCGCCGTAATGAGCCGTGTCCCGCAGCGCCAATCCCGCCGCCTCGATCATCGCCAGCAGGCGCGGCTCGTCGTAGGCGACAGCGACCTCGGGGTTGTCGGCGTCGATGGTGCGCCAGGTCTCGTCGCCAAAGCGAAAATCAAAGGCACAGCGCCCTTCGTCCGCCAGGCGCCGCTGGGCCTGGTTGAGCAGGAAAAAGGTCGCCAGGCAGCAGCCGCCGTCGCCCAGCAGGCGCGCAATCTCTGCCAGGTAGTGCGCGGTCTCGGGCGGGCGCATGTGGGTCAAGACCGACTTGAGCAGGATCAGGTCAAACGCCCCGTCCTCCAGTGGAAAAACGTAGGCGTCGGCCCGCTGCCGACCGGCGGGGTTGTAGCGCGGGTTGTAGATGTCGCTGTGGATAAAGCTAAAGTGGGGATGACGGGCCGCGATCTCTTTCTGGCACCAGTCGATCGCCGCGCGGCTGATGTCCATCCCCACGTAGCGGCCCCGCGCTCCCAGGCAGTCCGTCAGCGGCAGGGCCATCAGGCCGCAGCCGCAGCCGATATCCAGCACGCGGCTGTCGGCCCGCAAGCCGGCGAGCAGCTTGAGATAGGCCAGGAACTCGCCGCCGGTGCGCTCAAAGCCGGGCAGCGGCCCGACGTAGCGGCGCAGGTCGATGGGCGGCCGGTCGGCCTGGCCGTTGATCCGCCGGCAGAGGGCGTCGAGGGGGCGCAGCAGGCGGTACTGGCGCAGGTTCACGGCGCTCCCTTGTGGCAAAGAAAGTAGCTCGAGCCGCGGTCGCAGGGGCGGGAATTGCCGCTCAGCTCGTTGCGCGCCGCGGCCACGATTTCCCAGCCGATCTCTTCCAGCCAGCGGCGCAGAGCGGCGTGGGTAAAGCGGCTGCCGTGTTTCCAGCCCGGCGCTGGGGAGACGAAATAGTCGGGCGACTCGCTTTCCAGGGTGACGACGCTCTGAACAACCAGGAAGTGGGTCGAGATGGGATAGAGCCGTTGCAATAAATGGCGCGGCTCCTGCAGGTGATAGAGGCCGCCGGTACAGAGGATCAGGTCATGGGGGGCAGCCTGGCGGACGAAATCGACCACGTCGGCGACGACAAAGCGGGCTTTTGCCACGCCCAGCAGGCGGGCGGCGGTTTCGGCGCGCCGGATCTCGGCCGGGTCGAGGTCGACGCCGGTGATGGCGGCGGCGGGGCAAAGGTGAGCGATCGTGCAACTGTAGTAACCGTCGGCGCAAAAGAGGTCGAGACAGGAAGGAGCGCCTTCCAAACCCTGCAGCGCCTGCTGGATGAGCGGGATGACGACCTGTTCCTTGTCCCGCTGGTTGACGCGGTGAGAGGGCGGGGCGCCGGCCAGGAGCGTGCGCATCGAGAACCGCTCGCCCTTTTCCACCGCGTGGACGCCGGCGGCGCGGCGGGCGGCCGCGGCCAGCCGCCGCAGCAGGTCGACGGCCCGCGCGCCGATGTGCGGCGGCTCGTCAAAGACCGTCTGCAAGCCCAGGCGGGCAAAGTCGTGATACCAGGGCCGCAGTTCGTATACTTGTGGGTGGAACCTCTTTTCTGGCACGCCGTGATTCTAACACAGCTTGGGGAGCGCGACAAGGAGCACAGCGCAATTACCCTTTCCGCCAATCTGTGGTATGATATTCGCACAGCCAGTTGCGCCTGGCTCATTGGACCCGACAACACTGCCTGCGAGGTGCATCATGACACTGATCTATCTGGCTTCCGCCTGGCTGGCCGGCATTGCGCTGGACCACGCCCTCTCTCTCCCCTGGCAAGTACTCCCTTTGCTCGCGCTCCTCGGCCTGGTCGGCTTGATCGGCTGGAGAGGAGGGCGCCGCTGCAACCTCCTCTGCGCCTGCCTGGTGATGCTGGCGCTGGGGGCGGGACGGCGGCGACTGGCCCAGCCCCGTCTCGACGCGCACGCGCTGGCGCGCTACAACGACCTCGGCCCCGTCACCCTGGAAGGCGTCGTGGTGCGGGAGCCGGACGTGCGCGAAGAAAAGATCTACCTGCGCCTGCGCGCCGAGCAGCTGCGGCTGGCCGACGGGCGAGAGGTCACGGTCGACGGGCTGGCGCTGGTGCAGGTGGACCGCTACCCAACCTTTGCCTACGGCGACCGGCTGCGGGTGCGGGGGCCGCTGGAGACCCCCCCCACGGACGACGACTTTTCCTACCGCGACTATTTGGCGCGGCAGGGCATCCATTCCATCGTGCCCCGCTGCCGGGCGACCCGGCTGGGGAGCGGCGAGGGGAGCCCCTTCACCGCCGCGTTGTTGGCGCTGAAGGGACGCGCCCAGGCGACGATCGCCGCCATCCTGCACGAACCGGAAGCGTCGCTGCTGACGGGCATCCTGCTGGGCATTGAGAGCGGCATCCCCGCCGACCTGGCAGACGCTTTCTCGGCCACCGGCACGACGCACATCATCGCCATCTCGGGGTTCAACATCACCATCATCTCGGGCATCTTTGCCGGCCTCGCCCGGCGGATGGTGGGCGGGAAGCGCGCCGTGTGGGTCGCCATCGGCGGGGTCGTTCTCTACACCCTGTTCGTCGGCGCCTCCGCCGCCGTGGTCCGCGCGGCGATGATGGGGGTGATCTACCTGCTGGGCAAGCACCTGGGGCGCGAGTCCTTCGCCCCCACCTCCCTCGCCGCCGCGGCGGTGCTGATGACGGCAATCAACCCCTTCACCTTGTGGGACGTCGGATTTCAGCTCAGCTTTGCCGCCACCGTCGGCCTGGTGCTCTATACCGGGCCGCTGGAGCGGGGAGCCGTCGCGCTGCTGTCCCGTCTCACCAGCCCAGAGCGGGCCGAACGGGCCGTCGGGTGGTTCTCGGAGGCGTTGCTGGTGACCCTGGCGGCGCAGATTTCCACCACGCCGCTGCTCGTGGCCTATTTCCGCCGTCTCTCCCTGGTCACCCTGCTGACCAATTTCCTGATCCTCCCCGTCCAGCCGGCGGTCATGGTCGGCGGCGGGCTCGCCACCATCGCCGGCCTCGTCTGGCTGCCGCTGGGCAAGGCGCTCGGCTGGGCTGCCTGGCTGGCGCTGGCCTATACGATCGAGGTCGTCCGCCTCACCGCCCGTGTCCCGTACGCCTGGGTCGACCTGGGACGGGTGGAACCGTGGATGGCCTGGGCCGCCTACGGGCTGCTGGCAGCCGTCACCTGGTGGGGCTACCAGCCCGCCGAGCGCCGGGCGATGCTGCGCGGCCGGGCGTGCGTTCTCTGGCTCGCGCTCACCGCGCGCCTCAGCGACCGGCTCGTGCTGGGCCTGTCCGGCGTGCTGCTGCTGCTCGCCGCTATCGCCTGGCGCACCCTGCCCGACGGCGAGCTCCATGTCGCGTTCCTCGACGTCGGGCAGGGGGACGCCATTTTCGTCCAGACCCCCTCGGGTCGCCAGGTGTTGATCGACGGCGGCCCCAGCCCTTCACTGCTGCTGAGCCACCTGGGCCGCCGCATGCCTTTCTGGGACCACTCCCTCGACCTGGTGGTTCTCACCCACCCCGACGACGACGTCCTGGCGGGCCTGCTGCCGGTGCTGGAGCGGTACCAGGTCGCAGCGATTGTCGAGCGCGAAGCGGACTGCTACACGCCCCTCTGCGACCGCTGGCGGGAGTTGGTCGGCAGCTCCACGGCAGAGGTCTACCGCGGCGAGGCGGGCCTGCAGTTGTGGCTCGACGAGGGCGTGCTGCTGACGGTGCTCCATCCCGGCCCTGCTCCCTTCTCCAGTCGCAACAACGACAACTCGCTGGTGCTGCGGCTCGACCACGGCGCGGTCTGCTTCCTGCTGGCGGGGGACGCCGGGGAGGATGTGGAAGCGGCGCTGGTGGCGGGCGGGGCCTGGCTCGACTGCACGGTCCTCAAGGCCGCCCACCACGGCGACGGCGCGGCCACCACCGCCCCCTTCCTGGCGGCGGTGACGCCGGACGCGGTGGTGATCCCGGTGGGCGCGGGCAACCTCTTTCACCACCCCCACTGGGAGATGCTGGAGCGGCTGGGGAGCATCCCCGTCTACCGCACCGACCAGGACGGCACGGTGGAGGTCAGCAGCGACGGGCGATCTCGTCGGGTCGAGACCGCACGCTAACACTTATAATCAGTAGATCACGAAAAGCTCCCACTGGATTCCCGATGCGGGACAGGCTGCCAGATCCAGCAGAACATGCGGATTTGGTAACTTGTCCCGCAAAGGCGGGAATCCGCCACGAGCTTTTCGTACTGATAATTCTTAGCAGCAGGTCACGCTTGAAGCGTGACCTACAACTGGACTATGGCAATGACTCGCAGGCCAGCCCATTATTGTCAGCATCAAGCTGATGAATGTCGCCCTTCCCCTGTGATACACAATAATCAAAACAGGCTTGCGCCTCCCGTTGTGTACTAAAATCACTACAGTTGTAAATATCTCCTGAGCAATCATAAACAGGAGGCGGCGGGGAAGTTGGAGGCGGTGGGGAAGTCGCTGTTGTCCTGGCGGTTGGTGTTGGCCTCGGTGTGTAAGTTGGGCGTGGTGTCCACGTTGGGGTCAGAGTCGGGGTGTTTGTTGAAGTTGGAGAAGGGCCAGGGGTAATGGTCCGGGTTGGTGTGCTTGTTCTTGTTGGGGTGTTAGTCAGGGTCGGTGTTCTTGTAGGGCTAGCAGTAGCTGGCGGAGTTGACGTCATAGTATTCTTTAGATGGGGCGAAATAGTAAAAGTAGGAGTGTGACTGGGTTCTGGAGCAAATGCTGGTCCAAGGACGCTGCTGCCAAGGCAACACAAAAACGGAGAAAGTAAAACAATAGCAAGCAGAACAAGGCCTAGACGACCAAGCCCTCCCTTTTGCCATATCGGTCCTATTGCCCGTAGATTAAGCCTGTATGATGAAGCAGGGAAATTATTAACCATATCCACTTGTGGTGGCACTATAGCATCGGTCAAACGGCTAAGCGCAAGCTGCAGAAGATGGTGGTCAAGCGTGGAAGAAACGGTAATGTATTGCGCTGTTTTCCTATCAGCTCGACTAATGCGAAACTGGGAGCGATCCCTTGAAATTGTTATCTTGACAATCTTGGCAAGGGGAATGCGGGTGGTTGTTTGCCCAACAATGTAGATATGGCTGTCAGTAAGATATAGATTGCCCCGGTCAGTCTCTGCAAGGTATAGGCTACCCTGGCGCGTGCATTCTTGACTCAATATAGAATTGGGGAAATGCAAGTAACAGTTTTCGTTTTTCCTAATCGCTGATGGGCTATCGGTAGCTATAGGTTTTCCTGCTTCTAGCGTTGAACGAATTCTAAGCCAACGACGAGCTTGAGCGCCTATGAGACCGGCTTGTTGCGGTGTTACAGCATCATTCAGAGCAGTACCAATAGGAAAGGCATACGGAGCAGGGATATGTGTAAAGCGGAGCTTTACACCCAACAACTCTGCTCTTGCTTTGCAGTTAGGGCAAAAAACTATGTCAGGGCGGATGAACAATCGCTCTAGCTTTTCTTTACCTTTTATCTGCTCAAGTTCTGCGTCATCACAAATTGGACATTTCATTTTCTCTTCTCTTCCTCTATGAGAGAAGTATAATACAAAGAAATTATATCAAATCATTATATAGAAGTCAACCCCTTTTTTTAGGGCTTTTACAGCGGATCGCCCAGGCGGCGGCGCACAGGACGCCCAGCCCTGTGACCAGCAACCCCGCCGCCAGCCCGGCAGGGCGGTAAGAGAAAACGACCTGCTGCCGCCCGGGCTCCAGGTAGACGCCGCGCAGGATGCCGTCGGCGCGCACCATCTCTGCTGCCCGGCCGTCGACCGTTACCCGCCAGTCGGGGTCGTACACCTCGCTCAGGACCAACAACCCCGGTCCCTCGGCGGTCAGTTCGATGCGCTGGGGGCGCCGATCGACCCAGTCGACCGCCCGGCTCTCCCCCGCTCCGTCGAACGGGCGGCCGCCATCCACCACCGCGGCCTGCGAGAGATCGTTCTGCGCCATCCAGGCCAGCGCCGCTTCCAGCCCACTTACCGTCGCCACTTGTTCGACCACGAAAGCGCGGGGGAGGACGTACTCGTTCCGGTAAAGGTAGACGCCGTCCCACTCCCCGAGCGGCGTCCAGCCGGCCGCGTCGACCGGGTAGGCAGCGGCCAGGTAGCGGACGTTGAGCAGCCCCAGCAGGCGCGGGTCGGGAACGGCGTCGCGGTGCGCCAGCAGCAGCTCCTCGCCTGGATCAACCTCTGGGAAGGGGGGAATCGTCACGTGGTAGCCGGGCAGATCGACCCCGCTGGCGACGCGCATGAAAGCGACGTAATCGGCCAGCTGGAACGGGTCGACCCCGTCCGCCATTTCCAGCTCGTAGAGCGCCCCGGTTTGCTGCGGGATGCTATAGCTGGGCGAGTAGACGCGGAAGGGGGGCGGCTGCTCGGCCAGCCACGCTGCCGCCGCGCCCCCCTCCGCCAGCACCTCGCCGGCCGGGCGCACGCGGTAAAGGGTGGCGCCCACACCCCACAGGTCGCCGAGGCAAAGAGCGCAGGCCAGGACGGCAAAAAAGCGGGGCGGCAGGCGCCGGCTTGCCGCCAGCGCGAGCAGCAGCCCCGCCGCGGCCCAGGTCAGGGCTGCCGCCGTGACGTTGAGCGGCAGGCGCAGGAACAGCCCGCCCACTCCCCCCGCCACCGCGACGCCGGCGAGGGCCACAGCGAGCCGGTCGCCGCCGCGGCGGCCGATGCGCAGCGCACCCCGCTCCACCGCGCTCACTCCCTGCCCAGCCAGCACCGCCGCGGCCAGCACGACCAGGAACCAGGCCCGCGCCGGCCCGCGCAGCCAGCCCAACGGGGGCAGCCAGCGCAGGAGCGCGGGATAGAAAACCGTATGAGCGCCCAGGGAGTAGAGCCCTGCGCCCAACGCCAGCCCGCCCCACCACCAGCGCTGCCGCCGCGGCCAGCAGAACAACCCCACCAGCGCCAGCAGCAGCCCGGCCGCTCCCAGGTACGTCTGCCATTCGTGCGCCCCGCCGTGGTCGGCGATCAGCAGGCCGAGGAGACGAGCGGGGGGCAGGGAAAGCGCCACGCTCGCTTCCGGGCCGATCGCGCCGCGGCTGAGCCGGCTCGATACCGCCGCCAGCGGCAGGATCTGCACCGCCGCCAGCGCGGCAGCCAACAGGCCAGCGCCCAGCCCCACTGCGTAGGGGCGGGCCTTTGACCGGGCGGCGCCTTGGGAGCACACCGTCCCCAACCAATAACCGGCCGCTGCCACCCCGCCGTAAGCGCCGAGCCGCACGTCGGCCAGGATCGTCATTGCCGCAGCCGCTCCCGCCAGCGCCACGTCGCCGGGGCGACGGCGCGTCGCCAGGCGGCGCACTGCCCACAGCAGCCAGGGCAGCCAGGCCCACGCGGCGTGCAAGCCGACGTGGCCCAGGGCGAGGTGGGCCAGCGCCTTGGCGGCAAACATCAGCGTGAAGGCTGCGACCAGCCCGCCGCTGCGCGTGCCCCCCAGCGACCGCACCAGCCGGTACCCCCCCCATCCCGCCCAGGCAGTGTGCAAGACAAAAAGCAAGGAAAAGGCAGGGGTGAGCGGCAGCAGCAAGAGCAGCCAGTTGGGAGAATACCAGAGGCCCGCCAGGGGATTCGCGGCGAAAGGGGCGCCGGACATGATCAACGGGCGCCAGAGCGGAACCTGGCCCCAGGATTGCAGGGAATAGCGGATAAAGAGAGCGTTCGGCCAGTGGGTGACGGCCAGGTCGGTGTAGCGGCCATCGGGGGGGTAGAAAAAGCTGTCGGGGTGAATCCACAACGGCCAGAAAAACAGGGCTGCCAGCAACAGCAGCGCCAGGGGAACCATCCACTCTCTCACGCGGCGGCCTCGCTGCATGCAGACTCAGTAGATCCAATTTGTCACCCTGAGTGACGCCCAGAGGGCGGAGCAAAGGGTCTCGTTCCTTGCAGAACGAGATTTCGCTTCTCCGGAACGGGATTCTTCGCTCGCTACGCTCCCCTCGGCTATGCCCGGGGCAGGCTGCTCAGAATGACATCTATGCAATTTCGACAACCAGATGTGTCTCTGCGGCCAGATTTTGGATCTACTGAGACGCTCTCCTCCCTGTGCTGCGGGAGAGGTTCCGGGCGTGCGCCCTGAGCGGCTGCGTCACCCGCTCAAAACAGCTTCCCTTACCCCTCGCCCGGGATGTTCTCTGGCCCGGCCTCTTCGTCTGGCTCGTCCTCCGGTTGGCGCCTGGCGTCCTCCTTGCCCGGCGCTTCGCCCTTTCCACCCTTGCTGTCCAGGTTTTCAGCCAGCTTTTTCAGCCGCTCTTGAACGCGGGCGTGGACCGTATCGGGGGAAAAGTTGCCGTGCTCGTCTCGCTCGCCCGCCGGTACGCCGGTCAGGCACTCGATCCCCTCGTCCACGGTGCAGATCGCATAGACGTGAAACTGGCCGGCTGCGACCGCCTCGACCACGTCGCCCCGCAGCATCAGGTTGCGGCAGTTGCTGGCCGGAACGATCACGCCTTGTTCGCCGGTCAATCCGCGCGCCTGGCAGATGTCAAAAAAGCCCTCGATCTTGTGCGGCACCCCGCCGACCGATTGCACCCGCCCCCACTGATCGACCGAGCCAGTGACGGCGATTCCCTGCCGGATCGGCAGCTCGGCCAGGCTGGAGAGCAGGACGAAAAGCTCGGTCAGCGAGGCGCTGTCGCCGCGGATCTCGTCGTACGTCTGCTCAAAGTTGATGCTGGCCGAAAGCGTCAGCGGCTGCTTGGCGGCGTACTGTCCGCCCAGGTAGCTGGTCAGGATCATTACCCCTTTGCCGTGGGAGGGAGCGCTCAGCTTGATCTCGCGCTGGACATCCAGCACGCCGCTGCGTCCGACGTAGGTGCGGGCAGTGATGCGCGTCGGGCGACCAAAGACGTGGTCCCCCACCACGTTGAGCGCCAGGCCATTGACCTGCCCCACCATTTCCCCCTCCGTGGCAATCACCAGCGTCCCCTCCAAGATAATCCGCCGAATCTCTTCTTCTACCCGGTTCGAGCGGTAGATGCGCTCTGCAATCGCCCGCTGCACGTCCTCGTCCATGACCGCGTCGTGTCCCGCCTGCTCGGCCCAATGGTCCGCCTCCTGCAGCAGGTCCGCCACCTCGCCAAAACGGACCGAGAGTCGATCCTGGTTCTCGGCCAGGCGGGAGCCATATTCCACGACCGCGGCTGCTCCCGTGCGGTCAAAGGGGCGCAGTTTCTCCTCCTCGCCGCGCGCCCGGATAAAGAGGGCATAGAGATGTTCGTTCTCCGGCGTGCGTTCCATATCGGAAGAGAAATCCGCCTTGACCTTGAACAGCCTGTCAAAGTCGTCGTCGACGGAATAGAGATAGTAGTAAAGCGATGGGCTGCCCAACAACACTACCTTGAGCTCCAGGGGAATCGGTTCCGGATCGAGGGTAATGACCGAGAATGGGAGTCCGCCCCGCTCTTCCATGCAGACGTGGCCGTCGGCCAGCGCCCGCTTGAGCGCCTGCCAACCGGCGGGGTCGGCCAGCACGTCCCGCGCCCGCAGCACCAGGTAGCCGCCGTTGGCCCGGTGAAGCGCCCCGGCCTCCAGCATGGTGAAATCAGTCACCGTGGAACCGGCAATGACCTCGTATTCCAACCGGCCGATCAGGTTGCGGTAGTTGGGATTCGATTCCAGGACCACCGGAGCCCCCTCCTGCTCGCCATTGTCCACGAACAGGTTAACCCGGTAGCGCTGGAAGGGGCTGCTGACCGGGGATGTCCAATCGGCGGGCGCCTCCTCGCCCTGCTTGAACTCGTCCACGCGGTGCACGATATCGGTCTGCACTTCTTGCAGGTATTCAGCGACCTCCTCCCACTCGGCGTAGCGAGCTGCCAGACCGTCGATGGCGTGCCCGACGACGCGGCTGGCTTTCTCTTGATCCAGTTGGCGCACCGCCTCGCGGGCTTCCCGTTCTCGATTCCGCAGTTGGCGCAGTGTTTCCTCGACGCCCTGTTCCAATTCCTGGTGGATGTCGGCGAATCGCTGACGTTCTTTTTCTGGCAGCTGCTGGAACTCTTGCGGCGGGATCGGCTGGCCGTCTTTCAGGGGCACCAGCGCCAGGCCAGAAGCGGTGTTCATCACCGCAAAGCCGCGTTCCTGCGCGTTGGACTCGATCTGCTGCAACAGCTTTTGCTGCGCCTTTTGAAAATCCTGCTCGATCTGGCGCCGGGAGTCGCGGTAGGCATCTTCCTCAAAGGCCCGCGGGAGTGTCTGGCGCAACTCGGCCACCAGCGAGGCCATGTCCTCTTGAAACTGCCGCCCTTTGCCGGCTGGCAGGCGAATCGCCCGCGGACAACGGGGCCGGTAAAAGTTATAGACGTACACCCAATCATCCGGCGTCGGTCGTTTCGCCGCGCGCTGGGCGAGAAAGCGCTGGATGGTGGTTGTGCGCCCCGTTCCTCCTGGCCCCAACACAAAGATGTTGTACCCTCCTCCTGCGACGTCCAGGCCGAACTCGATGGCCTGGGTGGCGCGGGGCTGGCCGAAAATCTCGGGCGTCAGCGGCAGTTCGGCGGTCGTATCAAACGACCAGCTTTGGGGATCGCAGGTGCGGCGCAATTGTTCCGGCAAGAGTTCCTGGGTCATTGTCAACTCCATGGCACAAACCAGGGGCGGTGGAACCGCCCCTGTGACAAAGGCTGTGCCGCCTAGCTCGACAAGGTCATATTCCGGCCGACTGTCCTGCCAGGCGCAGGGGATGGGTGAGGGATGTTCCCCCTTTCTTCTGCGGTGCCGAAATGTGACATGCCTATTGCCCCATGTGCATCGGCATGATGACGTGGACGAAATTATCTTCCCCGACCGGCCGCAGCACGCCGGGGCTGGACGACGAGGTGGTATCCAGGGCAACCTGCGGCGTGCCGATGACCGACAGCGCGTCGATGGTATAGTTGACGTTAAAGGCGATGTCGACCGCCTCGCCCTCAATGCTGGCGTCCAGTTCGCTCACGTCGTCGCCAGTTTCGGCAGAAGTGGCCGAGACGACAATCCGTCCCGGTTCCAACTCTCCCTGCGGATGGATGTGAAACTGGACGATGTTGGCCCCCTCGCGGGCAAAGATCTGGGCCGTGCGGCAGGCCTTGATCAACTCGGCCGTCCCCACCACCGTGCGGGTGTTCCGACCCTGGGGAATGATCTGCGCATAATCGGGAAAGCTGCCGGGGATCAGTTGGGAAACCAATACCACGTCCGGCAGCTGAAAGAGGATGCGATTGTGATCCGGCGTGACGGTAGCAATCACCGCAGCCGCCGAGTCTGCCCCTTTGAGCTGGTCGCCGCAGATGCGTCCCAATTCGGTCATTGCCCGCGCCGGGACGATGACGCTGAGGGATTCGCTCAACGGTTCGCCGAGGGCGGCCTGGCGCACCGAGAGGCGGTAACCGTCGGCCGCAGCCAGCACCATCTGGTTGTCATCAAAAAGAACCAGGACGCCGGTAAGGATCGGCCGCGCCTCGTCGGTCGCGGCGGCAAAGGCGACCTGGGAGATGGCGGTGCGGAGCACCTCGGGATCGATCTGGATCCCACTCTCGCCCTCGGGAACCGGGACGGGCGGGAACTCGACCGCATCCATGCCCTTGATGTTCGCCTCGCTGCGGCCACAGCGCAGGTTCAGCGTCATCGTCCGCACGATCCCTTCCATGTCGACGCGGTCGGGAGGCAGCGCGTTGACCAGGTCGATCAAGGTGCGCGCCGGGATGGCAATGCTGCCCTCTTCCTCGACGCGGGCGCCGATCCAGCAGTTGATGCCGATTTCCAGGTTGGTGGCCGACAGGCGCAGACGCCCCCCATCCGTCGCCAGCAGGATGTGGCTCAAGATGGGCAGCGTGGAGCGCGGCGAGACAGCTCGACCGACGATACTCAGTCCTCGGGTCAGGTTCTCTTGTAAGCAGGAAACTCTCATTGACCATCCTCCTCCGGGGGTGGCTTCTCCCGGGCCGGGGGGCAGCAGTCCACCGGACCGCAATCTTTATGCGGCAGTATACACCAGTCCGCACGGGGTGACAAGTGGGAGCCCCCCCTCTCCCCTGGGGGTTGACCCCCACAAACGGCAGTGGTACAATGAGCATTATGGACATATCGAACTTGCGTTGGTGGGGATGGGGCACCCTCGATCAGACTTTTTCCCTGCAGGGGCGGCCCAACTTTTGGCCCTCGTTGCGCGCCTGGCTGGAACTACCCGATGACCAACCCCAAAAGCCAGCCGTATCGCTGGCGGAAATCGACCTGCGCCCCGGCCGGCTCGACGACCCGGTGTTGAACTCGTTGTACCGCCTGCTGGGACAGGCAGTGGTGCGCACCGATCTACAGTGCCGCGTCGAGCACGCCGCGGGCAAGTCGTACCGGGACCTGGTGCAGGTGCGGGCGGGAACGATCCCCAATCCACCCGACGCCGTGGTCTACCCGGCCGACGAGGGACAGGTGGCGGCAATACTGACGTGGGCGGCCGACCGGGACATTGCCGTGGTCCCGTTCGGGGGCGGGAGCGGCGTGTTGGGGGCGGTAGAGCCAATGCCCGGCGAGCAGTTGACCCTGACCCTCGACACGGCACAGCTCGACCGCCTGGTGGCCCTGGACCGCATCTCCCACACCGCCCGTATCCAGGCCGGCGCAACCGGGCCGGAGGTAGAGCGCCAGCTGAACGAGCACGGTTTCACCCTCGGCCACTTTCCCCAGTCCTTCGAGTTCTCGACCCTGGGCGGATGGATCGCCACCCGCGCTGCTGGGCAGACCTCCACCGGCTATGGCAAGATCGAGGACATGACCCAGGCTGTGCGCCTGGTCACGCCGGGCGGCATCATCACCACCAAGAACACGCCTGCCAGCGCCGCCGGACCCTCCCTGCTGCAAATGCTGATCGGCTCGGAGGGCGCATACGGCGTCATCACCGAGGCGACGATGCGCGTTCGCCCCTACCCCCAGGTTCAAGACTACCGCGGCTTTCTCTTTCGCTCCTTTGCGGACGGGATCGCCGCGCTGCGCGACTTGATGCAGAGCGGGCTGCGCCCCACCATCGCCCGCCTGTCCGACGCTGCGGAAACGACCGGATTCTCTGCCCTGACCCACGAACATCACGGGATGCGCGCTCTGATCGACCGCGCCCTGGAGGCCTATCTGAAACAACGCCAGTACCAGATCGGCGGCGGCAGTTGTTTGCTCCTGCTGGGACGTGACGGGCACCCTCAGGAGCTCGGCCCGTTCTGGAAAGCAGCGAACGATCTCTGCGCCGACCACCGCGGCCTGCGCCTGGGCAAGTCTGCTGGCAAGTCGTGGAAGCGAGACCGCTTTGCCCACCCCTACCTGCGGGACATTATGATGGACGCGGGGGTGATGGTCGACACGCTGGAAACCGCCACCACCTGGTCCAACCTGCCGCGCCTGTACGATGAAATGACCACTGCCGTCCGCGCAGCAATTCAATCCTCCGGCGGCGGGCCGGGTTACGTGATGACCCACATCTCGCACGTCTACCAGTGGGGCGCTTCGCTCTACACGACCTTCCTGGGCCGCCAGCTTCCCGGGCGCGAGATCGAGCAGTGGTGGTCGGTGAAACGGGAGGCGACCGAGACCATCCTCGCGGCCGGCGGGACCCTCAGCCACCACCACGGCGTCGGCCGCGACCACGCCGAATGGCTGGCAGAAGAAGTCGGACCGGTCGGCATGACCATCCTGCAGGCAGTGAAGCAGGCCCTCGACCCAGAGGGGATCATGAATCCAGGCGTATTGATACCTTTGGGAGAAAAAGACAAGGAGACGAGGTGACGAGGGAAGAATTCTCCTCGTCTCACCGTCACCTTGCCTTGCGCGGATAAATGAGGCCAGCGGTGAATAACCAAGCCTCTCCGAGCTGCCCCCGCCCGTTCTCTGCTGCGACGCGGCGCGAAAACATGGACATCTTGTCCAGCTCCCTGTTCGACATCTTGGTCATCGGCGGGGGGATTACCGGCGTTTCGGTCGCGCGAGACGCGGCGATGCGCGGATTCCGCACCGCGCTGGTGGAGCAAACGGATTTTGGCTGGGGCACCAGCAGCCGCTCCTCGCGGCTGGTCCACGGCGGCCTGCGCTACCTGGAAGCGTATCAGCTCGGCCTCGTCTTTCAATGCTGCAGCGAGCGGCAGGCGATGCGCCGGATCGCCCCCCGCCTGGTGCGCCCCCTTCCCTTCCTCTATCCCCTCTACCGCGGGCAAAAACCGGCCCCGTGGAAGCTGCGGGCCGGGCTGACCCTCTACGACGCCTTGAGCCTCTTTCGCAACGTGCAGCGCCACCGCTGGCTCGCCCCCGACGAGGTCGTGCGCCGGGAACCGCTGCTGAACGAGCAGGGGTTGTTGGGAGCGGCCCGCTTCTACGACGCCCAGGTCGACGATGCCCGGCTGACCCTGGCGATCACCCGCGCCGCCCACCACGAAGGCGCCGTCGTCGCCAATTACGCCCCAGTGATTGGCCTGCTCAAGAGCCGCCAGGCGCTGCGGGGCGCAGTGATCCGCGACCGGATCAAAGGGGGCGAGATCGAGGTGCAGGCGCGCGCGGTCATCAACGTGACCGGGGTCTGGGCCGACACCGTGCGCCAGCTGGACAGCACGGGCAAGAGCGTCACGGTCCGCCCGACCAAGGGCAGCCACCTCGTCCTCGCGGCCGACCGGCTGTCCGTTCAACACGCCGTCGCTTTCGACTCGCCCCGCGACGGGCGCCACCTCTTTTTGATCCCCTGGGGAGCGCACGTCCTCCTCGGCACCACCGATACCGACTATACCGGTCGGCTGGACCAGCCGGCAGCGGGGCGCGCGGACGTCGAGTACCTGCTGGAGGCGCTGAACCACGTCTTTCCCGCGGCGCAGATCGGGCCCGAGGATGTGATCAGCAGCTTTGCCGGGCTGCGCCCGCTGTTGTACGGCGGGGGAGGGTCGTACGCCCTCTCTCGCGAGCACCACGTCGCGGAAAGTGATTCCGGCCTGATCAACGTCGTGGGCGGCAAGCTGACCACCGCCCGGCTGATGGCAGAGCAGATTGTCGACCGGGCAGCGCGCAAGCTGGCGCGGGAATTTGCCATTCATCCCGACGCCAGCTGCCACAGCCGGGAACCGCTGCCCGGCGGAGAACGGCCCTGGGTCGCCACAGGGGTGGAGGACCAGGAGAGTCACAGCCACCTGGTCGCGGCATACGGGGCAGACGCTGCCTGGCTGCTGGCCTACGCCGAGGAGAATCCCGCGCTGGGCCAGCGGATTGCCCCCCCACTGCCCTACCTGATGGCCGAGGCCCTCTATGCCATCCAGCACGAGATGGCGCTGACGTTGAACGACATCCTCATCCGCCGCACCCACGTCATCTACGAGATCCGCGGCGGCGGGCTAGACCGGGCCCGCGCGGTGGCAGAGGCCGTTGCCCCTCGCCAGGGGTGGGGCCTGCCAGAGATTGAGCGGCAGATCGATGATTATGCAGCCCAAGTTGCACTGACCCGGGCATGGGAGGAAGAATAGGTTGGCGACATGGGAATGAGCAAGCGCCAATGGGCGGTTCTGCAAGTATTTGCCGTTGGAGGATTTTTCTTGCTGTGGCTACTGGGACTGGGCGCCCTGGGCCTCACCTTTGCCTCCTCCAGCCTGGTCTCTCCTACCCCGCCAGTGGCGGTGGGCGCCGCCTCTCCCACATCCCCCCCCATACCAACCCTCTCCCCGACGCCGATCGCCTCCCCGTCCCCGACTTTGACCCCCACCGCCACGGCGACGCTGCCCCCCTCGCCCACGCCAACCCATACGCACACCCCCACCCCGACGTCGCCCCCCACGCCAACCAACACCCCCCTCCCGCCGGTGCCAACCCTCCCGCCGCCGTTCCCCACCTTTATCCCCAGCCGCCCGACCCCGGAGCCGGTGTTGCCCATCCCCACCGCCGTCCCCGCCGTTTCACTGACCGACGACACGATCAACATCGTCGTCACCGGCAGCGACCGCCGGCCCGAGTGGACCGAGTGGCACACCGACGCCGTCCACATCGTCTCCATCCAGGTCGATCACGGCACGGTCACCGTCCTCTCCATCCCCCGCGACCTCTACCTCTACATTCCCGGCTTTTGGATGAGCCGCATCAACTTTGCCGACTTTTACGGCGAAGCCTACGGCTATCCTGGCGGCGGCACCGGCCTGCTGCGCGACACCATCCTCTACAACCTGGGCATCGAAATCGACCACGTCGTCCGCACCGACTTTGACGGCCTGATCGGCATCGTCGACACCCTGGGCGGCGTCGACATCCCCGTCCACTGCACCCTCAGCGACCATTGGCCCTACGCCGACGAAAACGGCGAGTATCCCATCTTTACCCTGGAGCCGGGTATCCACCACCTGGACGGGGAACAGGCGCTCTGGTACGCCCGCTCACGGCTGACCAGCAGCACCTTTTCCCGCGAGCGGCGCCAGCAGCAGGTGCTGCAGGCGATGTGGTACCGCGGCCAAGACCTGGGGATGATCCCCCAGATCCCCACGCTGTGGACGCAGATGCAGGACATGGTGGTGACGGACATGGGGCTCGACGACGTAATCGCGATTACCCAGGTCGCTTTCCTGCTGCAGGACCAAAACATCCGCTTTTACAACATCGGCCGGGATGCGGTGACGCCGTGGACGACCCCCCAGGGCGGGTCTGTCTTTTTGCCCAACTGGGAGGCCATCGAGCCCGTCGTCGCCGAGGCGATGGCCCCCATCCCCGAAGCGCGCATGGCGCGCGTCTTTACCACCGTCGACGTGTGGAACGGGACCCACAACCCGGATTGGGACCACCTGGCAGCGGACCGGCTGCTGCGGGCAGGATTTCCGGCCGCGGTGAACGAGCCCGATCGGCGGGATTACTACCAGACCATGCTCATCGTCTTTAGCGAGTACGCCAAGGGAACCGGGGTGGACTATTTGCAGTCAATGTTCAACATCCCAGACGAGCGGGTGATATACGCGCCCGACTGGGGCAGCGCCTATGGCTTCCGGCTGATCATTGGCGCAGATTACCAAACTTGCTATTACGGGCGGTGGTAAAGTGCAAAATCCTGGTCGACTGACAAATCTCAACCTGTGACAAGTATCGCCCTTTGGCGGGCAACCCGTCACTGGCGCAAATTGTTGACTTGTGGCACAATAGGACGCAGTGTACCCCGAGTCGTTGCGATCAATCTATTGAAAGGGAAGTGAGTATGAAAGACGTAGTAGAAATTCGTTGGCATGGCCGCGGGGGGCAAGGAGTGGTCACGGCAGGCAAGCTGCTGGCCGAAACTGCCCTCGGTACCGGGCAGTACTTCCAGGCCTTTCCCGATTATGGGCCAGAGCGGATGGGCGCCCCCATTCGCTCCTTTACCCGCCTCAGCCGCAAACCGATCACCATCCACGCCCAGATCGAGGAGCCGGACGTGGTGCTGGTGCTCGACCCTACCCTGCTGGGCTCCGTTCCGGTGACAGAAGGGCTCAAGGAGGCGGGCATACTGCTCGTCAACACCTCGATGTTACCCCAAGAAGTGCGCGAGATCACCGGCTTCCGCACCGGCAAGGTATTTACGGTAAACGCCAGCCACATCGCCATCGAAGAGATCGGCCGGGAGATCACCAACACGCCCATGCTGGGCGCCTTTGCCCGCGCAACCGGCCTTTTCGAGATCGACGAGTTGACGGAGCAGATTCGCGCCTGGTTTGGCAAAAAGGTCTCTCCAGGCATACTGGACGCCAACGTCCGCTCTTTGCGGCGGGCGGCGGAAGAGGTCGTGGAGGGATAACAATGGCACAGCTCAAAGGATGGAAGGAAATCCCCATCGGCGGGATGATTCTGGAGGCAGGAAACGCGGTCGAGTACCTCACCGGCGGCTGGCGCGCCTTTCGCCCCGTCCGCGGCGAGGCCGCTTGCACCCACTGTTTCCAATGTTGGCTCTTCTGCCCCGATTCGTGCATCCTGGTCGATGCCGAGAACGAAAAGATGCTCGGCTTTAACCTGGAGCACTGCAAAGGATGTGGTATCTGTGCGGCGGTCTGCCCGGTCAACGCCCAGGTCAGGCGCAAAGCCGAGCAAGAGCTCGACCGAGACGACCCGCGCCTCTGTATCCGTATCATCGAGGAAGGCCAGGCCGAGGAGTAAACAATGAGTACATTTGAAGCATTAGCAGGCAACGAGGCGGTCGCCACGGCGATGCGGCAGATCGACCCGGACGTGGTCGCCGCCTATCCGATCACGCCCCAGACCTCCACGGTGCAAAAGTTTGCCGACTTTGTAGCGGACGGACTGGTGACGACCGAATTTGTGACCGTGGAGAGCGAGCACAGCGCGATGAGCGCCTGCGTCGGCGCGTCGGCAGCCGGGGCGCGGGTGATGACTGCCACCGCCGCCAACGGCCTGGCGCTGATGTGGGAGATTGTCTACATCGCCGCGTCGAGCCGCCTGCCCATCGTCATGAGCCTGGTCAACCGCGCCCTCTCCGGACCGATCAACATCCACTGCGATCACTCGGACGTGATGGGCATGCGCGACGCCGGCTGGATCATTCTCTTCTCCGAGAACGGGCAGGAAGCATACGACAACCTGATCCAGGCCGTGCGCATCGCCGAGCATCCCGATGTCCTCCTGCCCGTGGCGGTCTGCCAGGACGGCTTTATCACCAGCCACGGCATGGAACGGGTCGAGATCTATGACGACGCCGACGTCAAGGCGTTCGTCGGCAGCTACCAGCCGCAGTGGTCGCTGCTCGACCTGCAAAACCCCATGACCTACGGCCCGCTCGATTTCTACGACTATTACTACGAGCACAAGCGGCAGCAGGTCGCGGCGATGGAAAAGGCCCCGGAGGTCATCCTGGCGGTGGCAGCGGCGTTCAACCGCCAGTTCAACCGCGACTATGGCATGTTTGAGAGCTATCGGCTGGGCGATGCCGAGGTGGCGGTCGTGGTTGCCAACTCGGCCGCCGGCACGGCCAAGGTCGTGGTCGACCAACTGCGGGAAGAAGGGCTCAAGGTCGGGCTGCTCAAGCCGCGGGTCTTTCGCCCCTTCCCGGCACAGGAAATGAGCGCCGCGCTGCGCCACGTGAAAGCAGTCGCGGTGATGGACCGCGCCATCTCTTTTGGCGCGATGAACAATGCCGGCCCCCTCTTCTTGGAAATTGCGGCCGCCCTGGCCCTCCACGGCGAGCGGATGCCGATCGCCGACTATGTCTTTGGCCTGGGCGGCCGGGATATCCTGCCCGGCGAGATCGAATCGGTTTATCGGGACATGTTCCGCGCCGCCGAGAGCGGACGGGTGGAGCAAATGGTGACCTACCTGAGCGTGAGGGAGTAGCAGGATGGCGACAAAACTGACACCCAAAGAACTGGCAAAGAATGTCGAACGACTGACGCCCGGACATCGCTTGTGCGCCGGCTGCGGGGCCTCGATCATCGTGCGGCAGATGCTGGCAGCGATCGACGAACCGGTGGTTATCGCCAACGCCACTGGCTGCCTGGAGGTCGCGACGACGATCTACCCCTACACCGCCTGGCGCGTGCCGTGGATCCACAACGCGTTCGAGAATGCCGCTTCGACCATCAGCGGCGTCGAAGCCGCCTACCGCAGCATGGTCCGCCAGGGCAAAATTCCCGAGCAGAACATCAAGTTCCTGGCCTTTGGCGGCGACGGCGGCACCTACGACATCGGCCTGCAAGCCCTCTCTGGCGCCGTCGAGCGCGGGCACCAGTTCCTCTACGTCTGCTACGACAACGGCGCCTACATGAACACCGGCATCCAGCGCTCCAGCGCCACCCCGCTGGGCGCCCACACCACGACGTCGCCGGCCGGCAAGGTCGTGCCCGGCAAGCAGCAGCACCGCAAAGACCTGACCGCCATCATGGCTGCCCACAACATCCCCTACGTGGCCCAGGCCGCCCCAAGCAAGTGGCGGGACCTGATGGAAAAGACGCGCAAGGCGGTCAACTGCGGCGGCGCTGCCTTTATGAACGTTCTCTCTTCCTGCAACCGCGGCTGGCGCCACAACACCGACGAAACCATCGAGATCACCCAGCTGGCAGTCGATTGCTGCTATTGGCCGCTCTTTGAGGTCGAGAACGGCGAGTGGCGGCTGAGTTACACGCCCAAGGAAAAGCGCCCGGTAGAAGATTGGCTCAAGCGCCAGGGCCGCTTCCGCCACCTCTTCCGCCCCGAGAACCGCTACCTGATCGACGTGATGCAGAAGGAGGTCGACCGCCGCTGGGAGCACCTGCTCCGACTGTGTGGAGCAGCATAACTGCACGGATAAAGGGGGACGCGGGCAAAGCTGCCGACGTCCCCCTTTTCTTCCCTCCTCCTGCCCCAGGCGCGGCAAAAACTGCGCCAGCAAACACCGCGCCGTGCCTCCCCGCCACCTCTCCGGCCTTGGAAGGGCATCCAGGGGCGACCCGCCGAGCAGTTACAAATCCCTCCGGACCACTTGCAAGCGGGCTTGTGGGCAGGCAATAGGCCGATCGTCCTACTTGACATTTCCCCGAAACACACTATTATTGATTGAGAGTGCGTAACTGTTCAGCCGGTCGCCCCCTGATGCAAGCCCGGAAAAGGGGAAACATGTGGGTGTTGCGGGCGGCAAAACCGCCCGCAACACCCACTCCCCCTTTCTCCAGCGCGGGAGAGCATCTAGCGGCGGGCCGCCCGAGCAGTTACGAGAGTACAAAAAACAGGAAGCCACCGGGAAACACAGCCATCGCTCTGAGGTAACAGGCGGCAAGTGGTATGGTCGGCTTCCTGGATCCAAGAACGCGAATGAGGAGGCACATATGGGCCGTAAACGCGTAATCATCTTGATTGGGCTGGTCGTTGTCGCAGTCATACTGGTCATTGCCGCCCTCCTGCTGAGCCGCGATCGTGAGGATGAGGTCTTTGAGGTCGGCACGCCGACGCCGACACCGATCCCAATGGTCTCGATTGCGATTGCGCGCAACAACCTGAACCGCGGAATGGTGATCTCGGAGGGGCTGGTCGAACTGCGGCCATGGCCGGAGGATCGGCTGCCGGATTTGTACGTCACCGACCTGGAAGACATCTATGGCCTGACAGTGCTCGGCTTTATCGGCCAGGGCGTGCCGATCAACCTGAATCAACTGGGCGAAGGGCCAGAGGTAAGAGCCCCAGGGTCCGACCTGGCCATACAGATTCCGACCGGCAAACGGGCCATCGCCATCCCCCTCGACATGTTGAGCGCCATCGGCTGGTACCTCCAGCCGGGCGACCGGGTGGACATTATCGCGTCGTGGCGGGTGATTGACCTGGACGAAGATTTCCAGAGCCTGCTGCCCAACCGCTGGGTGATTCTCCAGTGCCCGGAGGGGGCGACGTGCGAGGGCGTGATGGGGCGGATGGAGCTGCTTCCCTCGGGCCAGGCGGTGATGGTCTATCCCAGCGGGTTGAGCCAGACCGGCTACTTTGCCCAGATGACGATCCAGGATGCCGAAGTGCTGCGCATCGGCCCCTACGTCCCCCAGGAAACGGTGCCGCAGATCGAACTGGTAGAGGAACAGGTTGTGACAGAGGAAGAAGTCACCCCGCCGCCCCCCCAGATACCTTCACAAGACGTGGTCGTCCTGCTTCTCGACATCCAGGACACCCTGGTGCTCAAGGCGCTGTTGGAGCTTCAGGCTGACGTCGACCTGGTGATGCGGGGGATTTACGACCAGGACGTCGCGACGACGACAGCTGTGACCCTGGACTATATCGTCACCCGCTACGCCATCGAACAGCCGCCCAAGCTTCCCTTCGGGGTCACGGCACCGACGGTGAATCCCCTGGTAGAATCCTATATCCTGAGAGCAATTCAAGAGGCAGCACAATCTTCACAGCAGGCCGAGTAGTATGGCGAAAATTCGCGTCCTGATCGTCGATGACATTCCAGAAACGCGGGAGAATTTACGCAAGCTGCTTTCCTTTGACCCCGACATTGAGGTCGTCGGCGCTGCGGCAACCGGCGAGGATGGCGTACAGCTTGCCCGCGAGACAAAGCCTGACATCGTCCTGATGGACATCAACTTGCCCGGTATCGATGGCATCACCGCTACCGAGCAGATCAAGCAGCGCGTTCCATCGGCCCAGATCATTATCCTCTCCGTGCAGGGAGAGACCGGCTACATGCGTCGCGCAATGGCGGCCGGGGCGCGGGATTTCCTGGTCAAGCCGCCCAGCGGCGACGAATTGATGAGCACCATCCGCCGGGTATATGAAATCGGCGTGGCCCACGCTGCGCAGATTGCGCCTGCGCCGGTCGATGTGGCTACCGGGGCGCCGCGGCGGCGCGGCCGGCGCGGCCGGCTCATCACCGTCTTTGCTCCCAAGGGCGGAGTCGGTTGCACGATGATTGCCATCAACCTGGCCGTCGCCCTCCAGGTGCGACTGGGGGCAACCCAAAAGATCGCTGTTCTCGACGGCAATCTCCAGTTCGGCGACGTGGCTGTCATGTTCAACCTCCACCCAACCCGCACCATCGCCGACCTGGCGGACCGGCTCGACATGCTCGACGGGGAACTGCTGAACAGCGTGATGACCCCACACCCTTCGGGCGTAAAGGCCATGCTGGCGCCGCCCAATCCCGAGATGGCTGAAGCGATGATGGGGCGGGATGAAGAGGGAAATCCGCGCATCCGCACCATCTTGCGAAAAATGATCGACGAGTTTGACTGGATCATCGCCGACACCTGGAGTTGGGTCGACGACGTGACAATCACCCTGCTGGATGAGGCGACGTTCATCCTGATGGTGATTACGCCCCTGATTCCCAGCATCAAGGACGCGCGAAACTTTATGGACCTGGCCAGCCAGCTGGGATACCCGATGGACAAGCTGGCCCTGGTGATCAACAACGCGGACATCCGCGGCGGGATCCGCATCGACCAGATCGAAAAAGCGCTGCTGCCAGCCACGATCCACCTGCCCTTTGACGAGCGTGCTGGGGTGATCGCAGCCAACAGAGGGCTGCCGATTGTGACAGAAGAAGTGGCAAGACCGCTGGCACAGGCATTTGGCCAGTTGGCCGCGGTGCTGGTAGAAAAAGTGGAGCAATTTGAAGCCACGGAATCGGAACAAGACCTGGAGGCCGAAGATAGCCGACGCATGTTGGGCCGGATTTTCTGAGCCGGGCTGGAACCGCTGGTTGACATCCGCGCAGGGTGAAGGAAGGTGAGAGAGGAATGTCGCTACTAAGAAGGATTGAAAAAGGACAGCAGCAGCAGCAGCAACCCCAGCAACAAAGAGGGCAGGCGCCAACTCCGCCGCCAACGCAGGATCGGGTTCGCCGTGCAGCGCCTTCCACCGTTCGTGACGCCTACCGCGACCTCAAGACGAGGATCCAGAACAAGCTGATCGACGAATTGGATCCGACAATGGACATCAGCCAGCAGGACGAAGTGCGGCGGACCATTCGCGAGATGTTCGAGGCAGTGTTGGCCGAAGAGCGCATCGCCCTCAGCCGGGCCGAACGGGAGCGCCTTTTCGAGCAGATTGTGGCCGAGATTCTCGGTCTGGGGCCGCTGGAGCCACTCCTGGCCAGCGACGAGATCACCGAGATCATGGTCAATGGCCCCAAGAACATTTACATCGAGCGCAAGGGCAAGATCGAGCGGGTCACGAATGTTTTCGAGTCAGAAGAGCACCTGATGCGCATCATCGAGCGCATCGTGGCCCCCCTGGGGCGGCGCATCGACGAGAGCGTGCCGTACCAGGATGCGCGGCTGCAGGACGGCTCCCGCGTCAACGCCATCATCCCGCCCCTCTCACTGGTCGGCCCGGTGCTGACCATCCGCAAGTTCTTTAGAATCCCCCTCACGGCCGAAAAGCTGATCGAATTGGGCGCCATCACCGCCGAAGGAGTCGAGTTCCTCAAGGCTTGCGTGCAGGCGGCGCTAAACATCATGATCTCGGGCGGCACAGGCACGGGCAAGACGACCTTTCTCAACATCCTCTCCAGCTACATCCCCTTTGATGAACGGATCATTACCATCGAGAATGCTGCCGAGCTGCAGCTCCAGCAGGAGCACGTGGTGACGCTCGAATCCCGCCCCCCCAACATCGAGGGACGGGGCGAGGTCACCATCCGCGACCTGGTGATCAACTCGCTGCGGATGCGGCCGGATCGCATCGTCGTGGGCGAGTGCCGTGGCTCCGAGGCCTTTGACATGCTCCAGGCGATGAATACCGGCCACGAGGGCTCGATGACGACCATTCACGCCAACAACGCCCGCGAGGCCATGGCCCGCATCGAGAACATGGTGCTGATGGCAGGCATGGAGCTGCCCCACCGGGCGATCCGCGAGCAGATCGCCGCGGCGATCGACGTCATCATCCAGCTGGAACGCTTCCGCGATGGCTCCCGCAAGGTGGTCAGCATGACCGCCATCGAGGGCATGGAGGGGGATACCATCGTGCGCACCGAGGTGTTCAAGTTCGAACAATCGGGCTTTGAGGGCGGTAAAGTGATCGGCCAGCTTCGTCCAACCGGCGTGCGCCCCAAGTTTATGGACAAGATCGAGGCTGCAGGCATCCACTTGCCGCCAACTATTTTTGGTTTCGGAGATCGGGCCCGCCGGTAGTGATTCCCAGGAGGTAGTGGGATGGACACGATTCTTTTGTACGTGGCGGGGGCGCTTTTCCTCGGAGCCATTGTCTACGCGGTCATCACCATCGTCCGGGGCGGCCGGGACGACGTCAGCGAGCGCCTGGATCGCTATGCCGACGCCCAGGCCATCGTGGAGGAAAGGCGCAAAACCGAGAGCGATCGCAAGTCGCTGCTGGGCGACCGACTCGACGAGGCGCTGGAAAAGCGCGGCTTTGCCAACAACATCCGCACCCAACTGTCCGGCGCCAACCTCAAAATGACCGCCGGCGAGTTCCTGGCGGCGACCGTGATCTGTATCATTCTCTTTGCCGTAATCGGTTTTCTCTTCCGCGGCATCATCGTCGCCCTCGTCGCCGGGGTGATCGGCTTCTTTGTTCCCCGCTGGTACGTTTCCATCTCCAAGTCGAGACGGCTCAACACCTTTGACAGCCAATTGGCAGACACGATCAACCTGATGGTCAACTCGATCCGCGCTGGCTACAGCGTGCTGCAGGCAATGGAGGCCGTCGCGCGTGAGATGCCGGCGCCGATCAGCGAAGAGTTCCAGCGGGTCGTCAAGGAAGTGCAGCTCGGCCTATCGGTCGAGCAGGCGATGATGAACATGGTCCGGCGTATTCCCTCGGAGGACCTCGACCTGATGATCACGGCGATCAACGTCCAGCGCGAGGTCGGCGGCAACCTGGCCGAGGTATTGGACGCGATCAACTTTACGATTCGCGAGCGCGTGCGCATCAAGGGCGAGGTCAGGGCCCTCACGGCCCAGGGCCGTTACTCTGGCTACTTGATCAGCTTTATGCCGGTCGCCCTTACTTTTTTCATCTACCTGATCAACCCCAGCTTTATCATGCAGCTGGTCGAGGACCCTTGTGGATGGATCATGATCGCCGTAGCGGTAGGGGGAATCTTTGCCGGGTTCATGGTCATTCGCAAAATCGTGGATATCGACGTATAGGGAACGTAACCACTCGGCGAGTCGCCTCCGAGTGCTCTCCCGAGCGCGCAAAGCGGGAGTTTGTGGGTGTTGCGGGAAGGCGGTGGGAAATGACAACAACTGTGATCATCATTTTGGGAGCGGTATTGATTGGCGGCATTGTGCTGGTCCTCATCGGTATGCGCGCTCCCAGTGCAGAGGATTCGCTGGAGGACCGGCTGGCAGAGCTGGGGGCAATGGACCGGCCGCCGACGTTGGAAGAGATCGAACTGTCGATGCCCTTTAGCGAGCGCATCCTGGCGCCGCTACTGAGAAATCTTGCCGGATTCATCGGGCGGATGACGCCCGCCCAAACCATCGAGCGGACTCGCCAAAAGCTCGAGATCGGTGGCCTGGCGCACCGCATCGAGCCGACTATTTTCGTCGCCGTGCGCTACGTTCTGGCAGCCGGTATTGGCGTTGCCCTGGTCGTCTCCCTGTTGCCAGCCAGGGGCATTCCGATCTGGCAAAAGTTCCTCCTGATCCCCAGCGGCACGTTGTTGGGAGCTTTTTTGCCCGTCTTGTGGTTGGGCTCCAAGATCAGGACCCGGCAGGACGAGATTCGCAAGGCACTGCCGGATGCCCTCGACCTGCTCACCATCTGCGTCGAGGCGGGCCTCGGTTTCGACCAGGCGATGTTCAAGGTCGTCGAAAAGTGGGACAATGAGCTCAGCAACTCTTTTGCCAAGGTCTTGCAAGAGATCCAGTTGGGCAAGGTCCGCCGCGAAGCGCTCCGCGCAATGGCGGACAACGTCGACGTCTCTGACGTCTCCACCTTCATCGCGGCAATCATCCAGGCTGACCAGTTGGGCGTCAGTATCGCCAAGGTGCTGCGCATCCAGTCCAACGAGATGCGGGTGCGCCGCCGCCTGCGAGCGGAGGAAGAAGCGCGCAAGGCCCCCGTCAAGCTGATGCTGCCGATTGCCTTCCTGATCTTTCCCTCCTTGTTCATCGTCTTGCTGGGGCCGGCGGCGATCACGCTCAAGAACAGCGCACTGTCGGGTATGCTATTCTAACATTGAAGCAGCGAGCCCATTAAGGAGCATGGCGTGTCCCCTAGTGAGCCGCGCGTCTTGTCATCGCGGGAATCACTCGCCCGTTTCCTGGTCAATTTACTCTTTCCGCCGCGCTGCATGGTCTGCCGGCGGATGGATACCTGGCTGTGCCCCGCTTGTGTTCCACAGCTCCCCTGGCTCGACGGGACGATCTGCACCCGCTGCGGACTGCCCATCCAAGCAGGCGAACTCTGCCCGCGCTGTGCACAAACCCCGCTGCGGCTCGACGGGATCCGGTCGGCGCTGTTGTTCGACGGCCCGGCACGCGAAGCGATCCACCGCCTCAAGTACCGCCAGGGACGGCAGTTGGCCGAACCGCTGGGCGGGCTGTTGCGGATGTATTGGGAGGAACACCCCCTGCCCGTGAACGTCATTGTGCCCGTACCCCTGCACCCCAGCCGCCTGCGCCAGCGCGGCTATAACCAGGCCGCGCTCCTGGCGCGGGAACTGGGAAGGAAAATTGGGCTGCCAGTCAACGAAAAAGCCCTTTTGCGCGTGCGCGCGACCGCTTCCCAGATGCGCCTCAGTGCGGCGGACCGCCGCCGAAACGTCCAGGACGCATTCCAGTGCAGCGACGACCGCGTTGCGGGCCAAAAGGTCCTGCTGCTGGACGACGTCTGCACCACTGGCGCGACGCTGGAGGCCTGCGCTGACGCCCTGCACTCGAAAGGGGCCGCAGCAGTATGGGCGCTGACGTTAGCACGAGCGCCGTGAGGGGGATCAAATCTCTTTTAGGAGGTAAGGAATATGCAAGTCCAATTGGTTGCGCGAAATCTGGAGATTACCCCACGCTTGCAAGAATATGTCGAACAAAAAATCGAAAAGTTGGAACGGTACATCTCCAACATCGAAGAGGCACGAATGGAGTTGGTTGTAGAGAACACCCGCTCCAACGCGCACCGTCAAGTCGCCCAGTTGACAATCTGGATTCACGGCACGATGCTACGGGCTGAGGAACGGGGAGCGGACATGTTCACCGCAATCGACGCAACGCTGGACAAGATGCGGCGGCAGATTTCTCGTTACAAGAACCGGCAGCAGGACCGCCGGCAGCGGGGAATGGAAGAGAACATGCCAGCGGAAGACACCCTTCCACCCGTGGAAATCGTGCGGGTAAAGCGCTTTGAAGTGCTGCCCATGTCCGCTCAAGAGGCGATCGAGCAGATGGAGCTGTTGGGTCACCAGTTCTTTGTCTTTCTCGACGGGGAGCAAGGAGGCATCAACGTGGCCTACCGCCGCAGGGATGGCGGCTATGGGCTGATCGTACCCGAGATTGCCTGAACGGTGCAAAGGGCTTTTTTTGCTGGGGGGCCTGGCGATGCCGGGCCCCTTGTTCGTTAGCGGTAGATTCTATACCTTGGCAGTGCATTGGTGGGAGAAAGCAACGTGCAGTTGACACTTTTCCTGTTGGTCGGAGGAGGAGGAGAGAGCGCGGTGGAGCAGGCAGTCTGCTGCGCCCGCCAGGCCGCCGCTGCCGACCTGGCCGAGGTCCTGCTGCAGGCCGGGGTCGTCGCTCGGGCCGTGGTCGCGACCGACGACCCGGGCTGGGCCGCTCGGCTGGCACACCTGCCGCTCGAGGTGGACGTCGACGCCCCGGATCAGCCGTTCCATTTTGGCCGCCGCCTGGCGGGATTGATCCGCCGCTACGCTGCACCGGCCATCCTCTACGCCGGGGGCGGCGCCGCCCCCCTGATGAGCGGCGACGACTGGCGCCGGGCGCTGGGGCGGTTTTCCGACGCGGAAACGATGGCGGTGACCAACAACCTCCATTCTTCCGATTGGGTCGCCCTGCGCTCCCCCGCCGAATGGCTGCCTATCGTCGCCGCCCAGGAGCGGGACAATGGCCTGGCCTGGTCGCTGGCCGACAATGCCGGCCTGCCGGTCTCGGCGCTCGCCCCCTCCGCCGCCAGCCGGTTCGACCTCGACACGCCTACCGACCTCCTCATCGCCCGCGCCTGCCCGCGGATCGGCGCGCACCTGCGAGCGGCGCTGGACGGACTGGAATGGCCCGCCGCCCCGGTCGAGCGGGCGCAGCAGGTGATGAGCCAGGAAGGCGGGAAGCTGGCCGTGATCGGCCGCTCCTCCGCTGCGGTTTGGGCCGCCCTGGAGCAAAGAACCCGCTGTTACGTGCGCTTTTTTGTCGAGGAACGGGGGATGATTGCCAGCGGCCGCATGGGACGGGGAGAGGTGCGCAGCCTGCTGGCCGATTTCCTCTACCAGGTGGGCGTCGAGGGATTTGTGGCGGAATTGTCCGCGCTGGCTGACGCGGTGTTGTTCGACAACCGCGTGCTGCTGGCAGCGCGCGGGCTGTGGCCCTCCGCTTCCGACCGCTACTATGCCGACCTGCTGCGCTGGGAAGCGGTTCAGAACCCGTTCCTGCGACGTTTCTCCCGCGCCGTGGGCGAGAGCGATACCCCGATCCTGATGGGCGGGCAGTCGGTCGTGGGCGGCGGACTGCTGGCCCTGCTGGAGATGCTGCCGCCCAGGGAAGAAATCGGCGGCAAACACACACCTTCCCCTACAGTTGCTGATTCTCGCAAAGCCGACTATAATTCCCCTGCAATATGAGCTGGATCGAGCAAGATGTACGAGGAGCAGAATGATGCGCAAACAATCGGTGCCTGTCCCATCCGATCAGAAACCGCTCCCCGCCAAGCCTGAAAACGTCAACGTGATCCTGGCCTGGCTGGAAGAGTTGGTGCGCCAGGTTCGCCTGGCATGGCGGCTGTACTTTGATCCCCGCGTGCCCTGGGGCCTCAAGCTCATCCTGCCGGGAGCATTGGCCTACCTCTTTCTCCCGCCAGACATTGTCCCCGACTTTCTGTTGGGCCTGGGCCAGCTCGACGACGTCGCGGTGCTGCTGCTCAGCACCAAGCTGTTCATCGAACTGAGCCCGACGGAGGTGGTTCGCGAACACCTGCGGGCGCTGGGCGCCAAGATCGGCGAGTGGCCCGCCGGTGAGGAGCCCCCCGTCATCGAAGGCGAGTTTACCGTCGAAGATGAAGCGGCAAGGGACGTGGAACAGGAAGAGGACACCGGGGGCGAAGAAACGATCGCCGAGGCAGCAGAATAGGTTCAAACCCCACCGGCATTGGGCAGCAGATGCCCGGCGCTCGAGCGCCGGGCATCTTGTTTTCGGGCAACGACGCCGCGATCTCTCCCCCAGCGAGAGCGGCAAATCGCTACGGGGAGACCTGCTTGATGAGCGGCATATAGACCACAAAGCGGGTCAGGTCACGCACGACCAGGGGCAAATAGACCGCCTGGCGGTTCCGGTAGATAAAGTTCTGGCCCAGTCCAGCGGTCCCGGCATTGCCGACCGCCGCGTCGAGGTCGCCGTCGTCGTCGAGGTCGCCGAGGGCGACGCTCCAACTGTTGTCGTGGCCGGTGCCATAGAACAGGGGATGGCGCGCCAGGACACCGTGGCCATCGTTCAAATAGACCGCGTTCTGCCCGCCATCGTTGGCGACCACCACGTCCAGGTCGCCGTCCCCATCCAGGTCGCCCAGGGCGACACCCAGGGTGTAATCGGAAGAGGCCCCAAAGGCAAAATGGGGCGCGTCGAACGAGGCGCCGCCGTCGTTGTAATAGATCGCGTTCCGCTGCCCGTTCTTGCCGGCGACGATATCCAGGTCGCCGTCGCCGTCCATGTCGCCGAGGGCAAGAGCGTGCGTTGTATCGACGCTGCTGTTAAAAGGGTAAGAAACGATGTCGTAGGGGTTGCCGACGCCGTCGTTGATATAGATCATGTCGGGGTCAGCGCCAATGTTGCCGACGACCGCGTCCAGGTCGCCGTCGCCGTCCAGGTCGCCCAGGGCAATGGCATAGGAATCGTGGGTATCCCCCGCTCCCGATCCCAGTGGATAGAACGTGGTATTAAAAGTGCCGTCGCCGTCGTTGAAATAGATCATGTTCGGATCGTCATTGCCCCTGTTGGCAACGGCGATATCCAGGTACCCGTCGCCATTGACGTCTCCCATGGCAACGGCGATGGTAAAATTGGGTTCGGGGCTGACGACGCGGGACGCATCCATGTTCCCCGCACCATCGTTGACGTGGATGAGATTCTGGTCGCCGTTGTTGCCGACAACCACGTCCAGGTCGCCGTCGTTCTCAATGTCACCCAAAACCAGGCTGCGCGTGGCGTCGCCGCTGCCGCTGAAGCAGTGAACGCCCTCAGGGATCGGAGACTGTTCACAGGGGTTTTGCCCCACGTAAAAGTTACCCGCCCCGCCGTTAAAGTAGATAACGTTTTGATAGTAGGCGTTTCCGGCGATCACGTCGAGGTCGCCGTCGCCGTCCATGTCACCGATAGCGATCGCGTCCGTCCACTTGTCGTTGGCGCCAAAGAGCGCGCCCACCAGGCCATACCGCGCGCTGTCCCCTTCCGTCTCGACCCAGAACTGCCAGGTGTAGGGAACCTGGACCGGGTCCCCACCGCTGCCGAGGATGCCGGTCGTGGCAGAGGCCCGGATAACCTCGCCAGGATAGAAATTTCGATCCGGGTCCAGGACGACCGTCCGGTCGCCATTTTCCAGACTGTAGACGCCGTCGTACACAGGCCCCTGGCTGCCGTGCACGGCAAAGGTGGTGACGTCCACAGTGGGAAGCGAGATCGCCTCGGTGAAGGTGACCCTGACGCTGCTGTCGATCGGGACGTCCAGGGCGTTAAAGTCGGGGTCGGTGCTGATGGGGACCAACTGCCAGGGGCTTGGGGGACCGGCCTGGGCCGGGGCGCGCAAGCCCCCCATGGCCACAACCAGAGCAAAAGACAGGCCGATGATAAGTGCAAGCGGCAGTTGCAGTCGCACAAACCATTGGTTCTTTTTCATTTCATCTCTCCTTTGAAATAGCGCATGGCCTTTTGGCTAGTACACGCAGGCGAAAATACCCCGCCGGTTCTATGCCTGGCCTGGATTCCCCTGTCCCCGCGGATTTGCAGGAATCCGGGCCACAGGCCCCGGCAAGCGGCCAAGTCGGCGTTCCCGACGGGGATCTGACGCTCCCCTCTGAGCAAGAACTGGCTGCTCATTTCGGCCGCGATGTACTAGCTTGTCACTCGTTTCCACAAGTAGCACCGATCCATATTATACCACTAAATACGGAAGCGCACCTCGTTGACGTCACGGTAGAGACGGCGCAGCGAAGAATAAAGACGACGATAGGCAGCGTACAACACGTCGTAGACGGGACGATGGTCCACCTGCGGCTCAAAGGTCCGCTCGACGCGAACAATGTCCTTCAACGAACGGAAATCCGGATAGAGACCCAGCCCTACCCCGGCGGCGAGGGCGATCCCCACTGCCCCCGCCTCCTGGGGTTGGGCCACCGTTTCCACCCGCCGGCCGGTCACGTCGGCAATGATCTGCATCCACGGCCATCCCCGCGCGCCGCCACCGATCACCCGCAGCAGCGGCAGGGGAAAGCCAAACTTGTCCTCCACGATCTCGAGCATCCAGCGCAGGTTATAGGCTACCCCTTCGTAGACCGCGCGCAGCAGGTGCTCGCGGCTGTGATCGGCGCTCATGTTGAAAAAGGTCGACCGCACCCACGTATCGGCGACCGGAGACCGTTCGCCGTACATCCACGGCGTAAAGACCAGGTAGTCGGACCCGGGGGGGATGGTCTCTACGTCCTGATCCATCAGCGCATAGACGTTCGGGATATTGGGGTCGGCCTGTTCGTGGCGGTAGAACTCGTCGGCGATCCACTTTAGGCACGCGCCGGCAGTCTCCATCTCGGAGAAGAGAAACGCCTTGTCGGGGTCGACGGCCTGGATGGCGGCGACGCCGTGGCGCCCGGTGGGGGTCTGGCGGGTGACGACGCCAACCCAGCCGGAGGTGCCGAGAGAGATGTGGCCCTCTCCCTCCTCCACGGCCCCCGAACCGACCGCCGCTCCCTGCGCGTCACCGCCGCCGCCAAAGACAGGCGTGCCCTCCAGCAGCCCACAGTCCTGGGCCGCCGCCGCGGTTAGCGTCCCCACCTGGTCGATCGCCCGCACCAGGGGGGGGAACTTGGACAGGTCGAGTCCGACGTACTGAAAGATAAAGCGCAGCCAGTCCTTTTTCTTCAGATCAAAACCAAAAGCGGAGGCGCAGGACCACTCGAAAACCATGCGCCCGCTGGCGCGGTAGGTGAGATAGCCATTGACGTCGAGGAAACAGGCCATGCCGTCATAGACCTGGGGTTCGTTCTCCTTGAGCCACAGCAGCTTGGCGATGCCGTCCTTGCCGCCGATCTCGGCCCCGGCAAGGGCGGCAAAGACCCGCGGTCCCAGGAACTTGCGCATGATGCGCGTCGCCTGCTCCGAGGCCCGCCCGTCGAGCCAGATGATCGCCCGGCGCAGAGGCCGGCCGTCGCGGCCCATCGGAACGATGCCCAGCATCTGGGTGGCGTGCACCACGCAGAGGATGTCGCTGGGCGAGACGGCGGCCTGGGCCATGATCTGGCGCGTCGTGGCGGCGGCAGCGTTCCACCAGTCCTCCGGCTCCTGTTCCGCCCAATCCGGGCGGGGATAGTGAATTGGATAGGGAGCAAAAGCGGTGGCCCGCACGGCGCCGGCGGTATCGACCAGGACCGCCTTGTTGCCACTGGTGCCCACGTCGTGGGCAATGATGAACTGGGTCATAACAGCCTCCTGCAAGAAATGCGTCGGTTGGCCCATTCTATCCCACCTTGCTCCCCACGCAAGTGACAGGGGCGATGGGATTTCGAAGCCAAAGCAGTTTTTACCTCGCCGTTCTCGCCCACTGGGCGGGATTTGCCTCGAACACCTCCTTCCTTTTTGGTTGTCGTTGCCGCCCTCTGTGCTATAATACGACCTGGAGCCTGGTGTTTTGGGGGCGGCGTCATTCCCGCCACGGAATTCCACGGCTGAAAGCGAATTCCAGGCCCGAAACCGGCACCTTTGGAACCGGAAGTGGCAATGGTGCCAATCCCACAACCCGCGCCGAGAGAAATGAGCGGCACAAGGAGAAATTGTGACACGTAAAAAATCGAGTGCCCAGCGCATCTTTTGGATCATTAGCCTGCTCGTTGTCGTCAGCATGGTGGTGGGAGTGTTCATTTCTTTCATCCCATCTTCCCGCCGCTCACCCAGCGCCACGCCGACACCCTCGCCGACTTTTACGCCGCTTTCGCGCACCGCGCCGGGAGAGGGCGGTTGGATAGAACACGGGCAACGGGCCGGGATCTCGAGGAATGGCAGGACATGAGCGACAAACGGCTAAAAGTATTGTTTCTCGCCGCAGAAGCGGTTCCATTCGCCCGGGTCGGAGGATTGGCGGACGTCGCCGGCGCACTGCCCAACGTGCTCCACGCCATGGGCCACGACGTTCGCCTGATGATCCCGCGCTATGGTTCCATTCGCTCCGAGGAATTCCAGTTCAAAAAGTTTGCCAGGCCCTTCTCCGTGCCGGTCGGCCCAGGACACGAGCGGGCCCACCTCGTCCACACCACGACGGGCGACGGCGTCCCCGTCTATCTGGTGTGGGACGAAAAATTCTTTTCCCCGCGCGAGCGGGTCTATGGCTTTGACGACGACCCGCAGCGATTCGCCTTCTTTGGCCGCGCGGTGATCGCTTCGCTGGAGATGCTGGAGTGGATGCCCGACGTCATCCACGCCAACGACTGGCATACCGCCGTCCTTCCAACCTGGCTGGCCTACGAGGGCCGCTATCTCCGCCAATACCGCCACCTGGCCTGTCTCTTTACCATCCATAACCTCGCCTACCAGGGCATCTCTGGCCGGCTGCTGCTGACCTTTGCCCAAATGGAGTACGTCAAGCACCTGGAGGTGGAACCGCCCGGACAAGTCAACTGGATGGCGCAGGGAATCGCCAACGCGGACCTGGTCAACACGGTCAGCCAGCAATATGCCCAAGATATCCTACAAACAGCAGCGGGCGGCGACCTGGCGCCCCTGCTCCGCCAGCGCCAGGATCGGCTCTCCGGCGTGCCCAACGGCATCGACTGCCAGGTGTGGGACCCGGCGACCGATCCCCACATCTCGCACCACTTTGACCGCTCCAGCACCAAGATGCGGGCGGTGAATAAGGCCGCGCTGCAACAGGCTGCGCACCTGCCGGTCCGCCCTGACGTACCGCTGCTCGGCCTCGTGACCCGGCTGGAGCACGTCAAGGGAGTCGACATCTTGCCGGCGATGATGGAGCCGCTGCTGGCCGGCGACGTTCAATTGGTGCTGCTGGGCACCGGCCAGCCGGAATACCAGGAGATGTTGGAGGGGCTGCAACGCCGTTTCCCCAACAAGGTGCGCTGCCTTTTCCGGCACGACGACGTCCTGGCCCACCGCATCTATGCCGGATGCGACATCTACCTGATGCCCTCCCGCTTCGAGCCGTGCGGGCGCGGGCAGATGATCGCCATGCGCTATGGCGCGGTGCCGGTAGTACACAAGACCGGCGGCCTGGCCGATACGGTGATCGACTACCACGAGCGGCCGGACAAGGCCACCGGCTTCTCTTTTTCGCCCTTTGGCCCCGAGACCGGCCTGGAGGCAGTCCGGCGAGCGATGCGGGTCTTTCGCGACCGGGCGGCGTGGGAAGCGCTCCAGATGCGGGGCATGAAGGGCGACTTTTGCTGGAGCGCTGCGGCGAAAAAGTACCTCCAGCTCTACCGCCAGGCCATCGAACGCCACGCGCAAAGCTGATGGGCCGGATCACGTTATCCCTGGTCATCCACAACCACCAGCCTGTGGGCAATTTCGGCCACGTCTTTGCCCTGGCAGTCCAACAGGCCTACAGCCCGCTGCTGGCAGCGTTGGAGCGCCACCCGCGCATCCGCATGGCCTTTCACTATACTGGCCCGCTGCTGGACTGGCTGTCCGCCCACCAGCCCGACCACTTGCAGCGCCTGACCGCCCTGGTCGACCGCGGCCAGGTCGAGATGCTCGGCGGCGCCTACTATGAGCCGATCCTGACCGCGATCCCCGACGCCGACAAGGCCGGCCAGCTGCACAAGACGAACCGTTTTCTGCAGCAGCGCTTTGGACGCCGGCCAACAGGCGCGTGGTTGGCCGAGCGGGTCTGGGAGCCCCACCTCCCCAAGTCTCTGTCCGAGGCCGGCATCCGCTACACCCTGCTCGACGACACCCATTTCAAGATGGTCGGTCTCACCGACGACGATCTCTTTGGCGCCTACGTAACCGAGGAGCAGGGCCACGCGCTGCAGGTATTTGGCAACTCGATGTACCTGCGCTACGCCATCCCCTGGCACCCGGTGGAAGAGGTGATCGACTGGCTGCGCACCCAGGCAGACGCGGCGCCCGAAAACAGCGCCGGGCAGGCCAGGGTCGCCGTGATGGGGGACGACGGCGAAAAGTTCGGCCTCTGGCCCGGGACGTGGGACCTCTGCTGGGAGCGAGAGGCGTGGGTCGAGCGGTTCTTTACCGCCCTGGAGGCCAACAGCGACTGGCTCGACACGCGCCCGCTGGGAGAGATTGCCGCCGGCCAGCCGCCGCTCGGCCGCGTCTATTTGCCCTGCGCGTCCTACGAGGAGATGATGCAGTGGGCGCTGCCGCCAGACGACTTTGCCGCGCTGCAGCGGATCCGGCAGCAGTTGGCAGAGCAGGGACGGCAGGACGTGCTGCGCTTTGTCAAGGGTGGGCACTGGCGCTCCTTCATCGCCCGCTACGACGAGGTGAACCAGATGCACAAAAAGATGCTCTGGGTCAGCCGCAAGGTACACGCGATGGCCGAGGGAGAGAAAAAAACGCGGGCGCTGGATCACCTCTGGTCGTCCCAGTGCAACTGCGGCTACTGGCACGGCCTTTTTGGCGGCATCTATCTCTTTCACATCCGCGTCGCCAACTATGCGCACCTCATCGCCGCCGAGCACCTGGCCGACCAGGCCCGCTTCGGCGCCGCTCCCTGGGCCGAGGTCGAGCAGTATGACGTGGACGGTGATGGACAGGCCGAGGTGGTGGTGAACACGGACCGGCACCTGCTAGTCTGCAAGCCAGGCTACGGCGGGGCGCTGGTGGAATGGGACTGGCGCTGGCAGCGCTACAACCTGCTGAACAGCATGACCCGCCGCCGCGAGGGGTACCACGACGAACTGCTCGCTGCGACAGCCGAGGGGCGGTTGGTCCTGCCGGGCGAAAAAGCCCCGCCAGCTGCAATCCGGGTCAAGGAACGCGACGTCGCGGACTATATCGCGCACGATTCGTACCGCCGCCTGGCGCTGCTGGACCACTTTCTCCACCCCGGCACAACCTGCGAGTCCTTTTCCCACGGCGGTGGCGCGGAGCGCGGCGATTTTCTCGCCCAGCCGTATGGAGTGCGCATCGACGAGCAGGAGCCGGGCGCCAGCCTGACCCTGTTCCGCGTGGGCCGCGTTGGGGCCGCCGGGCCGGTACGGCTAGAGAAACGGTTGTCCGCCGCCGCCGGCAGCGACGAGCTGACCATCGACTACCAGGTCACAAACGCGGGCGCCGAACCCCTCTCCCTCCGCCTGGGCGTCGAGTGGAACTGGGGCATCGTCGGCGGCAACAGCGAGTACGGCGTCCTGCGCGTCGACGGTGAGCGCCTCGGCCTGGCCGCTGCAGGCCAGCGCGACGGGGTCTCGCAGCTGGTCGTCGGCTCGACCCTGCCCGATCTGGCGGGCGAGGTCTCGTTGCACGCCGACCGCCCGGCCACGCTGTGGCATTTCCCCCTGGAAGCCGTCACAAATTCGGAAGCCGGCTACGAGCGGTCCTACCAGGGGACGTGCACGCTGTTGATCTGGCAACTCGACCTGCCGGCAGGCGGGACGTGGGCGCTGGCGCTGCGCCTCGCAGCCCGGCAGTACGCGGAGTGAAGGCGATGAAATGTCCCATCTGCAACACGGAAAACGACCCGCAGGCCACGACATGCCAGCAGTGCGGCTTTGCCCTGGGCAGCGACCAGTTCGAGTGGCCGAAACCGCCCGAGGTAGAAATCCCCAAGCTGGACGACCTGTTCGACTGGCCAGAACCAGCGTCGATCGAGATGCCCACCCTGATGGTGGAACCGTTCGCGCCGCAAGAAGCGCCGGTCGCTCCCCCGGCGGAACCCCTCGCGCCGTCCTTGCCGGAGCCGCCGCCCGGCGAGCCTTCAGCGGACGACGAGCTCGCCCAGTCTCACATTGCCCGCGGCGACTACGCCCTGAGGCAGGGATCGATCGATCAGGCCCGGTGGGAGTTTGAGCAGGCGCGCGACGTCGCCGACGACGAAGAAATCGTCCGCCTGGCCCAGTCCTCGCTAGCCAAGCTGTACCCGCCGCCCCCAGCGGTGCGCACCCGCCCCACACCCCAGCCCAGCCGGCCCGCTCCCCAACCGCCCAGGCCAGCGCCATCCCGTCCCAGCCCTGTCCCGGCCAGCATGGCTGCATCTACCATGCAGCTCGGGCTGATCCTGGCGGTCGTCAACGCCATCGTCACCGGGTTGGGCGCGATCTGTTGTGTGGGCGTTCTGGCCGGATTTCCCTTGGGCCTGCTCGCGGGCTGGATGGTCGGGCACGAGGCCAAAAAAGGCGGGCGCACTTTGAGCAGCAAAGAGGCGCAAAAGATGGGCGCCATCGTCGGCCTGGGCGGTTGGGCAGGGGGTGCCTTTGCGCTGTTCGTTTTTCTCAGCGCGCGAGCGGGAATGGAGACCGATCCCTTCATCCTCACCCTGCTCATCTCGATCCTGCCGGGCCTGGTCTACACCAGCCTGGTTGCCGCCGCCAGCAATTGGGGCTGGCAAATCTCGCAAAGGACAGACTGACGAGCCGATGTCTGATTGCTATTTCTGTGTCCACGGCCATTTTTACCAGCCGCCGCGAGCGGACCCGTTCACCAATCACATCTCCCGCGAGCCGGACGCCGCCCCGTACGCCAACTGGAACGAGCGCATCGCCGCCGAGAGCTATACTCCCCTGGCCGAAGCCGGCAGTTTCGAACGGATCAGCTTTAACCTGGGGGGAACGCTGGCCCGTTGGCTGGACGAGCACGCCCCTGCCACGTACGAGCGGATCGTCGCCGGCGAACGGGCCCACTATGCCGCCCACGGCGTCAGCAACGGACTGGCTCAGCCGGTCCACCACACGATCCTCCCCCTGGCGCGGCGGCGGGACAAGGTCTGCCAGGTCCGCTGGGGCATCGCCAGCTTTACCCATCGCTTCGGCCACCGCCCCGAGGGGATGTGGCTGCCAGAGATGGCGGTCGACGAGGCGACGCTGCAGGTCCTGGTTTCAGAAGGTATCCGCTTTACCATCCTCTCCGACGAACAGGTGCGGGGAAGCATGGAGAACGGCGCCGGCCCCTATTGGGTGCGCATCCGCGGCGAAGAAGAGAAAATCGCGGTCTTTGTGCGCGATCGCCACCTCTCCAACACCCTCTCCTTCGACATGCCGGACCCGGGCAACGTGGACGGATGGATTTGGGACCACGTCAGGTGGCGCTGCCAGCGCGACGGGCTGCTGCTCGCGGCCACCGACGGCGAGACTTTTGGCCACCACCGCCCACAGGGGGCCGCGGTGCTGCAGCGCATCCTGGAAATCGGCGAACAACACGGCTACACCATCACGACCTTGGGCCGCTACCTGCGCGACCACCCTCCGAAAACAGAGATCGAGATCGTGCAGAACTCGTCCTGGAGCTGCCCGCACGGGCTGGCCCGCTGGGTGGTGGGATGCGAGTGTACCGAGGGCGACAGCCGCTGGAAAGGCGCCCTGCGGCGCGCGCTGGATAACCTGGCCTGCAACCTGGACGCGGCCTACGAACGCGAGGCGCTCAAGATGGGCCTGGAACCCTGGGCGCTGCGGGACGAGTACATTGCCGTGGTGATGGGAGAGATCGAGGGCCCGGAACTGCTGGCCCGGCACGGCCTGAGTAAACTTGGTGCCGAGGGAGCACAGCGAATGTTGTGGCTGCTGGAAGCCCAGTTCTATCGGCAACGGATGTATGCCAGCTGTACCTTTTTCTTCGAGCGCCTGGAACGGTATGAGCCGCGCTATGGCATCGCCAACGGGGTCCGCGCCATCGCCCTCACGTGCTACGCCACCGGCGAGGACCTGACCCCCGGTCTATACCGCGACCTGCGCGTGGCGATCAATGGGCAGAGCAACCGCACCGGCGCCGATATCCTGGACGAGATTCTCAAAAAGGCCGAATTATGACCAAGACCCCTCCCTATTCCGATATCGACCTCGATCGCTGGCGGGAGTATGAGCATATCTGGACCGACTCCCTGTGGCTGATCGACAGCCGCGACCGGAGCGGGGGGCACCAACTGGACTATCACGGCAATTTCGTCCCCCAGATCGCCACCCAGATCTTGCTGCGCTACACAAAGAAGGACGACGTGGTGCTCGACCTCTTCCTCGGCTCGGGCACCAGCGCCATCGAGGCAGCGCGCCTCGAGCGGCGGCTGGTGGGGGTCGAGCTGCAGCCGGGGCTGGTGGAAGCGGTGCGCGCCAAGCTACCACCCGAGCTGCTGGGCGACCGCATCCGCCTCGTGCCGGGCGACGCCACCCAGGCCGAAACAGCAGTGCGTGTGCGGCAAGAGTTGGCTGCGCTGGGCACGGAACATGCCCAGCTGCTGCTGCTCCACCCCCCCTATCACGACATCATCTCGTTTTCAGACCATCCCGCCGACCTCTCCAACGCCCCTTCCGTGGAAGCTTTCCTCGACCAGTTCGGCGCGGTGGCCCGGCACGGGTTCGATCTCCTGGAGCCAGGGCGATTTGCGGCGCTGGTCGTCGGCGACAAGTACAGCCGCGGCGAGTTGGTCCCCCTCGGCTTCTACTGCATGGAGCGGATGCAGCGGGTGGGCCTGCGCACCAAGGCCATCGTGGTCAAAAACATCGCCGGCAACGAGCGGGGCAAGGGCCGCGCCAGCAACCTCTGGCGCTACCGGGCCCTGGCAGGGGGATATTACGTCTTTAAGCACGAGTACGTGATCGTGTTCCAAAAACCCGCCGCGCCAGTCGACCGGCGCCAGGAGTTGCTGCAGGTCAAAGATATGCCGCCCTGGGGCCGGGTGCAGGACGACGCCTGGGACCAGGCCAGCCGCTTTGTCTATTCCACGCCGACGCTGCGCGCACTGCGCCGCGAGACGCGGCGGGTGGCAGCCGAACGCGACCTTCCGCCGCGCGAATTTGGCGGCTATGTCCTCCGGCGCTGGTACAACTTTCATACCCACCAGGCGGCGCTCGAGATCATCCTGGCCCACCCCCGCACCCGCCCCGAGCCCGACCCCTTCCACCACACGGTCGACTTTTACCTGGACGAAACGGGGTTCGACCTCAAGCTGACCGCCCTCCCCCGCGGGTTCGGCCACGACGTCGGCTACGCCCAGGCACACCCCGCGGCACTGGCGCGCTGGCTGTACGCGCAGCAGTCTCAACAAGGCCGGTTCCACGCCGCCAACCGCTTGTTCGTGGTGCTCCACGATGCGGCTGACCCCAGCCGCAGCTGGGAACTGCGGCGCGATTTCGCGCGGATGGAGCAGGCGCTGCACAATTTTCTCGACCGCCCGCGCTGGCTGACCGTCGCCGTCACCGACCGGGCAGGCAAAGAGCACCAACCCCAGGCCGGCGTCGTCTTTTGTGTGCAGGAATGAGGTGACAGCCCATGCGCTACGCGGACACCCCCCTGGCAGAAGACCCGATCGGCAGTTTCATCTCGCTGACCCCGCTCGAGAACCCCGACTGGGGATTTGCCCGCAACCGGCGCTGCGCGCTGATGGCCCCTTCCGCCGAGTGGGTTCAGTCCATCTATTCCAGCATCATCGAGATAGACGACAAGCGGCTGATCGCTCCCAACCGCGACTATCCCTACGAGGGGCTGCTGGTCTACCAGGGCGGCGAGAATTGGAAATTCATCGACTGCGTCGCGCTCGGCCTGCAGGACCCGGCCGGCAAGTACCTGCCGTTCGTCACCGATCGCACCCGCCTGGCGGTGCGGCTCAATCCCTGGCGCGTGACCTACGAATACAAGATCGCCGCCGCCGCCCTGGGTGGGAGGGAGGGCGCGGAGATCCCGTTCTACGTTTCCTACTACCTGCACTCGCGAAACCAGCCGTTGTGCATCACCGGCTGCGTCGAACTCTATTTTCCCCACGGGCTGGTCCATCACGGCACCGCCATCACCCCTGTCCTCCAGCCGTTCCTCGACATCCGCCACATGTACGACCCCTCCCGCTTCGATTATGAAATCCAGGTGAACGATTCCGCGAGCTATCGAAACATCCAATTTCGCCACGGGCAGCGGTCGATCACGTTCCGCCTACCACCGGTAGAACTGGATCGTTTTGCCAAGCCGCAACAACTGGAGTGGCATTACAAGTTGGGCACCGGCGAGAGGGAGGAATCCCCCGATGGCAAAACCGTGTTCGAGGAGGAGCACCACGACATCGCTGCCTTCTTTCAAGTTCGAATCCCGCCCTCTTTTGCATCCCGCTGGGCGCGGCTCTTTTTCTGCTGCAACCTGCACGAGGAAGAAAAAAAAGCGGCCTTTCCCTCGTTCCCCGTGCTGGAAGAGCAGCTGCAACAGTCGCGGGGGGAGGACTGGCGGCTGTACCAGCGCCTCCAGCAACTCTTTCCACTGCGGCCCGGCATCCCGTTCCAGGATGCAATCCTGGGCCGCATCGCAGGCCTGACCAAGTTCAAGCTCTACATCCACCTGGCCCAGCCGCCCATCTTTTACGTCCAGGTCCCCTATGCGGGCGCCTGGTGGTTCAAGAACCCCTGGTACCGCGACGTGTTCGAGGGCATCCTGAACAGCATGGACACGCTGATGCGCATCCCGGAGGAGCGGGAGAACATCAAGAACATTATCCTGCTCGCCCTCTGCATGCAAGACGAGGCTTCGGGGCGCATCCTGAACCGGCTGCCCCAGTTTAACAAGGAAGACAACGAGGACTATAATACCTCTGACGCCACCTTGTTGTGCTTTATCGCCGCCAACGCCTACGTCCAGCGGACAGGTGACGTGGACTTTGCCTGGGACCTCTTGCCCTATGCGATCAAGATGGTCGAACGGTTTTGCCGCCAGGATGCGCTGGCTCATCCGCTTTACAAGAAAGACGGGCCGCCGCAAGTAGACGCCCCGACCGGCCTGCTGTTGAGCGTCCCGCGACATTCGTGGATCGATACCCAAACCCAGTCCGTGTTCTGCGAGGGGCGGCTCATCGAAAACCTGCCCAACCGGGTGTCCGAATCCTTCATCCATGCCCTGTACGAGCGGCTGGCAGACGACAGGGCATTGAAAGAACATCTCTCCGCGCCCGAGTTCTTTTTGCCCGAGATCAACGCCCAGTGGATCGTCATGCTGCAGGGGATGTTGGAAACGATCCGCCTGGCGCTGAGCCGGGAGCCGCTGCCGGCGCAGGCCGGGCCGGAAATTGCCGCGTTCAGGGAGCGGGTCGCCGACCTGCTCGCCCGCGCCACGGCGCACTTTAAGGCCGTGTTTTGGGATCCGGAGCGGGGCTTTTTGTACAACGTGGTCTATCGCGAGCGGAGCGTGCGGGACCCGCTGCCGACCGAGCCGGCCGTGGTAGCGGCGGCAATGTTGGGCGAGATGATCTTTGCCCCGGCAGAGCTGTCCGCCATCTGGGAGCGGATCAGGCAGGAATTGCTGGTCCATCGCCGGCTGGTCAAATACGGCATTGGCAGGTGGCCCTTTGGCATCGTCGCCCGCGGCGTCTCCCCACAGATATACTATGGCGATCACCAGTATCACGCCGACGTCGTCTGGCTGCGCTCCACGCCCTACCTGATCAAGCTGCTGCAAATGCTGGGCGAGGACGAACTCGTCGAACAGATATTGATCAATACCCTGGACCACCAGATGACCGAGGGGGCGATCTTTTACAACCACGAACTGCTGGCCCGGCCTCGGGGCAGCAACCCGTACCCGGACCAGCAGACGCACGACAACCCGGTGCCGGTGAAAGAACCGATCCAGTTTTGGTCTCAGTGGTGTGACCCGCTGGTGGAGGTTTTCGGAAAGGGAGCAAGTTGAGATGGCGGAAGCGCAGCAGGATTACCGGAGCAGACTGTTTCAGATTCTCACCCGTCACTTTCCCACAAAAGAGAGCTTAAAGACGCTCTTTTTCCACCTCGGCGTGGAGTACGACACCCTGGGTGGGGAAGGGACGGAAGGCAAGGTGCGGGAGCTGATCGGCTACCTGGACCGCGTGGGCCGCATCGACGACCTGGTGCAGATCGGCAAACAGCAGCAGCCCCAGGCCCCGTGGGACGAAGCAGCCCCCCCGGCGCGGAAACCCCCGCGCAAGATGTACTACGTGGCCAGCGCGCTGGACGAACGAGAGATTGACGCCTGGTTCGTCGTGCCCGACGAGACGTTCGAGCGGACCATGCGCTTCGAAGAGGCGTACCTGGTGGTGCTGGACCTGAGCCACCCGCCGCACGATTGGATCAAGTACGTGGGTGGGGACCGGCCGCTCTTGCCCATGATCGTCTTTGTGGCGCTCAAAAACTTTGCCACCCTGGATGGCGAGAGCATCATCGACGTCATCCGCAACTGCTACGGTTTTGAGGCCAGCGTCTGCCGCAGGCCGCAGGACCTGCTGGGAGCGCTCAGGACGGCCTGCTACGTCAAGGAGGTCGCCCGCGAAGCGCGGCGGATGGCGATCGCCGGCGAAAAGGGAGCGTGGTGAGATGAGCACACTCGAAAATCCCCTGGAGATTCTCCAGGACCCAGAGGTGCGGGGCTATTTGATGGGCATCCTGGAAAGCAATCTCACCAACGAGCAAAAGTACCAAAAGCTTATCGACTGCTTTGCCCGGATCGGCCAGGTCACCGAGCGCATGATGAGCCACGCCGGCGAGTTGATAGCCGGCAGCAAGGAGCAGGTGCAGCACATCACCTCGCAGGTGGGCCAGGACATGAACCTCCACCGGAAGGTGCAGCAGACCGAGGACGCCATCGTCCGCGCCGTGCGCCGGCTAAGCCGCAGCCAGCACAGCGACGGCGGTTGGGGATTCCAGTTCGACGTGAGCAACTTTTGGGGCACCGCTTACGCCGTGCTCTGCCTGAACGCCGCCCAGGAGCTGGAGAACCTGGCCTATGACGTCGACGTCGCAGGCATGTTGCAGCGGGGGTTGAGCTGGATCGGCTCCCACCCCGAGATGTGGGCGGTCGAGTACATCAATCCCGGCAGCGGGATGCCGGTCTATGAAATCTCGCTCGCCGTGCGCTGCTTTTACCAGGCCGGCCAGCCACGCCTGGAAGCGATCCCCCCCACCGTTTCGTACAGCATCGAGCGGCTGGTCCAGGCCCAGAACGAGGACGGCGGGTGGGATGCCCAGGTATGGGGGTTCGACGTGACGACGCCGACCCGCTGCTACAGCGAGGTCGGCGCGACGAGCGCGGCGCTGCAGGCGCTGGGCGAGGTCCGCCAGGCGGATTACCGCGCCATCGTGGAGCGGGCCATTCGCTGGCTCACCGCCACCCAGAACGCGGACGGCAGTTGGAACAGCGGCAGTTGCCACCCCGGACAGGAGGGCCTGAGCGGCAGCCCAGCGCTCAACAAGACCTGCGACGCCCTGCAGGGCATGCTGGTCGGCCAGGCCTTTGAGATCGACCTCCGGCCACTGGGTGGGCGCATCAACCGGGCGGTCGAGTGGCTGCGCGGCGAGGAGCGGCCCATCTTTGATGCCGAGGGCAACATCGAGGGCTGGGGCTGGGGGCATTACGAGAACACCTGTCTCACCCTGGAAACGCTGGTCAAGATGCCCGACGCCCCCCTGCCCCTCCTTTCGGCCAACGCCCAATGGCTACTCAAGACACAAACCCGCCAGGAGGGCGACGTGCAGGACGGCAACTGGCAGCAGTGGCACACCGCCCGCATCGCGCTCTCCCTGATCGCCTATTACCAGATTATCAAGAAAAGCAGCCTGTTTGACGAACCGCAGCGCCCAGCCGATGAATGAGTATCCCGACCGCGCCTATTTCCTGCCCAAGGACCCCCACTGGACCTTTATCTGGTGGCACGTCAGCCCAGAGACCGTCGAACGGGTCGGCCTCGAGGGAGGATTCGACCCGCTGCAGGCGCAGTGGACGCTGCGCATCCACGACGTGACCGACATCTTGTTCGACGACACCAACTCCCACTTTCACTTTGACGTCGACATCTCCCCCGAGATCGATCATTGGTACCTGGAAATCTGGGCCGCGGATCGCAACTATTGCGCGCAGGCTGGTTTCAAGACGGCGGCCGGGCGCTTTCACCCCGCCGTGACCTCGAACACCATCTGCCTGCCGCGCGACGGCCCATCCGCAAGCAACGAGGAATCGTGGACCACACTGACCTAGTGAAAGGCTGCCTGCTGTTCGTCTTGAACACGCACATGCCTTTCGTGCGCAACGCCGCACAGCCGCACTCCGAGGAAGAGAACTGGCTGTTCGAGGCGATCACAGAGAGCTATATCCCGCTGATCGAGGCCCTGAGCGGGCTGGTCCGCGACGGCGCCCGCTTCCGAATCACCATCTCCCTCACCCCTTGCCTGGTGGCCCAACTGGCCGACCCGCTGCTGCAGCAGCGCTACCTGGGCTACCTGGAGGACCGCGTCCGGCTGGCGGAGCGGGAGATGGCGCGACTGGGCGGCAGGCCCGATTTCTTGCGCCTGGCGCAGATGTACCACCAGCACTTTGTGCGCTGCCGCCGCGTCTTTGCACACTGGAATCACGACCTGACGGCCGCCTTTGCCTTCCTGCGCGATGCGGGCTGCGTCGAACTGCTGACCTCGGCGGCGACCCACGCCTATCTGCCCCTGTGGACGCTCTACCCCCGCGCCGCCAGGCTCCAGATACAGCTCGGCCTGCAGCAGCACCAGGCCGTCTTTGGCGAACGGCCGCAGGGCTTTTGGCTTCCCGAGTGCGGGTTTGCTCCCTGCTGTGGCCGTTCTCCGGGCATCGACGAGCTGCTGCAGGAGGAAGGAATTCGCTACACCTTTCTCAACGCCAATGGCATTCTCAACGGCCACCCCCGGCCCCGGTTCGGCGTCCACGCCCCGGTCCATTCTCCCCACGGAGTGGTCGCCTTTGGCCGCGACTGGGGCATCCACGACCTGGTCTGGCTGGAAGACAAGGGCTATCCGGGCGATCCGTGCTACCTCGACGGCGACCGGGACATTGGCTACGAACTGGAGCTGGAGCAGGTCGCGCCTTTCACCCACATCGACCGCCCGGCCGGCACGGGGATCAAGTATCACCGCGGCAAGCGGGCGGGCGGCGGCGCGTACGACCCCGACGCGGCCTTTCGCCGCTGCGACGCGCACGCGCAGCACTTTTTCCACTGGTGCCAGGAGCGGGTGCAGGCGCTGCAGGCCTGGATGGGACGCAAGCCGGTCCTGGTCGCCATGTTCGACACCGAGCACTTTGGCCACTGGTGGCGGGAAGGCCCGACCTGGCTGGAGTTGGTGCTTCGCAAGCTGGTCTATGACCAGCAAACGGTCGAGCTGGTCACCGCTTCGGACTATTTGCGCCAGTATCCGGTCAACCAGGAGGTGACGCCGTCGCTGTCCAGTTGGGGCTACCAGGGCTATAGCGAAAGCTGGCTGATGGGGCGCAACCACTGGCTCTATCCCCGGCTTTACCGGGCGATCGAGCGGCTGGACGAATTCGACGCCGCGGCAGGCATCGCGGAAGAAGCGCTGCGCCTGGCCCGGCAGCAGTACCTGCGCGAGCTTTTGCTGGCCCAGAGCAGCGACTTTGCCTTCATGATGTGGCGGGAAAGCAGCCGCCAGTACGCCGAGGAGCGGGTGCGGGGGCACGTCGAGAACATGGAAGCCATTTACGCCCAACTGCGCCGCGGCGAGTTCGACCGGGCCTGGCTCGGCGCGCTGCAAGAACAGAACAATATCTTTAGCACACAAATGGCTGAAAATTTCTTGTAAGGAGGTTCACATGCGCCAAGATGAATTGAACTTGCGGGGCATATTCCCCGCCCTGGTGACGCCCTTTGACCGCCAGACAGAAGATTTGGACGAACAGGCCTTTCGCGGCCTGATCCGCCACGTCCTGCCGCACGTCGACGGGGTCGTCACCAGCGGAACGACGGGCGAGTTTCCCTACCTGACCCGCGCCGAGCAGCGCCGGATGGTCGAGATCGCCCGCAACGAGGTGCGAGACAAGCTGGTCATCGCCGGCTGCGGCGCCTCCGGCACGGCCCAGGCCCTCGCCCTGGCCGCCGATGCGCGCGAGGCTGGCGCCGACGCGGTTCTCGTCGTCACCCCCTACTTCCTCCACCCTTCCGACAAGGGCCTCTACCAGCACTATTACGACATCGCTGCCCAGGTCGACATCCCCATCATCCTCTACAACATCCCGCAGGTAGTGGACGCCTACCTGCCGCGCACGGTGGTGGAGGATTTGGCCGACCTGCCCAACGTCGTGGCATTGAAGGACTCGTCCGGCAACCTGACCTATACGATGGAGCTGCTCGAGTACGCCGGCGACCGCATCGACCTGCTCATCGGCCACGACGAGGTGGTGGTCCCCGCCCTCGCCGGCGGGGTGGGCGGCATGATCCTCGCCAGCGCCCAGGTCTATCCCGAGGTGTGGCAGCAGGTGCTGCAGCACGTGCGGGAGGGGCGGCTGGACGAGGCGCGGGCGCTCCAACGGCAGGTGCAAAAGCTGTCGCGCATCTTTTGCCGCCACGGCGGCGGCGTGGCGGTCAAGGCCGCGCTCAACATGATGGGCGTGCCGGTGGGACGGCCGCGCAGGCCGCTGAAAAGCGTGGGCGGCGCCCTGATCCACGAGACGCAGGCCGAGATCCGTCTGGAACTGGAAAAGCTGGGCCGGGTCGCCGCTGCCGACACGCCCGTCGCGTTCCCCGGCGGCCAGCTGGAGGACCGCTTTGGCGACCTGGAACTGTCCGCCGAGGCTGTTCGCACAAACGGCCTGCGGGTGGGCACAGGCGCCGCCGGCGAGGGCCTGAACCAGGTGCAGATCGACCTGGTTGCCGGCGGCAAGGATACCCCCCTGGGCGATGCCTACGCCATGCAACTGACCTACCCGCTCCACGGCCGGGAGGCGCTGACGACGATCCTGGAACCCGGCCTCACCGTCTACCCGGCGACGCTGCTGCTGCCGACCCTGCCGCAACAGAACCTGCGCCAGGCCAACATGATCTATGGCCCCACCCAGGCCGCCCTGGCCCGGGCGATCGCCGATGCGCTGGAGAGCGAGACCATCCCCACGCGGGCAGCCGAGGAGGAGGTCATGGTCGCGTTGGCGACTGTCCACCCCAAGGCGTTGGACCGGAATGCACTCTACAAGAGCGTCTATGACGCCGCACGGGCGGCCATCGCCCAGGCGTTCGGAGCGTAGGAGGCGACATGAGCTACAAAACAGATTGGTTTCGCGGTATTTTCCCCGCCCTGGTGACCCCCTTCACAAGCGACGATCGGGTCGACGAGGCGGCCTTTCGCGCCTTGATCCGCCACGTGCTGCCCCACGTCAACGGGCTGGTGCCCTGCGGCACGACCGGCGAGTTCTCGTCTATGACCTTTGAGGAACGGCAACGGACGATCGCAATCTGCGTGGAGGAAGCCGGCGGACGGGTGCCGGTGCTGGCTGGCACCGGCATGCCGTCGACGCGAGAGACGCTGGCAATGACCGAGTGGGCGCGGGACGCCGGCGCCGCCGGCGCCCTCGTCGTCGCCCCCTACTTTCTCAAGCCCAGCTTCAACGAGGTCTATGACCACTACCGCGCCCTGGACAAGCTGGGGTTCCCGCTGGTGATCTATAACATCCCCCAGTGCGCCGGAACCCACTTCCGCTGGTGGACGGCGGAGGGGCTGCTGCTCGACCTGGAGAACGCGATCGGCATCAAGGACTCGTCGGGCGACTTGCCGTTTATGGAAGCCATGTTCGAAAAGGTCAAGGGCCGGGTGGGCATTTTCGTCGGCCACGACGAGGTGGTGCAGGCCGCACTCGCCGCCGGGGCGGACGGGGCCATCCTGGCCAGCGCCAACCTGATCCCCGACATCTGGCAGCAGGTCTACCAGGCCACGCTGGAGGGCGACCTGGCGACGGCGCAGGAGTGGCAACAAAAGGTGCAAAAGCTGGTGCGCATCGTGGTGCGCTGCAGCGCCACCCAGGCGGTCAAGGAGGGGCTGCAGATGATGGGCCTGGAGGTGGGGAACTCGCGCCACCCGATCGTGCCCGGCGGCGGCTTTCGGCGCGAGGATTACGAAGAGCTGCGCATGCAGCTCGAGGCGCTGGGCAAGATTCCAGCTGCCGAGATCGTCTACGACCTGGGCGACCGCCGGGTGACCACCCACGTCGCGGCCACGCCGCAAACGCCGCGCACCGTCGCCAATTGGACGATGAAAGTCGGCGAGGGATTCGCCGGCCCGCCCTTCCAAGAACTCGCCCACGTCGACCTGCTCGTGGGACTGCGCGACGGGCCGGTGGGCCGCGCCGTCACACGCGCCACGGCCGAGTGGGGAGAGGAGCGCGGCCTGCAGGTGATCAACGAGCGCCCATTGACCCTGCTGGTGCCCACGGTGACGGCCCGCACCGCCAAGCAACGCCGCCTGTTCTACGAGCACGCTGCCGAGGGCATCAACCTGGCGATCCAAAAGAACGTCGACAGCGGCTTTTTGCCGCCCGCGCTGCTGGACGACCTGGTCCTGATCGTCAACGCCTTTGTCCATCCCGCGGCCTCGATCGCCAAGCGGGTTTCGTTCAACAATTTCAAGGCCATGAGCCAGGCAATTCGCAAGGCCATCGAGGGACGGCCCACGCTGCCCGAGCTCTTGGCCGAAAAGGCCGCGGCGCGCCATCCCTTCCGCTACGCGCCGTAGCGAGGGCACGGCATGCCACGCCCCCACAGGGTTCGGCCGGGGCGAGCCGTTTCTCGCCCCGGCCGACTGCTTTTCCCCGGCTTTCTGCGTGCAGAATAGCTACCGGCCGGGGACATAGTCGTGCAGGATCGAGCCGCCGATAAACTCGCGCAGGATCGAATTGCCAGGCACCATATCGGGTGGGCAGGCGGTAAACCACTCCAGGAAGGCCAGCAGCCGCTTGGATTCGACCCGGCGCGTGCCGGGGGACTTGATTTGCAGCAACAGCGGTTCCGCCAGCGGTTTGAGGACCGCCATCTCGTAAGGCAGCGCCGAGTTGAACATCACGTCGGCGTGTTCCTGGTAGGGAAAAATATGCCGCTTTTCTCCCCGTCGCACGCTCTCCCACCGGTTTAGCGTCTCCTCCGCCCTGTAGCCGCGAAAGGTGGCGTCGCGCACGATGCGCCGGATGAGGCGCGTGTCGGTGGTGGGCACGCGGTTGTGCCGATCGATGTTCAACTGGGTCAGCGCCGAGACATAGATGCGATAGACCCACTCCTTGGGGATCGCCGGGACCAAGTTGGGATTCAGGCCGTGAATGCCCTCGACCAGAATGACGTGGTCGGGCCCCAGCTGCACCTCTCTCCCTTGACTGCGCTTGCCGCTGCGAAAATCAAAGGCGGGCATCGCGACCGGCTTTCCCTCCAGCATGGCCAGCAGTTGTTGGTTGAAATAGACCAGGTCGAGCGCCTCCAGCACCTCGAAATCGTACTCCCCCTTCTCGTCACAGGGGGTCTTGTCCCGATCGACAAAGTAGTCGTCCAAGGCCAGGGGGAATGGGTGAATGCCGTGGGCCAGCAGTTGCACCGACAAGCGCTTGGAGAACGTCGTTTTGCCCGAAGCAGAGGGGCCGGCGATGAGCACCAGCCGGACCTGCTCGCGCTGGCGGGCGATTTCGTGCGCGATGTGGGCGATCCGTCCCTCGTGCAACGCTTCCGAGACGAGAATGATCTCCTGGATGCGCTGCCGCTCGACGGCCTCGTTGAGACAGCTCACATCCTGCACCCCCAGCAATTGCAGCCAGTCGCTATACTCGCGAAAAACCGTATTGAGGCGGGGATATTCCTGGTAGGGCAAGAGCTCTGTCGGGCGGTGGCGACGGGGATACTGCAGGATGAATCCTGGCGGCAAAAGCCGCAGCGCAAAGTGCGGCAGATAAGCCGTGGAGGGGACCATGTAGCCGTAAAAATAGTCGCGGTATTGGTGCAGCCGATAGAGAACCAAGTAATCCTTGCTGCGCCGGGAAAAGAGACGCGCCTTGTCGTCCTGGCCCCGCTGCATGAACATTGCCAGGGCGTCGCCAATGGGCACGCGCTCTTTGGTGATGGAAGCGTTCTCGGCCACGATGGCCCGCATCCGCTCCTCGATCAATTCCAGCTCGGCGGCAGAGAACATCTCGCGGCCCAGCACGCGGCAAAAGTAGCCGCCAAAGGGGACCGAGTGGTCGATGACGATGTGAACGCCGGGGTAGAGCTCCGAAATCGCCGCAACCATCAGAAAGGCCAGGGAGCGGCGGTAGATGCGGACGCCATCCGAATCAGAGAGCCAGATCGGCGTCACCTGCGCGTCTCGCTCCAGCGGGTAAGCCAGCTCGCGCAGCTCGCCGTCCACCGAGGCGGCAATGACCGGCACCTCTGAACTGCTGCACGCTTCCTTAACATAGACCTCTAACGGGGTTCCCCGCGGCGCCTCGAACGTCCGCCGATCCGGGAACTGGACCTGTACGGTTGTCCGCGGCTCGGCGCGCCAGATTGATTTTCCCTTCACGTCGTTCATGCTGTTTCTCCTGTGGAGCGAAAAGTATACACGAAAGCGCCAGAGAGGCAAATGACAACGGCTACAGCCGCTCGGCCTTCTTGACAGTTTGCCCATTCCACGGCATCATGGTGCCCGGTATCCCTCAAGGCAATTGGTAACTGCTCAGTAACTGCCCAGGCCGCCCGCCTGGATGCCCTCCCGCGCTGGAGAAGGGGGGAAAACGTGGCTGTCGCGGGCGGCTTCGCCGCCCGCGACAGCCACGTCCTTCTCCTTTCCGGGCTTGGGAGGGCATCCAGGGGCGACCGGCTGAGCAGTTACACTGCCCAGGCGATTTACCGCAACCAATGACCAACAACCTCGAGAAACGACAGATAACGAGCCCGGGAGAATGGGAGCAGGTGCTGCAGCGCCTGCCAGACCCGCACGTTCTGCAGAGCTGGGAATGGGGAGCTTTGAAGGAACGGCAAGGCTGGCAGGTCAGTTGCTGGCTGTGGCATGTTGCAGGCGAACCACAAGCCGCCGCCCTGCTGCTGCTCCGCCAGGCGGGCCGGCTGCCGGTGCGCGTGGCGTACGTACCCAAGGGGCCGCTGCTGGACTATGGCGACGCGCCGCTATTGGTACAGGTATTGGCGGACCTGGAGGACCTTGCGCGCCGGGAACGGGCCTTGTTCGTCAAGATCGATCCCGATGTGCCGCTGGACCTGCCACCGGGCCAGCAGGTCGTCGAACGGCTGCGCCGGCGGGGATGGCAGCCCTCGCGCGAGCAGGTCCAGTTCCGCAACACGATGCTCCTCGACCTGACCCCAGACCTCGACGACATCATGGCCGGGTTCAAGTCCAAGTGGCGCTACAACGTCCGCCTTGCGGCGCGGAAGGGCGTGCAGGTGCAGGAAGGGGGAAGCGACGACCTGCCGCTGCTGTACCGGATGTACGAGGAAACCAGCCAGCGCAACCGGTTCGTGATTCGGCCCGAGGCCTATTACCGGGATGCGTGGGGCTCGTTCATCCAGGCCGGGCGCGCCCAACCACTGATCGCCACAGTCTCAGGCGAGCCGGTGGCGATGGTGATCCTCTTTTGCTACGGGCAGCGGGCCTGGTACATGTACGGCGCCTCCCGCCCTGCCCACCGCGAGCTGATGCCCAATCACCTGCTCCAGTGGGAAGCAATCCGCTGGGCCAAGGAGAGAGGGTGCACCGTCTACGATCTATGGGGCGCGCCCGAGGTGTTGGAGGAAGCGGACCCGATGTGGGGGGTGTACCGCTTCAAACAGGGGTTTGGCGCCGAACTGGCGCGCTATATCGGCGCCTATGATTTCCCCACCGCGCGGCTGGCTTACTGGCTGTACACGGTTGGCGCGCCCCGGCTGCTGGCCTGGATGCGCTGGCGACATTGGCGGCACTCCCGCGACGAACCGCCAACGTGGTCGTGACTGCGCAGTAGCTCGTCAGCCCGGCCTTTTCCCATCTCGCCAAACCCGCCACCCGGCCCATCCCACCAGCAGCAGGGCCAGCAGGCTGACCGCCAAACCGATCAGCAGGGACGGCGGCAAAAAGGTCAGCACAATCCGGTGCTCCCCCGCCGGCACGCAGACCCCCCGCAGCGCATAGTCGACCTGCAGCAGCGGGAGCGGTTCCCCATCCACCGTTGCCCGCCAGCCGGGGTAGTAAGGCTCGCTCAAGACGAGCAGCCCCGGGGCGGCAGCGGCGACTTCCAGCTCGAGCCGGTTGTTCCCCCGCTCGACGGTCAGCACGCCCTCCGCCTCGTCCGCTTCGGCCAGCGGGCAGCCGGGCTCCTGCTCCAGCAGCGCCACCGACCGCGGGTCAAAGCCGGGCTCGTTCAGGCGGGCCAGCAGCGCTTCCCCCTCGAGCACCTCGACCTGGTGGACCAGCCAGGCGCGCGGCAGCGCCGTGGGCCGCTCATAGACCCAGACCCCGTCCCGTTGGCCGAGCAGCCGGGGCGCGTCCTCCCCGGCGGGGAAATCCATCTCGCCCCACGCCGCCAGGTAGCGGACGTGCAAGAGGTCATAGGCCCGGGCGCGGGGGTCCGGCACCGACGTGGTGAGGCGGTGGTAGCGCGCCAACTCCAACGGGTCGTAGCCAAAGACGCTCTCCAACCCCAGCGCCATGCCATAGTTCTGCTCAAAGACCCCCAGCCCCCAGGGCAGGACCCGCCCCTCTTCCTCCGCCGCCAGGTCGCCGACGGCCCGCCAGTAGGCGTTATCCGCCAGCGCCGTGGGTTGGAGCAGCGGGCGGCCAAAGCTCCACAGGTCGATCAACACCAGGGCGATGGCCAGAACGGGCGCCCAACGAGCGTCGAGCTGGCCCGCCTGCCAGGCGTGCAGTAGCCCGATCATCAGCAGGAAAAAGAGCAAAAAGAGCGCCGTGCTGTTGGCGACGTGCCACAGCCGGCCCACCTCGGGGTTGCTGTCCCGCTGCAGCATGTAAAGCAGGAAACCGGCCAGGATGACCAACAAGGCAAGCAAGACGACCAGCCGCGGCACCGGGCCGCGGAGCCACCGGCGCAGGGTTGGGCGCACGTCCTCCAACCGCTGGCGCAGGGCAGTTAGCGACAGCCCGGCCAGCGCCGCGACGGCAAAAGTAAAGAGGAAACCGGCCCGCGCCGGCGCACGGGCGGCGCGGAAGGGAGGAACCAGGTTGTAGGCCAGCCGGTGCAGGATCGTAAAAGGACCCAGGGCCAGCAACAGCCCCACCCCAGCCAACACCAGCAGCAGCGCGGCCCGCCGGTGACGCAGGCGAAACCCCAGCACCAGGGCCAGGAAAAGGGGCAGGATGCCGCTGTAATAGATCAGCTCTTCGTAGAGCCCATCCCCCCAATAACCGGTCCGCACCGGTTCGCCGAAAAAGTTGGGCACCAGCAGGGTCAGCAGGTTGCCGGGCGACCAGGAATAGCTGCTGGCAAAGGCATAGGTCGCCTCCTGGCGCGTGGAGAGGCGCAGGAATTCGAGCGTGGGCAGCAGTTGCACCGCCGCCAACCCTCCCCCAACCGCCAGCAAGCAAGCGAGGCGCCCTACCCCTCGCAGGAGGATGCGCCATCCCCGCTTCTCCCGCCACTCCCCCCCGATCAAGTACAGGGCATACAGCGCCTGGATCGGCGCGACGTAGAAGAATGCGGCCGTGTTGCCAGCCAGCAGCGATAAGGCGACCGGAATTCCCCCCCACATCGCCCAGGCCCCGCTCTGTTTCAGGATCGCCCGGCGGGTGGCCAGCAGGATCAAGGGCAGCCAGGCCTGGGTCATCACGACGCCAGCGTGACCGGCATAGATGCGGGCAAAGAAATAGCCGCTGAAGGCAAAAGCCACCGCGCCGAAAAAGGCCCCCGTCCGATCCGCCCCTTCGTGCTGCAGCCAGGCAAACATCCCTGCTCCCGCCAGCCAGAGGTGCGCGACAAAGAGCAGTCCGGCAGCCCGGCTCGGGGCCAGGAGGAGCACCAACCAGACCGGCGGGTACAAAAGGGCCGGCTCGGGATTAGCCAGGAAAGGCGCGCCGGAGAAAAGGTAGGGGTTCCACAGCGGCAGTTCCCCCTGGCGAACCGACTGCAGCGCAAACTGCCACCACTGGAGGAACATGTGGCTCAGGTCGTTGCCGGCGATGGCCTGGCCCGCCGGCAGCCAGAGCAGGTCCCAGAACAACAGGACGGCGAGCAATGCCAGCAATAAGATGGGCAGGATGCGCCTAATCATCTGGCGGTTTCCTCCTCAAGGAACGGATGGACTGGAGCAGGTAGAGCAGCCCACCAAAGAGACCGGTCATTGCCGAGATGGCATAGACGGCCAGTGAAGCAGCGGCGGCGGTCGGTTCATCCACGCCGACCTGGGTAAAGAGCAGCACCGCCATGCCCTCCCGCACCCCCAGGCCCCCGATCGAGATGGGGAGCATCAGGGTAACCGAGAGGACAGGGACAAAGAGCATAAAGTAAAAGATGCTGATGCGCATACCTATGGCGACGGCAGCCAAATAGTTGATCAGGATCAGCAGGATGTTAAAGACCAGGGAAAAGAACAGCGCCCCGCCCACGGCGCGCCAGCCGCAGGCGGTGATCGCGCTGTAGGCCCGGGCCAGCACGCCCTCGCCGTCGAGGGAGAGGGGGCCGGGCAGCCAACGGCCCAGGCAGCGCAGCACCCCCCCCTGCAGGATCAACCCCCCGGCGGTCAACCCCCCGGCCGCCAACAGCCCAACGGCCAGGCGAACCTCGACCGGCAGCAGCCCGCCCGAGAAAGGGAGCGCCAGCAGCGCCATGGCAAAGAGCACCAGCAGGCCGGTCATGCGATCGACGAAAACCGTCCCCGCTGCAGCCGTCGCCTGGGCCTCCTGGGCCAGCTCCAGGACGCGCACCACGTCGCCGCCAAAGCCGGTGGGCAAAAAGACGTTGAAGAAAGAACCGGAAAAGTACCAATAGACCAGGCGGCGAAAAGGGACGTCGACGTCGAGGGCGACCAGCAGGGCGCGCCAGCGCGCGGCCCGCACCACCACGCCGACGACAAAGAGCAACAGGGCGGCGAGAAACGGCCCGGGCGCGGCGTGGGCCAGCGTGTCGACGATCTCTTCGAAGCCGATGGTGACCAGCACCAAGGCCAGCACGCCCAGGCTGATCACCACCCGGGCGACGTTCCACCACCACTTGCGTCCCTCACCTTTCACCTGTCCCTCGCTCATGGTTCCTCCACTCGAATCGGGCCCAGCAGCACCCGCTCGTCCAGGTGATGCCCATCGGCGGCCAGCAGGGGCAGGCGGCCGGTCTCGTCGTGAAAGAGGCCGATCTGGATCGGATAGCTGCCCGCAGGGGTGTCGGGCCGTAGGGTGATCAAGCGCACGTCGCCGACGACCTGTCCCTCCGTCCAGCCGGGGCTGCGGCCGTCGCGGCTGCCCCACACGTTCCACTCCGAATCGATGACCTGGGCAAAGACCAGGTAGTCGTGCTGGGGCTGGCGCAGCGGCTCCCAGTAGAGGGTCAGGGTAAATGTCCCCCCGGCGCTCAGCGCGCGCGGCTCGACGGTGTATCCCACCAACTGGATCTCGTCGCCAAAGTTGGCCGCCAGCGGGTTGGGCCAGGGGCCCGGCGGCGCTTCAACTGTCACCATGCCCACGACCATTCCATCGCCGGCTGGCTCGCCGGCGATCGTGACCGGCAGGCGGCCCAACGCCGGCTCGTAGAGGCCAACGCGCACGGTGGCCCGGTTGGGGGCATAGGCGGTCTCGGGCAGGTCGACGCGGTAGGTGTCGACAAAGGGCTGACCGGGCTGCCATGCGGTCGTCGGCGCCCGCCCCAGGCCGGGCCAGGTGTCCCGCTGGGCGATCAGCACGCCCGCATCGTCGATCAGGTGAACGTAGACAACGTAGGGCTGCGCTGTCCGGCGCAGCGGCGACCAGACGAGGGTGACGTAGAGCGGCTCGCCGGGCCGGAGGCTGCCGGATGAAATCTCAAAGGCGCGCAACTGGGCGACGTCGCCGAACTGGAGCACTCCGTCGTCGTCCGGCGGGGCGGGAAGCGACGGGGGAGCGCTCACGGCGGGAAAGAGGTAGCCCAGCAGGGCGACCAGGGCCAGCGCCGCCATCCCAACCGCCGCGATGCCCGCACTCCATCCCGGCCGCCGCAGCCAGCGGTCCAGCCCGCCGACGACGAGCACGGCAAAGGCGGGAAAGGCCGGGAACAGGAATCGCCCCATCGGCCCGGCCGGCTGGATGAGGATGTAGTAAAAGACGACGGCGACATAACCGGCCACGGTGACGGCCAGGAGCAGCAGGGCGGCGCGGGGCAGCGGCCCCCGCCGGGGCAGCAGGTACCCCACCAGCGCCAGCGCGCAGCAGAACAGCAGCCCGCCATAGATCGCCTGGGGCAGTGGAATCTGGCCGTAGCCAAACCGGCCCCACAGGCTGCTCCAGAGGTAAGGCAGGCTCTGCGAGAGCGCCCACCAGCCTTCCGAGGCCGGCCGGCCGATCCACAGCTCGTTGACCTTGCTCATCCCCGTCGGGTCACCGTAGAGACGCCAGTTGCGCAGGAACCACCAGCCAGCCACGATCACCGCCAGCCCCAGCACGACGTTGAGCCCGCGCAGCCACCGCGCCAGGGGTCGTGAACGCGCACCCGGCTCCGGCCGTTCGAAGGGCGGCGCACGCCAGGCGGCCAGCGCCAGCGCCAACCCGATCACCCCGCCCATCGCCAGCAAGTGGAACTTGGACAAGAGGGCCAGGCCGTAGGCCAGCCCCAGGGCGACCAGCTGCTTCTGCCCGGCCCCCTGTTGGACAATCCGCACGCTAACCAGCAGCACGGCAGCGCCGGCCGCAGCAGCGATGACGTCGTTGTTCATCGCCCCGCTGAGGTAGAGGAACTGGGGCGTAAAAGCGACCAGCGCCGCCGCCCCCCAGGCCAGCGGCAGCCGGTCGGGCCAGACCTGCCGCCCCAGCCGGTAGGTCAGGTAGACCGCGACCGCGCCGAGCAGCACGTTGACCCAGCGGGGCACAACCGCGGCCAGGTATCCCGCGCGAAAGGGAAATTCCTCCGCCGGGTCGTGCCGGTACTGGAGCTTGTTGTCGACGCTGACCTCCCACATGCGGTAGCCCCAGAAAGGGTTGAGCGGCTGCTCGATCTCTGGCGTGTGGGGAGAGGGAATCCAGCCGCTGGCCAGGGCGCTGAGGGCGTAATAGAGGGGCGGGTGGTGGCTCTGGGAGCGGGCCGCCTCCGCGCCCTGCACCGGCAGCTGGCGGTAGACGACCAGGTGGCGGACGTAGCGATAGTGGCGAATCTCGTCCGTCGACTCAAAGAGCGGGTTGACGACGCTGACGGCGCCTGCCAGGACGACAAAGGCCAGGAGGATGGCGAGCAGGGCGAAAGGAAAACGGCGGCCAACAGCACGATTTTCCATCAGCCGCTCGCCCTACCGCTCGATGGGGATCGAGCCGATCACGATCCACTCTGCGCCCGGCCCGTTTTCCGCGTCCAACACAGCAATGTTCTCCAGGCCCGGGAAGCGGTACAGGCCGACGCGCATCGCGTAATCGCCCGGCGGGGCATCGGCAGGGATGGAAATCTCGAACCAGTTCAGCACCGTATCGCCCGCGCGCCAGTAGCCCGGCAGCATGCTGGGCCCGTCCGCCTGGCCCCACATCTGTCCCGCCCCGTCGACCAGGTGGTTGAACCAGTGATAATTGACATCCTCGGTAGGGGTGCCGAGGGGCTGCCAGACCAGGGTCCAGCGCAGCGTGCCGCCGGGACGGTATTCCCCCGCGGCGACGTAGCCGATCAACCGGGCGCCGTTGGCCCAACGGGCCGGGGAGGGCAGCGGCTGCAAGCCGTCCAGCTCCGGCGCGCCGCCGGGCCAGCGGTAAAAGCGGTAGGAGCGGCGCCCTTCCCGCAGCGGGATGCGCGCGTCGGACAGCTCGGGGGTGAACCCGGTCAGCAGCTCCTCGCCCGGCGTCATCTCGTAGGTCGACCAGTAGACCGCCGGGCTGGCCGGAAAGACGAGAGCGGTGCGGATGTCGACCGCCCGGTGCGGCGTCTCGGGCAGCAGCACGTCGGCCGTGCCCGGCATCTCGTACATGCGCGGCTCGTCGCCCTCAGAGAGCAGGATCACCTCGGCGCCGCCCATTTCCTCGCCCAACCGCACCGCCGTCCGGGCCGCGCGGACGTCATAGCTGAGCGGGGTGTCATAGCCTCTCATCGTGTCGTGGGTCAGTACAAAGCGCAGCAGAGCGACGTTCTCATAGACCTGGGCGACGGCGATGGCCAGCACCAGCAGCAGCAATATTCCCTGCACAACGCGGGCGGCAGTGTCGCGAGACGTCATGGCTCGTAGGAGCGACCCTAGTGGGCGCCCCCGGGTAGGGGGTACCTTCAAACAGCCCACGAGCCACCCGACCAGGATGAACGGCGCCGGGAAAACCGCGGTAAAGTAATGGGGGGCGTTGGGCACGTTGTGCCGCAGCAGGAAAAGAATTGGGGCCAGCAGCCATGTGGCGGCCATCAGCGCCGCTGCCGTCTCGTCGTCCAGGCCGCGCCGTGCGCGGCGAACTGCCCGGACGAGCGCCAGCAGCGCCGCGGCCAAGACCAGCAGCCCCTCCAGGGCAAAGAGCCAGCGGTAAGGAGGGGTCGACGCGGCAAACGCCGCGTAGCGGTCCGGCCCCGTCACCCAGTACAAATCGAGCCCGGTCGCAATGACCCAGACGGCGTGGAGCGATTCTCCGTCGATCACGGCGGGCTGACCCATCATCCCCCACAAGGTGCGAAAGCTGATCCAGTCGTGCTGGCTTTCGAAAACCAGGTAGGGCACAAACATCAGCCCGGCCAGCAGGCCACCGACCAGCAGCAGTCGCCAGTCAAAGCGGCGCCAAAAGATCACCGCCCACATGGCTGTGAGGAGGACAAAGGCAACTGCCGAAAAGTGGATCTGCACCAGCCAGCCCATGACCAGGCAGTGCGGCACCAGCGCCCAGCGGCGGCCGCGCACGAAAGCCTGCCAGCCGGTCGCCGCGTGGAGGACGGCAAAAGGAGCCAGCATCTCGACCTGCCACAGCTTGCGCGAGTAGATGACGCCCCACGGAGCGACGGCAAAAAGGAGCGCAGCGGTCAAGCCGGCGGCGCGGCCAAACCAGCGGCGGGTCAGCAGGTAGCAGCCGGCCACGGCGATCACGTTGAGCAGGGCGACAAAGCCGGTGGCAAAGATGGGACTGGGAGAAAGGGCGAAGGGAATCGCCAGCAGCCAGGTGGTGCCGAGAAAGGAGTAGAGCCCCGTCGAGGAGGGGACGCCGGCCAGGGCCACCTCGCCATGGCGGCCCATGCGGATGGCCCACTTGGCGATCTCGGCCTGGTCCCACAGGAACTCGACGTGATCGAGGTGCCGAAACCGCAGCCAGGCGGCCAGCAGCACAACGGCGGCGACGAGGCCGTACTCCAGAAGCCTTTCTTTCCGCGAGGACATGGTGCTCGCCCGGGTCAGTTAAAGACTGGGGTTTGTACTAGGGCGCGCAGGGAGCGTTCGGGATGACCTGGATGTAGCGAAAGTAGGCATCCGTCGGCGAGACCTCGTAATCGCCGCCGATCAGGCCAATGCGCGTCGTTTCGCTCAGATCGCTGAGCAGCGGGTTCTGTTTCGGCCCCCACGACCCAAAGTTGATGTCATTGATGTATACCGTAATCTGGTCGCCTTCTACGCTCACCCGCAGCTCGTTCCACCCGTCCCAGACCAGGCCATACGACCCGCCGCGGGCGATCACCCCAGCATCGAAAGCGCAGCCGCCGCGGGGGAACTCGTACTCGTCGTTGCGGGTAACGTGCCAGCCAAGTTCGCTTTCCCCGACACCCAGGCAGAGAATATAGAGGTCGCTGTTGGCCTCGTCGGCACCAAAGATGAGGCCGGCGTTGGCCCACCAGCCCGGGGTTTCGAACCACACCTCGGTCTCGATGCAATAAGTATCCGACGGCGGCCGGTAGGGAGACAGGGCGTCCGGCTGCCAGAACCAGACCCACGGTGCGGGCCCCTCTTCGATCTCAAAGTGGTAGTAGGTCGTACCGACATAGCCGCGCCGCCAGTGGACGTCCCACCCCTGCTCGTTGGGAATCTCGCCCTCGTCGTCCGGCCAGCCGCTGCCCGGATCGGTAAAGTCATCGTAATAGTAGGGGGGGGTCGGGCTGGGGACCGGAGTGGGAGTGGCGGTCGGCGTATTGGTTGCTACCGGCGTCGGCGAGGCATCGCGCCGGATCAGCGGAATGGCCACCGCATAGCCATGGTCCACGCTCAGCACCACGTTGTCCACAAAAGCGCCCTGGCCCGTGACGCCGTCCTCGTCGCTGACAAAGTGAAAGGCGATCCACACTGGGGTGTCGGAGCGAGCATATTCCTGCAACGACAGAGTCCCGCTGAGCCAGGCGCCAATGTGGCCGGAGATGTACCCGCCATCGCAGCTCGCGCCCGGATTGCGGTGGTCCGTCGTCACGCACCAGCCCAGCCAGTCTCCCTCGCCAGGCGCAGTATCGACCTGGTAGTAGGGCAAGTCCGGCTCCCCCATCATCGAACCGGGCGGAGCGGCGTCGAGCCACCAGTCGAACGTCACCTGGCCGCCAAAAACCTGGCTGAGGTCGATGGGGCCGTAGAGCATCCAGCTATCGACGCCATCGGGATAAGCATCTGCAGCGGGATCCAGGTTGCGCCCGTCTGCGCCGCCGCCGACACACCACGCGCTGTGGTAGAAACTGGTGTAGGTATACGTCTCGGCATACCAATAGTATTCGCCATTGGTCGGATTATCGTCCATGACAATCCAGGAACCGGGAAACGCACCCTCAAAATCGTCGGCATAGATCACTTCCCAGCCTTGTTTGAACTGCTCCGGTTCTGCGCTGGCTGGCAAGAGCATCAGCCCCAAGGCGACAACGCCGGACAGCGCCAAAACGACAATCAACCGTTTCCAATGAACATTCTTTACGCCTTCACTCATCCAAACCTCCGCCTGCCCCATTCCAGTGAGGCGGTTTACTGCAAATTGTGAGGGGGGGATCAAGGGCATTTCGAAGAGGAACTCGACTCTGTGCTCAGGACGGGAGGATTGTACCACAATTCAAGGGCACGTCAACCGCTCCCCGCCTGGGCCGCAGGTGCTGCCATCGTCGTTCTTTACGGCAGAACGAGGCTTTCCCACCCCGCTGGGGGATGGAACAGGCCGATCCGCATGCCGATGACGAAAATCATGCCGATCGACACCAGGCTGAACAACAGGGCCAGGAGCCGGCTGAGCAGGCGGGAGAGCCGCTTGTAGCGGCCCAGCAAGATCGGTACGCCGACGGCAAGCACCGCGACCCACGCCGCTTCCAGCCACAAATAGTCCCATCTCCCCCAGTTCTCACTCCACCAGCTATAGGTGAGAATCGTCCCTGCCCCCAGGACCAGGCCGGTGGGGATGAGCATCCAGATCGACGACGAGATGTACATAATGATACACAAGCCCCAGGCGACGAAATAGACCTCGAGCGGCCAGCCGCGCACGAAAATGTCCCAATCACCGGCGCGCACGGCGGAGGTCAGCATGCAGAGGTTGGCGAGCAGGGCAATCCAGGCCGCGCCCAAGATGGCCATTCCGACCTGGCTCCGCCGCCGCTCCTGTTTTTTTGGGGGGGCGGACCGACCTGGTACAGGCTGGATGTCCTCACCGGCAGCCGGTTCACCCGCTTCAGCCCCGGCCTCTCGAACAGCATCATGACGCCGCCGCGCACGCCCGCGCTGCTGCTGCGCATTGACCGCTTTTTGCATCTCCTCCGTGGCTTTGTCGAGCACTTCCTGGGTGACGGCGCCCAGCGCGCCCAGGAAGCGCTTTCCTGCCTCGCGGAGTGCTTGCAGCTTGTCAGCGCCCTGGAGTGCCCCTGGCGGCTCTGTGATGGCCTGGGTCTCTTCACCGGCAAACCAGGCGCCCTGAAGGGCCGCGCGGGCCGCGCCGGAAATGACGGCGGAGGGCGCGGGGGGAGCCTCGCTCCGAGTCATCGTCAAGGGCAGCGAGATTTGCGTCGGCAGGGTGACGCCGGCGCTCTCGGCTGCTTGCTGCAGCGCAGCCGCCATCTCCTCGGCCTGCTGGTAGCGGTCCTCAGGGGCCTTGGCCAGCGCCCGGAGCAGGACCCGCTCGAACGGGGCGGAAATGGCCATGGCGCCCTGGCGGGGAATCGGCAGGGGGTCATTGAGATGCTTCATCAGGATCGCCAGCGGCGTGTCGGCCTCGAAGGGCGTGCACTGGGTGAGCATTTCGTAGAGCACGATCCCCATCGAATAGATGTCACTGCGGGCATCCGCCTCTCCCTTGAGACCCTGCTCGGGGGCCATATAGCTCAGGGTACCCATCAGCGCTCCCGACACCGTGTAGCGCGTCACCCCAACGATCTGGGCAATGCCGAAATCGGCCAGCACCGCTTCGCCGCGCCGGGTGAGCAGAATGTTGGCCGGCTTGACGTCGCGGTGGACCATGCCCTCGTCGTGGGCATAGGTCAGGCCACTGAGCACGTCAAGCTGGATGCGCACAATCTCGCCCAGCGGAATCCGATCGCCGCGAGCACGGCAGCCGCTCAGGCGTGCCTTGAGCGTGTCGCCCGCCAGCAGCTCCATGACCATGTAGTAAATCCCATCCTCGACGTCAAAGTCATAGACCTGGACGATATTCGGATGGCGCAGCGCGGCAACTGCCCGCGCTTCACGCTGAAAGCGGACCAGAAACTCTTCGTCCTCCACCAGGTCAGGGCGCAGTATTTTGACCGCCACGTAACGGTCGAGTTGCGGGTGATAAGCCCGGTAGACGCGGGCCATCCCGCCCCCTCCCAGCGGCTCCAGGACCTGGTATTTACCCAGTGTGTGCCCTTCTAACGACGCAAAGGCCATACTTTTTCCCCAGCCAGAATCGATACAGCGGGCCGGCCAGTTGCCGTGAATCTCCCCGCCAAGCTCTTTTTTCCCTTCTCGGTCCCAGTTTACCCCCAGCGGCGAACTCTGTCAACATGGATGACGAATTCCCCGGCCCAACAGTTGCGATACGGCGCCCCCGTGTTATAATCCCTGTGGCAACGACGGGGCCCACCGACCCGGACGCCCGGCCAGACGCAGCAAAGGGAAGCTGGGAGGGCGTGGCCGCAGGGCAATCCTGTTCGCAGTTCGCAGACGGAGAAGCTGAATGAATCCTAGCTGGAAGACATGCTCCTGCCTGTTCACCCTGGCCGTGTTGGTCTGGCTCGTCGGCTGTGGCGGCGAGGCAACCCCC
>JAFGEI010000121.1 GCA_016931695.1 Anaerolineae bacterium | reverse complement strand
GGGCGCATTTATTAGTTGGGGGAGCCCTAGATGATCTCGGAATTTCTGCCACGAATTAACACGAATTTCACGAATTTTCTACTTTTTCGCGTTAATTCGTGTAATTCGTGCTGATTTTTAACGCTCCCCAAGTTTTACATACGCCCTCGGGCCTGAAGGCGCCCAACCTCCAAGTGTAAACCAATTTGTGAACCATCCCGCAAAAGGTACGAAAAGCGCAGCGGTTCGCCGCCGCACTCTTTGACCCGGGTCGAACGTCCTGGCTGGTGCTATGGCAACTGCGCCAGTATATCGGCAACGGCAGGGCGGTCCTGGGGTTCCGTCCCGACGTACGACCAGACGATGTAGCCACTGCCGTCGACCACGAAAACCGACGGCGCGGCCAGCTCGTCCCCCAACAGGTTATAGACCCCATAGGCCTCGGCGACCTGGTGGTTGCGGTCGGCCAGCATCGGATACTCGGCGCGCACCGTCGACTGGACGGAGCGCACCGAGGCGCGCGGCGCCACGGCCAATGCCACGACCTCGACACCCAGGGCTGTGAACTGCGGGTAGGAACCTTGCAACTCGACGAGTTGCGTCCGGTCAGGCCCTCAGCCGCATTTCTGGAAAAAGACCAGCACCACCGGCCCCTTGGCCAGTTGGTCATAGAGAGAAAACTGGCGGTCCTCGGAGGCGAACCGCAGCGTGAAATCGGGCGCAACCGGGTATTGGGGCACCGGCGTCGGCGTCGGCCCCAGCGCGTACAGGACGATCTGCATGCGCTGCGCGTGGTAGACGATCTCTGCCCCTGCTCGCTGTCCGGCCAGCCACTGGTCGACCGGCGTGCCCGCAGCCGCCACATCCTCCTGGGCCTGGGCGACCATCAGGCGGCGCGACACGGCGTCGGCCAACGTCTCCCACTCCAGGTTGGCGGCCTCCAGGGCGGCCGACACCTGGGCCTCGTCCACCCCCCAGGCGGCCTGCAAATCGGCAATGGCGGCGGCGACCTGCGCCTCACCCGGCACGTCCTGCGGCGCTTCTTGCAACAGCAGCTCGCCGTCGATCATCCACTCCAGCACCTCTTCGGCGCTGGGAGCCGTTACGCGCGCCAGGCTGCTGATGGCCTGCTCCACCCGCACCAGCTCGGCCCAGGTATTGACGCTGATCGACTGGCCGTTGACCTGGGCCACCGGCGGGTCGTCGATCACCTGCGCCGTGGTCGGGGTGGCCGCTGCCGTCCCTTGCGCTACCTCCTGGCCCGCCATCGCCATCGCCATCAACGCCGCGACCACGCCGAGGCCGACGATCAGGGTGATAATTCCCCACCTGGTAGACTTTTCCATCAAATCTCACCTCCACAGTTCAGCATATCACGACCCGGCAAGGGTGTCAACTCAGTCATCCCGGATGACGGACAACACCGTCTCGACCAGCAGCTGTTCCGGGCCCAGAACGACGGCGGCGTCGACGGCCCCCCAGGAGAGACAGAGGGCATCGGCCGCTCCCTGCCAACAAATCCGACCGCCGCCGCCCATTTCCCCCGCCGTCCCAAAGCGGTCCTGGGCAAAGTTCACGTAGGCATCCACAAATTCCTCGCCATCGGCGGGGGTGTCCCAGGTCGTGTACAGGGCCAGCAACAGCGCTTCGTCGCCCTGGTGGGAATAGACTGCGTAGCGATCCCCGCCCCAACCTTCGGCCGCCAGCACGGCCTCGCTGGTGCTGATTCGCTGCGCCAGGTAATAGCGCAGGAAATACTCGCCCATGATATCCTCTTCCACCTGGCGCCAGTCCGCACCGAGGGTACCGGTAAGTGGGGGCAGGGCGACGACCTGCGGCGCATCACCGGCACGATAGCGCTCAGGATGGAGAATGTGCTCGGTCGAGAGGGGAGGGTTGGCGTAAGCGGCGCCCACGGCCTCCCATCCTCCCTGGTCATACAGCGCCTCGACAAAGACCAGGCCATACTCGTAGGGGAACATCATCTGCTCCCGCAGCACGTCAGGGGCGGCGTCGAACAGCGGGGTCTCGACGCGCCGCACCTCCTGCATCAGCGCCTGCATGTCGTCCAACGAATAGTACGTTTCCAGAAACTGCTGTTCCAACAAGCTGGCATCGCCCTCGATCAACGAGCGAACGGCGATCAGGTATTCGCTGTCGTATTGCTCGTCCGCGTCGCGGCGAATTCCCAGCTGCTGCAAGTCAAAGTGCTGGTCTTGCAGGGCGTGGGTGAACTCGTGGGCATAGAGCAGCCGCTCGAACTGCCCCATCACGCCGAGGTCGGTAATGACATAGATCTGCCGCGTCTCGGCATCGTAAAACCCAGCGATCTGCTCCGTCTGGAGCTGGAGCAGAAAATCGTACAGGTCCATGTCGCGATCGAGCAACTCGAAAGCGGCCAGCGCGAGCACATTGTCGTGGGCCTCGGCGGGGGAGAACTCTTCCGCAAACTCTTGCACCAGCAGCTCGTACAACTCGGCGTGGCTGATCAGCGTCCGTTCGACCGGCTCCCGCGGCGGCAGCTGGCGCAGTTCCGCCACCTGCTGCTCCACCTGGTCGATCAACTGCGCGTCGGCCGGCGATAGGGGGACCTCGATGCCCTCCTGCTCCAGCAGCTGTCGCAGGCGCTGGAGCTCGGACTCGAGAGTCGTCGCCCGCTCCTGTTCCCGCTGCAGCGAGCGGTGGCTCTGCCAGCCCCAAATCGCCGTGGCGGCGTTGGTGACCAGCAGGGTCACGAGGCAGATGACCAGCAAGAACGTCAGCAGCGCCAGCAGTGCCAGCGCAACCTGGAGCCAGGGGCGGCGGGTCGAGTGGGTTTCGATGGGATTACCCTCCGACACCTGGGCGATCTGCGGGAGCCTGGCCGCCAAGGCGCACGGATGCAGGGAGCGACCGCTTCTCGCCTCGCGCCGGATTAGATGACATCCAGCTCCCGTGCCACCCGCTCAAAGATCTCCAACCCCTGGTCCAGGTCCTCCTGGCTGTGGGCGGCGGTGTTCATCACGCGGATGCGGGCGGCGCCGCGCGGGACCGTGGGGAAGCCGAGCGCCATGGCAAAGACGCCATACTCGAACAACCGGGCGCTGAACTCTTTGGCCAGCTTGACGTCGCCCAGCATCACCGGCACGATCGGGGTTTCGGTGTGGCCGGTGTCGATGCCCAGCCGCTGGATGCCGGCCTTAAAGTACTCGGCGTTCTGCCACAGCCGTTCCACGAGCTCGGGGTGGTTCTCCACATAGTCGACCGAGGCCATGCAGGCCGCGGTGTCGGCGGGGGTGAGGGCGCTGGAGAAAAGGTTGGGGCGCGCCTTCTGGCGGATGTAATCGATCACGACGCTCTTGCCGGCGATGACGCCCCCCATGACGCCAAAGGCCTTGGAGAGGGTGCCGATTTCGACGTCGAACTGGCCTTCCAGGCCAAAGTGGGCCACAATGCCGCGCCCGTTGCCCAACACCCCCTCGCCGTGCGCGTCGTCGACCATGGTCATCACGTCGTATTTGGCCGCGACCTCGTACAGCTTGTCCAGGGGGGCAACGTCGCCGTCCATCGAAAAGACGCCGTCGGTGACCATCAGCCCGCGCCGAAAGTTGGGCAGGTTTTCCTTGATCTGCTGCTCCAGGCTGGCGGGGTCGCAGTGCTCGTAGACGACGATCTTGGCCCCGCTCAGGCGGGCCCCGTCAATGATGCTGGCGTGGTTCAGCCGGTCGGAAAAGATCACGTCCTGCGCCCCTGCCTCCTTGTCGCGGCCCACCAGGGGCGGGATCGCCGCCTGGTTGGCACAGAAACCGCTCTGCACCAGCAACGCCGCTTCGACCTGCTTGAAAGCAGCCATTCGCTGCTCGCACTCGACGTGCAGCGCCTGCGTCCCGGCGATGGTGCGTACCGCCGCCGGGCCCACCCCCCACTCGTCGACAGCTTTCTTGGCCGCTGCCTTGAGCTCCGGATGGTTGGCCAGGCCCAAATAGTTGTTGGTGCAAAAGTTGAGCACCTTTTTGCCATCGACCACCATCCACCCATCCGCCGGCGAATCCATCGTGCGGATGTTGACGTAGCGCTTTTCAGCCTTTGCGGCTGCCAGCTCCTCGCGCATGAAATCCAGTTTATCTCCCACTGTTTTCTCCTTCTAGTACTTGGCGCGGTCCGATGTCCAAAGTCTGGCTTCAAACTGTGGACTCCAGACCTAGGGCTGTCTCAGATAGCGGATGAATCCTCCAATCAGTTTTTTCGTCTCGGTTGCTTGCGCGTAGATTTGTTGAAACTCCTCCTGGGTGATATAGCTCCGATCCAGTGCAATGTACAGTTGGGCCTGTAGCTCTGTGGCCGAGCGGCGGGCATACCCCAAAAAGCGAATGAACTCTCGATCTGTATCGCAGTCGAACCCTTCGGCGATGTTGGACATCATCGAGATCGCCGAGCCATGAATCTGATCACATAATCGATAATCTTTGGCAAATGCGCCCCGTCCAGACATCGTGTAAACGGCTCGGGTGAGTGCGCGTGCCTTTTGCCAGGCCTGAATCTCCTCAAATCGCTCAATAGCTGCCATGTTATCCTCCTTGATATGAGCTCTTGACCTCGGACTTTGGACTTCGGACTTCAGACTTCGGACTATATTTTCCCCTCCTCGTACTTCTTCCCCAACTTTTCCAGCATGTCGGCCACCATTGCCGGCAGGTCGTATGCTGGTTCCCAGCCCCATTCCGCCCGAGCGGCGCTGTCGTCGATGGTCTTGGGCCACGAATCGGCGATCGCCTGGCGAAAATCGGGCGCATACGTGCAGACGAATCCGGGCAAGTGCTTTTGGATCTCGGCCACCAGCTCGGCCGGGCTAAAGCTGAACGCGGCCAGGTTAAAGTCGGCGTGATGCTGGAGAGAGGCAAAATCCGCCTCCATGAGATCGATCGTGCCCTTGATACAGTCGGGCATGTACATCATCGGCAAGACCGAATCCTCGCGCAGGAAGCAGTCATAGCGCTGGTGCTTGATCGCCTCGTAGAAAATCTCGACTGCATAGTCGGTAGTGCCGCCGCCCGGGGGGGTCTCGCTGCTGATGATGCCGGGGTAGCGCACGCCGCGGACGTCCAGGCCAAAGCGCTGGACATGGTAATTGCAGAGCAGCTCGCCCGCCACCTTGGTCACGCCATACATCGTCTTGGGCAGGAGGACCGTCTCCTGGGGCGTGTCGTGCTGCGGCGTCTCGGGGCCAAAAACGGCGATGGAGCTGGGGCAAAAGAGCCGCACCATATCGCGCTCCCGCGCCACCTCGAGGACGTTGTACAAGCCGTTCATATTGACGTTCCAGGCCAGCTGGGGGTGCTGCTCGCCAGCGGCGGAGAGAATTGCCGCCATGTGGTAGATGGTGTCGATGTTGTACTTTTTCACCACCATCTCGAGAACCGAGCGCTCGGTCACGTCGACAAACATGTGGAACGGCCCGGTTTCGCGCAGTTCAGGGATGGTGGGCTCGGTCATGCGGCCGACGGCGACGACATTCTCGCCGCCATACCGCTTTCGGAGCGCCACGGTCAGCTCGGAACCGATCTGACCGCAGGCGCCCGTGACAAGGATCTTGTTCATCTCTCTTGCAGCCATATATTGCTCCTCTGAAACTTGTTGGTTGCAGTGGGGATTGGCAAGGCCACTACTGCTTCAAGGACAATTGAGTTGGGTTCGGATCTGTTCGGCCTGCTCCGCCCATTCTGCGGGCGGGGAGAGGCGGAGAAACCGGCCAAGCGCATTGCACGCCTCGCTGATGTTTCCGGCCAAGGCGTGGGCCCGTCCCAGGGCAAACCAGGCCTCGGGGGAGTTGGGGGCAAACTGCACGGCCTGGTTCAGGGGGGCCAGAGCCGCTTCCGCATTGTTTTGGATCAAGTACAGGTTGCCGAGACCGGTCAGGGGCTCGGGCATACCCGGGCACAATTCGAGCGCCTGCTCGAACTCGGATTGGGCCTGCTCCATCATGCCTTCGTCGGGCAGATCGATCAATGGGTTCTCGGGCAGGGATTGGGCCAGATAGACAGTGCCCAACTGGTAGTGCGTACGCGGGTCGCCCGGGTCCTGCTCCAGCGCCTGGTCAAAATCAGCCAGCGCCTGGTCCAGGTCTCCGAGCTGGTAGGCGATCACGCCGCGGTTGTGGTAGGCAGCGGCATTTTCCGGATCGGCCTGCAGGACAATGTTGAATTCCGCCAGCGCCGCTTCGAGCTGGCCCAAATCGGTATACATCTGGCCCAGCCAAAAGTGGGCCAGGTAATGGTCGGGATCCATCGCCACGGCCCCCTCGAACGCCTGCTGCGCCTCGTCGATGCGGCCCAGCTCGTAATAAGCCCGGCCCAACCAGAGATGCCCCGCCGCGTTGCCCGGAGCCTCCAGGACGATCCTTTCCAACTCGGCCAAAACCTCCTCCTGGCCGGCGCTGTTCTGCTCCTCGCCATAAACCTTGAACAGCCAGAACCAGTGCTCGGGATCGCCGTCCCCCGCCGCGACCGCCCGCTCCAAATCGGTCGCGGTCCGCGCGGTGGATTCCGCATCGCCGGATTCGCGATAGGCCAGGTACAGCCAGTAATAGGCCTCCAACCGGCCGGGGCTTTCCACCAGCGCCGTCTGCAGATCGGAAATGGCCGCCTCGTACTCGTTGATGCCCACGCAGCGGCTGGCCTCCACGTGCTGGCGGCCGCTGCTCAGCGGGTCGCTCACCGCGGCCGAGCCACATGCGGCGAGGAAAAACCCGAACGCGAGGACAAGCAGCGGCCAGCGTAACCGCCCCGGCCAGCCGTACTTGATCCGACGACCCAAGTACCTGCCCGCCTGCTCCCCTGCGGCTGGCCGGGCAACTGCTGATAACCTACGAATCATGATCTCCTCCTCGGTTAATCGTGTAGGGGCTCCAGCACGACGATTTCCGTTTCGTCTGGCAGCCCCCGCTGCGTGATCTTGAGACTTGGCACCGGTTCAACCTTTTCCACGCCCATCTGCTTGAGAAAGCGGCCAAGCGTACCCAGCGCCAGGTTGATGCCGGGAATTTTGTAGCGCATAGGGATGACGATGGAAGGCTCGATCAGGCTGACCACGTCGGAAGCAGCAGCCGGGGCCAACCCGCTGTTACCGCTGACCGGCACCAGGAGGACGTCCACCGCGCCGATCGCCTCCACTTGCGACTGGGTCGGCACGTGGCCCAGGTGACCCAGGTGACAGATCGTCAGACCGTCATAGTCAAAGTGGAAAATCGTGTTGAGGCCCAACGACTTGCCCTGATTCTTGTCAGCATAAGTGGCGATGCCGGTGATAAAGACCCCACCGATCTCATATTCCCCGGGCGTATTGAGCACGCGATAGGGCCCCCGGACACCGCGGGTGTAGCTGCACTCGGCGTCATCGCGGCTGACGGTGACAATGTCCGAGCGCGGGCAAGAAAACTCGAACCCTACGTCCGGGCTGTAGGGATCGGTGACCACGGCCGCCATCCCCCGCTCCATGAAGCGGAAGCAGTTCATGCCATACCAGACAATCTCCATCCGACTCTCCCGACGTGATGGTGCAACCGGCCGAACTGGCCAATTTGCTCGACAATGGCCCATTATACACAATTCGGCCTGAAATGCCAGTGCTGGACGGGCAGGATTTCAAAGCGGCAGCATTTTGTGGGGCGCTGTAACGATTCCGTACAAAGATGGGGCAGAGTTGTACTCCTGCCCATCTGCCGTGGGAGAGGTATCCCGGTGGGTGGCCTGAACAGTTACACTCAGCCCAAATAATCCCGTAGCTGCCGGCTGCGGCGGGGATGGCGCAACCGGCGCAGCGCCTTACCCTCAATCTGGCGGATGCGCTCGCGGGTGAGGCCGAACTTTTGCCCGACCTCCTCCAACGTATAACTGCGGCCATTGACCAGGCCAAAGCGCAGGCGGAGGATGCGCGCTTCGCGCGGGCTGAGGGTGGCGAGGATTTCTTCAACCTTGTCGGCCAAGAGACTCTGATAAGCGCTCTGGGGGGGCGTGCAAATGGCGTCGTCTTCGATAAAGGCGCCGAGCTCACTGTCCTCATCCTCCCCCACGGGGTGTTCGAGGCTCAACGGGCGCCAGGAGACCTTGAGCATCCACTGCACTTTGCGCGGCTCCATATCCAGCTCGATGGCGATCTCTTCGGGGGTCGGAGCGCGACCGTTCTCCTGCTCCAACTGGCGCGCCGTCTTGTAGAGGCGGCGGATCCGATCGGACATGTGGACGGGGACGCGAATCGTGCGCCCCTGGTCGGCAATCGCCCGCGTAATCGTCTGGCGGATCCACCAGGTTGCGTACGTGCTAAAGCGGTAGCCGCGGTGGTAATCGAACTTTTCCACCGCTTTCATCAGTCCCAGGTTCCCTTCCTGGATCAGATCGAGAAAAGGGACGCCGCGTCCCATATACTTTTTGGCGATGCTGACCACCAGGCGGGTATTGGCCTTGATCAAGTGCTCGCGGGCCGACCGCCCGTCTTCGATATAGTCCTCCAGGCGGGCGCGTTCCACCGGGTCAAAGCCATCGTTATCCAGTTGTCGCTTGGCCTTGCGTCCCTTTTCAACCGCCTTGGCCAGGCCAATCTCTTCTTCGGTGGAGAGAAGGGGCACCCGCGCCATCTCTTTCAGATACAGCCCCACCGTATCGTCCACCGATACAACGCTCAGATCGAACAATCCTTCGTCCGAGATATCCTCTTCGCACACGTCCTCGGCATTGATATCTGGCTGCCCATCACAAATCTCAATCCCCATCTCTTGTAACATAATATAGACCTCTTCCAGCTGATCCAACGACTCTTCCGCTTCGGGCAGGACCTTTAAAATATCATCTGTCGTCACGAACCCTTGAATCTGGGCTCTCTCCAAGAGTTCCTCAAGTATCCCCATACGCATTTACTCCTCTTGCCGTCGATCATAGAATGCCGCTAATGATGCCAGACGGGGGTCCACTTGCTCTTTTCGACAACTACAGGCTTCGACATTCAAATTACTGCCACACTCCGGACAATATCCTTTACAATCCAGGCGACAAAGCGCCTTCATCGGTAACACGACCCAAACCTGTTCGCGAAACAAGGGGAGGGGATCGAACCATCCTTCTTCTGTGAGGTGATAGACGATTTCTGGCTGTGAGTGGCCGGCCAGACCGATTGTCTCTTCCACTTCCAATACAGCCGCATGCGAAAATCGATCCAGACAGCGCACACATTCGACCTCGATGCTGGTTTCGAGCCGTGCTTCTACCAGAATACCACCCTGAACGCGCACGAAGGTAACAGGACCTCGGAGAAAAGCGACTTGAACGTCTTCCAGCCAGTGGGGTCCTTCTGACAAGGAAAAGACGAGCCGCTCGCCTGGCCGCGCGCCGATCAGCGGTGAGAGGTCAAATTGTAACATATTTATGAAAAAGCCCAGCCCAGCCATTCATTTCTCAGATATGGGAAAAAAAGACTGGCTTCTGGGAGATTACGCGTTTATTATATCAGAAAAGAGGGGCCGCGTCAAGGTTTTTGGGCTCTTTCATGCAAAACTGCGCCCGCTGGGCCCCTTTTGGAACGGTTTGGACGGCTTCCAGGGGGTATTTTGGCCGGTTTGGCCCCGAATGCACGCTTGTGTTCATCTGCGCCACAACGAATTGCTCACCCAGCCGAACGGGACGTCGCCCGGCAGTCGATCGCCTTGTTGATCTCGGCGACGACGGCAGGGATGAACAACAGCGGCGCCACGACCGCCCACTCCTTCAGCCCCAGCGGAACAGTGTCGAAAAAGGGCTGGAGAAACGGCAGATAAACGACGCCCAACAACAGTAACAGGGAGGCACCCACGGCGTACTGCATGGTGCGATTGCTAAAAACGCCGAGCTTGAACAGCGGGTACCGTTCCGACCGGGCGGTGTAGGCCCGCAGCAGCTCGGAGGCCGAGAGGGTCACAAAGGCCATGGTCCGCGCCAGCTCGCGGCTGCCGTTATCCCAGCGCAAGCCGATCGCATAGGCGCTCAGCACGGCAACGGTGATGGCGATGGTTTGAACGATAATGCCCCGCAGCATCTCGCGGTTGATGATCGGCTCGTTGGTGGGACGGGGGGGGCGATCCATGATGTCGGGGTCGCCCTGCTCCAGGCTGAGGGCCAGCGCCGGCGCGCCGTCGGTGAGCAGGTTGAGCCACAGCAGCTGGATCGGCGTCAGCGGCGGCGGCTGCCCGGCCAGCGTGGCCAAAAAGATGATCATGATTTCGGCCATGTTGCAGGAGAGCAGGTAGTAGACAAACTTGCGGATGTTGGAATAAATGATCCGCCCGCGCTCGATCGCCGCGACGATGGAGGCATAGTTGTCGTCGGTGAGAACCATGTCGGCGACCTCTTTGGAGACGTCGGTGCCGGTGATGCCCATCGCCACACCGATATCGGCCCGCTTGAGGGCCGGGGCGTCGTTGACGCCATCCCCGGTCATGGCGACGACGTGGTTGTGAGCCCGCAGGGCCTCGATGATGCGCACCTTGTGCCGCGGGCTGACGCGGGCGAATACGTCCACCTGCTCGATCCGCGCCGACAACTCTTCGTCCGACATCTCGTTCAGCTCGGCTCCGGAAACGACCTGGCCCTCCGGGCGCAAGAGCCCGATCTCTTTAGCAATGGCCCGCGCCGTGTCCGGATAGTCGCCGGTGACCATCATGGTGCGGATGCCGGCGTGGCGCGCTTTTTCCACCGCCGGCCGGACCTCGGGACGGGCGGGGTCGATCATGGCCACCAGGCCAACCAGGGTCAGGTCCCGCTCAATTTCCTCGGGTTCCAGCTTCTCCGGCAGTTCGTCCAGCATGCGATAGGCGACGGCCAATACCCGCAGTGCCTCCTGCCCCAGGTCCCGGTTGACGTTCTCGACATGCTGCCGCCGGGCGGCGGTCAGCTCGACGTCGTGGCCGCCCTCCAGGATGCTGTGACAGCGGCCGAGGATCACGTCGGGCGCGCCCTTGACGTAGACGACGTAATCGCTGCGGCGCTCTCCTGCCCGCCCCACGGGCCCCTGCTCGGGGACAGTGTGGATCGTCGTCATGCACTTGCGGTCCGAGTCGAAGGGAAGCTCTGCCACCCGCGGCATGCGGGCTTCGACCTCTTCGCGCCACAGGTCGGCCTTGGCCGCGGCGACGACCAGCGCCCCCTCAGTCGGATCGCCCACCATGCGGTATCCGTCCTCGTCCTTTTCCAACTGGGCGTCGGAGCAGAGCAGCCCGCCGGTCAGCAGGGCCAGGGCCTCCGGATAGTCCTGCGGATCCATCAGGGTGCCATAGTTGTCGAAAGCGCCCTGCGGCTGGTAGCCTTCGCCGGAGATGTCCAGGCGCAGGTTGGCCACGTAGAGACGGACGGCGGTCATCTCGTTTTGGGTCAGCGTGCCGGTCTTGTCGGAGCAGATTGCCGTCGCCGAGCCCAACGTCTCTACCGCCGGCAAGCGGCGGATGAGGGCGTGCCGCCTGACCATCTCTTGCATGCCCATGGCCAGGCAGATGGTGACCACGGCCGGCAGCCCCTCGGGCACGGCGGCGATGGCCAGGCTGACCGCGGTGAGGAACAGCTCGCGCAGCATCTCTGCGTACTGGCCAAAGTAGGCAGCGGTTCCTTGCTGCAGAATTATGCGAATCTCGGTGTCGCGGACGACGGCGACGATAAAGACCAGCGCGCAGATGACCAGCGCCCCCCAACCGAGCCAGCGGCCCAGTTGATCGAGGCGGCGCTGCAGGGGGGTGGCCTCTTCTTCGTACGACTGGATCATCTCGGCGATGAGGCCGATCTGGGTGCGCATCCCGGTCAAGACGACGACGCCCACTCCACGGCCGTAGGTAATGGTGCTGCCCATAAAGGCCAGATTGACTCGGTCGCCCAGCGTCGTATCCTCCGCCAGGACGCAGTCCGCCTTCTTCTCCACCGCGATCGACTCGCCGGTGAGCGAAGCTTCGTCAGCGCGCAGGTTGGCGCTCTCGACGATGCGCAGGTCGGCGGGGACATAGTTGCCGGCTTCGAGAAAGACGACGTCGCCCGGCACCAGTTCGCGGGCCGGAATCGCGACCCGGTGCCCGTCCCGCAAGACGTGGGCCTCCGGAGCGGCCATCTTTTGCAGCGCCGCCAGGGCTTCTTCGGCCCGCCGCTCCTGTACTATGCCAAGAATTGCGTTGAGAATGACGATGGCCAGGATCGCCACCGCTTCTTCGAACTCTTTCAGGGCCAGGGAGAGCAGGGCGGAGGCAATGAGGATAATGATGAGAAAGTTGTTGAACTGGGCCAGCAGCATGTGCCAAAAACCGGGGCGGGGCCGCTCGGCCAGCTCGTTGGGACTGAACTCGGCCAGTCGCTGGCGGGCTTTTTCCGAGCCGAGTCCTTGCTGCAAATCGGTCTGTAGGACCGAGAGGGTTTCATCGACAGACGCGGCATGCCAGACAGTTGTGTTTTCCATGTAAACTCCCCGGTGAGTTGTCCCGGCACGTGCCGGCGGGACGCGAATGAACCAGATAAAAGCCTCGTCGTAACAAGCTGCGGCTACAAAATTCCCGTGTTATTGAGCACCGACCAGCCCAGCCAGATCGCCAGCGCCGCGAACAACAGCGTCGTCCCCAGCTTGATCGTCGCCGTGCGCTTTTGCAGGAACCGTCCCAACTGCAGCGAGGAGGTTCCAAAATAGGTCAGCACAAAGACCACCACCAGCGGAAGGACGAAAAAGAGATTATAGATCACCAGGTAGCCGGTCGCGAACAGGCGCAGACCCGGAATGCTGGCCAGCGAGATGATGATCGGGATATAGACCTGGCCCGTACAGGCCAATTCGAGCAGCGAGACGACGACGCCGGTGACCAGGGCAGCGAAAAAGTAGGCCCGCGCCTTCTGGCCTTCGCGGATGACAGCGCGGATGCGTTTCTTGAGAAAGCCGGGCAGGCTCAAGCTCATGTCTTCAATCTGCCCCCGGCGCGCCTTTAAAAAGTCGAGAAAGCTGTAGACGGCGAGCACCAGACAGAACAGCGCGGTCAAGCCCGAGACCCAGCGGCCCAGCACCGCCAGGTGCTCGCCCAGCAGGTTATCCAAAATGGCGTGCAATCCCAGGCCCACCGCCAGGTAGGCGAGAAAGACGCCCAGGGTAAAGAGGCCGCCGACCAGCAAAATGTCCCGCCCTTTGCGTTCACCCGCTGCCAGGTAGGCGATCAAAAAGATCAGCGTGGCAAAGGCACAAGGGTTGAGCCCGTCCAACAGGCCAAAGCCGGCGATTGCCGTCAGGCCGGGCAAAAGCCCGACGAGCTCGTCCATCTCGCTGGCTGGATCGAAATCCTTCCACACCCTCTCCGTCCCCGTCGCGGCATACTTCTCCAGCAAGGCCTCGATATTTTGCGGGGTGATCTCTTCCGGGCCGATCAAGACATCCGTGCCGATAAAGATTGCCGGGGTGTGAAATTCGTCCAGCTCACGCCCCGTGCGTTTCAACAGCCAATAAGCCAGGGCTGCATCCTGGTTGACGTTGAACTCGTCGATGATCAACTCGTGGCGCTGCTCCCGCACGTAACGGATGTCGTACTCGGCCCGGCTGCAGTTTTGGCAGCCCGGCTCGTAGAAATAAGCGGCCCAAACCTCGTTGATATACTCACACCCGTCCTCGCGGCATTGGACACCGGCCCCCTCCGACCCGATGTCAAAGGGGTCGCTTGGATCGATGCTGGCAACGTAATCCGACGAGCCGGGCGGATGCTGGTTGCTCTCTGCAAGCTGGTCAAAGCCGGGGATGTTCGGCCAACCGGCGCCGGCGGGGAAACAGTTTTCCACCAGGCAGGTAATTTCCTCGATCGTGATCTCTTCCTCGCCGATGAGGATCTCGCCGTCAATCAGCAGTGTCGGCAGGGCCCGTTCTGCCGCCGCGACGCCAAATTGTTCCTCGGCTCGAATCAGTAGTTCGTAATTCTCCGGCCGACCGTTGGCATAAATGTCGATCCACCGGATCTCGATCTGTTCTCCATACTGTGCCAGCAGCGGCTCCAATACTTCCTGCTGCACCGTCTGGCAGTGGCTGCAGTCCGTCGAGTAAAAGTAGACCATGCGGACGACGCCGCCCTCGTGGCGGACGTCCAGCCGCTGCGCATTGCATCCAACAACAAACAGCGACAAGAGCAGAGCGACAATGATCCCACTTCTTTTCACTGTAGACCAACCTCCAATCCCCTATTGTGCCACAATTTGTCCGAATTGCAACCCCAACCCCTCGCTTCCCTATCCGCCCCGTCCATTGTATACTTATGGCAATGGACGAAGGACAAAATCCTCCAGCGGGCCGGCTGCGGCGGGCATTGAGCCGCCTCCAGGCGCGGCTTGGCCGGCGGGCGCAGCCGGCAGCAGAGCGGGCAGAGGCGCCCGGCGCGCCACCTGCAGATGCGACGAGCCCGGAGCCGACGGTGCAACCGGAATCGCCAGGGCCCCCGGCACAGCCAGAAGAGATCGTGGCGCCGGAACCGCCCACGGTCTTGGAACAGGCGCTGCCGCCAGGAAACGGGGAACTGCCAGAACCGCCTACACGGCCGCAGCGACCCGCGCGCCCGCTGGTGCTCAGCCGCCGCGCCGTGTGGGCATTCGCGCTGCTGGTCGTCGCCAACCTGGTCGTGCTGGCGCTGCTGAGCATCGCCCTCTACCAGAGCGGCCTGGCCCTCCAGACGCGGCCGCCCTTCCTCACCGTCGTGGTGACGCCGACGCCGCTGCCGACCGCCACGCCGCTGCCCACACCGACCCCCTATGGCAGCGTCGGCGCGGTGGCGTTCACCCTGCGCCAGAACGGCAACGCGGACATCTATGCCATCAACCAGACCACGCACGAGGTGGTGCGGCTGACCAGCGATCAGGCCGAGGACCGCGACCCGGCCTGGTCGCCCGACGGGGAGATGCTTGCCTTTGCCTCTAACCGGGGAAACAACTGGGACGTCTACTTGCTCGACCTGGAAGGCGGGGCGCTGATCCGCCTCACCCGCGACAGCCATTTCGACGGCGGGCCGACCTGGTCGCCCGATGGCGAACGGATCGCCTTCGAGGCCTACCGCAACGGCAACCTGGACATCCACACCATGGACGCGACCGGGCGCGACGTCCGCCGCCTGACCACCGACCCGGCCCCCGACTACAGCCCGGCCTGGTCCCCGGACGGGCAAATGATCGCCTATACGTCTTTCCGCCAGGGAAACCAGGACGTTTTCCTCTACGTTCTCGAGGGAGAAGAGGCGGGGAAAGAATTCAACGTCACCCAGAGCCCCAACAGCGACGAATCCGACCCGGTCTGGTCGCCCGACAGCAGCCAGCTGGCCTACACCATCGGCCGCGCCGGCTACTCGACGGTCCAGGTGAGCAACCTGGAGTGGCGCACCACCGCCGGGATCACCGAGACCGAGACCGTCCTGCGGCTGACCTCCTTCGACCTGTTCGGTTCCGGCTGCTCCCCCACCTGGGCGCCCGACGGGGCAGGGCTGGTGACCGTCTACCAGCGGGGCCAGCGCTCTTACCTGATCGCCTCCAGCCTCTACGGTTGGGGGCTGTCCCAGGAGGTCTATAGCGCCGAGGCGCTGCTGGGCGACCCGGCCTGGAGCCCCATTTCCCTCTCCCCCGGCGCAATCGTCCGCGCCCGCGCTGCCGCGCCCGCTTTCGAGCGTCCCCTCTACACCGAGTTCGTCCAGCCGACGTCGGTAGGGGAAGGCGTCTACACCTACACCCTCGTCTACCTGCCGGACGTCAACGGGGGGGACGACCGGGCGCTGTTGAGCGAGCGGGTCGACGACAGTTTCGCGGCCCTGCGCCAGCGCGTCCTGGAAGAGACGGGCTGGGACTATTTTGCCATCGTCGGCTCGGCGTGGCGGCCGATGGACCACACCCCGCGGCCTGGCCAATCCAGCATGAGCTGGCACGTCTGCGGGCGGGCGATCGACGTCAACCAGGGTTTCTACGACCAGGACGACCAGATCGTCCACCTGATCCGCGAGGACGTGGGCAACGAGACCTACTGGCGGGTGATGATCGAGGCGACCGAACAGGACGGCAGCATGGGCGAACCGCTGCGCGTCGCGCCGTGGGACCTCAAGGCCCGCGAGGAGGGCGGGACGGCCGCGGTGCAGGGCGGGCAGCTGCTGGCCCAGGTGCCGCCGGGTTATTTCGTCGACTTTACGGCCCTGGCCGCCGATTACGGCTGGGAGCGGGTATCCGCCCTCTACCGCTGGCGCTACTATTGGCCCGACATCGAGTGGTGGCACCATCAAAAGACGGACGGCCTGAACTGGTGGCAGTGTATGCTGGAACTCTATGCACCGGACAAGATCGAAGAGGTTTTTGGCCCGCTCCCAGAGGACGTGTTAGAAACGGATTCGTGACGGTAAAAAACATTGCCTCTTTTACACCCTTCTTACATCCGCGCAACATCCCGATAGTCAGAACAACCGATAATGAGGGCGACCGAGTCGTTACGACCAGAGATCAACCTGGAGGAAGCAATGGAAGCAACCGCCGGATTGCCCTATCGGACACAAGCCGTGGACCGTTCACGGACGACGGTGCAGACCTGGCAGCGGGTCGCCCTGGTCGGCATCCTCTTGCTGGCGCTCTTTCTCCACTTTTTCCGCCTGGAGCAGGAGGGGTACGCCAATCTCTACTATGCCGCTGCGGTCAAGAGCATGCTGACGAGCTGGCACAACTTTTTCTTCAACTCTTTCGACCCCGGTGGCTTTGTCACCGTCGACAAGCCCCCGCTGGGGCTGTGGGTGCAGGCGGCGAGCGCCGCCCTGTTCGGTTTTAGCGGCACGAGCCTGCTGCTGCCCCAGGCGCTGGCGGGCGTGCTCAGCGTCTGGCTGCTCTACCACCTGGCGCGGCGCGTCTTTGGCCCCACGGCCGGCCTAATCGCCGCGCTGGTATTGGCCGTCACCCCGATCAGCGTCGCCGCCAACCGCAACAATACCATGGACAGCTTGCTGGTGCTGGTCGTGCTGCTGGCGGCGTGGGCGGTGCTGCGCGCCGTCGAGACGGGGCGCCTGCGCTGGCTGCTGCTCTGCGCCGCGCTGGTGGGGCTGGGATTCAACATCAAGATGCTGCAGGCCTTTTTGGTGCTGCCCGCCTTCTACCTGCTCTACCTCCTCGCCTCTCCCATCCCGTGGTGGAAGCGGCTGCTCCACCTGGCGCTGGCGACGGCGATCCTACTCGGCATCTCCCTTTCGTGGGTCGCGGCGGTCGACCTGACGCCGCCGGAGGAGCGGCCCTACGTCGGCAGCAGCAAGGACAACACGGTCATGGAGCTGATCGTCGGCCACAACGGCCTCTCGCGCCTGCTGCCCGGCGGGCTGCGGGCGCTGACGGGGAGCGGCGGGCAGCCCGCCGGCCGGAACGTCCCCGCCGCGCCGGCAGGGCCGCCGGCGGGCCAACTGCCGGCGGCGCCCAACAATCCACCTGGACAAGCGCCGATGCAACCTCTGCCCGGCCAACCTCCGCGGCAGCGGCCGCCCGCCGGCGGCCAGCCGCTGCCCCCGCAGCCCGGCCAACCAGCCGCCGGCGCAGCGCGCGGCGGAAACGGCGCGCTGTCCGACGAGACCGGCGAGCCGGGCCTGCTGCGGCTGTTCAATCGCCAATTGGCCGGCCAGATCAGCTGGCTGCTGCCGCTGGCCGGGCTGGGGCTGGTGGCCGCCGCCTGGCAAACCCCGCTCCGCTTTCCCCTCCAGCGCCGCCAGCAGTCGCTGCTGCTGTGGGCGGTGTGGCTGCTGCCGATGATCGTTTTTTTCAGCGTGGCCAACCTGTTCCACCGCTACTACCTGGAGATGATGGCCCCGGCCATCGCCGCCCTGGTCGCGGCGGGGGTGGTGGCAATGTGGGACGATTACCGGCGGCCCGGATGGCGGGGCTGGCTGCTGCCGCTGTCGCTGGTCGGCAGCGCGGCGGTGGCGGCGGGCATCCTGGCCGAATTCCCCGCCTGGAGCCGCTGGCTGACCCCCCTCGTGGCCGGCGGATGCGGGCTGGCGGCGCTGGGACTGGCCGCCGCCCGGCTGGTCCCTGCCTGGCGGCAGCGCTCGTGGCCGCGCCTCCTGGCCGCCGCGGGCACGCTGACGCTGCTCGTGCCCATGCTGACCTGGAGCCTGATCCCGGTGCTGTACGGCGGGCACGCCGGGCTGCCCTACGCCGGCCCCGACCTGCTGCAGGCGCCGCGCGACGGCAACGAGCTGGAAGCGGGCGCGTGGGTCGACTATTTGCTGGCCAACCAGGGGGACGCCGTCTACCTGGCTGCCACCCTCAACGCGCGCAGCGCCGCCCCGCTCATCCTGGCGACGGGCGAGCCGGTCATGGCGCTGGGCGGCTTTTCCGGCGGCGACCCCATCCTGACCGTCGAAGAGATGGCCGGGCGGGTCGCCGCGGGCGAGGTGCGCTTCTTTCTGCTGTCCGCGGCAGACGGGCAGCAGCGGGACCTGGTGCGCTGGGTGACCGGCCAGTGCACCGCCGTGCCGCCCACAGCCTGGCAGGCCAACCGGGGCGGGCGCGGCGAGCAGGTACAGTTGTACGACTGCGGGGAGATACAATAGGAAATTGCGGCCGGCCAGGGCGTCACCCGCTGGCGGGACTCTTGAAGCCGCTGCCGGTGAGGATCACCACTGCCGTCCCGGCAAGCCGATCGCGCATTTCGTCCAGCGCCGCCACCGCGACGGCGGAGGTCGGCTCGACGTAGAACCCCATGTGAGCCAGGCGCCGCTGCGCCGCCCGGGTCCTGGCCTCCGCCACAGCGAGGATCGCCCCGCCGCAGCGGCGCACCGCGGCGAGGACCGCCCGGCCCCGCACCGGCGCGGCGATGCGCACCCCTTCGGCGATTGTCTCCCCTTCCTCCACCGGCACGGGCTGGCTGCTCCCTTGCTGCCAGGCCGACGCCAGCGGCGCACAGGCCGACGCCTGCGCGCCATAGATGCGCGGCATGCGGCCGATGCAGTCGGCGGCCTGCAGCTCGGCCAGGCCCTGAACCAGGCCCAGCAGCAGCGAGCCGTGCCCGAGGGGGAGGAAAATGGCAGCGGGACCGCCGTCATCGAGACCCGCGCGGCGCCACTGTTCGTACAATTCAAAGGCGATGGTCTTGATCCCGTGATGGACCAGGGGGTGGTAGACGTGGCTGGCATATACCGCGCCCGCGTCTGCCGCGGCCAACACCGCCCGCGCTGCCTCGGTGCGCGGGCCGGGCACCCGCACCAGCCCGGCGCCGTAGGCGGCGATCTGCGCCTGCTTGACCGGCGAAGCGTGGGCGGGGACATAGACGCTGGCCCAGATGCCAGCCCGCGCAGCGTAGGCCGCCAGGCTCGACCCGGCGTTACCGGACGAATCCTCGACCACACGCTCGACGCCTGCCGCCGCCAGCGCCGTCACCAGCACTGCCGTCCCCCGGTCTTTGAATGAGCCGGTGGGATTCAGGTATTCGCACTTGAGCAACAGCGGCCGGCCAGCCCATTCAGCCGCCACCAGCGGCGTCATCCCGGCGCCCAACGTCACCCGGCCGCTCCCGCCTGGCAGGGGAAAAGCATGCTGGTAGCGCCAGAGGGAGAGCTCCTCCCGCTCCACCCGCTGTGGGTCAAAGGCCGGCGCCCCGGCAACGCGACAGGGCCCGCCGCAGTCGCAGCGGGCGCGCGTGGGGTTGAAAGGATAGACGGTCTCACATTGCTCGCAGATCAGGTTCATCGTTCCTCCTGTGGGAAGTTATTATAGCGGCGATTGGTCACATCTCAAGTGGCATGGTAGAATAGGATTTCGAGGCGGGTCTGTTTTGTGGAGCACAAGCGGTAGGGGCGACCGGTCGGTCGCCCCTACCGCCCGTGAATACGGCAGGGCTACCATGTACCTGCCACGAAATCCCTAGAATAAAGGCAACGGCTCGGCCAAAGTCACGCTACCAGCGTGACCTGATTTTTAAAGATGAAAAAAGATACAGCAATCGAAAAAGTACGGATCATTGGCATTTTTGCCCACGTCGACGCCGGCAAGACGACGACGTCGGAGGCGATCCTCTACTACACGGGACGGATCCACCGCGTCGGCAGTGTCGACGAGGGCAGCACCCAACTGGATTGGATGGAGCAGGAGCGGGAGCGGGGCATCACCATCACCTCGGCTGCCACCGCCTGTCACTGGCAGGGCCACCGCATCAACCTGATCGACACGCCGGGCCACATCGACTTTACCGCCGAGGTCGTGCGCTCCATCCGCGTCATCGACGGCGCCGTGGTGCTGTTGTGCGGCGTCGGCGGCGTGGAGCCGCAGACCGAGACGGTGTGGATGCACGCCCAGCGCGAACACCTGCCGCGCCTGCTGTTCATCAACAAGCTCGATCGTCTCGGCGCCGACTTTGAGCGGGTGCTGGCCGAGGCCCGCGAGCACCTCACCCCCCACGCGATCCCGCTGCAGCTTCCCATCGGGCGCGAGGGGACGTTCAACGGCGTGGTCGACCTGCTCACCCAACAAGCGCTCGTCTGGCAGGAGGGGGCCGACGACCCGACCCCGGCGGCCGTCCCCGCCGGGATGCAGGCCCAGGTTGCTGCGGCGCGGCAGTCGCTGCTGGACGCCATCTGCGAGACGGACGACGCGTTGCTGGAGCAGCGGCTGGAGGGCGTCGAGCCGGAGGCAGCCGGGATCCAGGCTGCGCTGCGCCAGGCCACCATCGACGGCCGGCTGGTACCGGTGCTGTGCGGCGCCTCGCGCAACCGCATCGGCGTGCAGCCGCTGCTCGACGGGATCGTCGCCTACCTGCCGTCGCCGGTCGACATGCCGCCGGTGCTGGGCCTCGTCCCCGGCGAGGCGCAAGAGGTGATCGAGCGGCCCGACGACCCGGCCGCTCCCCTCTGCGCGGCGGCGTTCAAAATCGTCACCGACCCCCACGTGGGCCACCTGACCTGGGTGCGCGTCTTTTCCGGCCGCCTGCAGGTCGGTGAGACGCTCTACAACCCGCGAGCTGACGTCCGGGAGCGAGTGGGGCGCATCTACCGCATGCACGGCAGCCAGCGCGAGCAGGTCGACCACATGGCCGCCAGCGACGTCGTCGCCCTGGTGGGCGTCAAATCCGCCACCACCGGCGATACGCTCTGCGATCCCGATCACCCGATCATGCTGGAAACCTTCCACTTTCCCGAGCCGGTCATCATGGTCGCGCTGGCGCCGGCCTCCGAGGGGGAGCAGGACAAGCTGCGCCAGGCCGTGACGCGGCTGTGCGACGAGGACCCGACGCTGGTCAGCCGCTTTGACCCGGAAACCGGCGAGTACGTGCTGGCGGGAATGGGCGAACTGCACCTAGAAATTGCCATCGACCGGCTGCGCAGCGAATTCGACTTTGTCCCCCGGGTCAGCCAGCCCCAGGTCGCCTACCGCGAGACGGTGCGGCGAACGGTCGAAACGGTCGGCAGCTACAAGAAGCAGAGCGGCGGGCGGGGTCACTTTGCCCAGGTCGAGCTGCGCCTGGAGCCGCTGGCGCGGGGCAGCGGCGTGCAGTTCGAGAACCAGTCCGCCCCGGCCGAATTTCCGCAAGATTTCGTGCGGCCGGCAGAGATGGGGATCCGCGAGGCGCTGGAGAAGGGGATAACGGCCGGCTACCCACTCACCGATGTGCGGGTGACGCTGTTGGGCGGCCGGTTTCACGAGGTCGACTCGGCGGCGATGGATTTCCAGATCGCTGGTTCGATGGCGGTGCGCCAGGGCGTGCGCCAGGCCCGCCCCGCGCTGCTGGAGCCGGTCATGGCGATCGACGTCAGCGTGGCCGAGGAGTACCTGGGGGCGGTCGTGGCCGACATCGGCCGGCGGCGCGGGGTCGTCCAGGCGGTGCGCGTGCGGGGCAACCTGCGCAGCGTGAGCGGCGAGATTCCGCTGAGCGAGACCTTTGGCTATGCGACCAGCTTGCGCAGCATGACCCAGGGACGCGGTAACTTTACGCTCGAGTTCGACCACTATGGCCTGGCGCCAGACGACTTGTTGGCCAAGGTCGTCGAACAACGCCAGGCCGAGGGCAAGATCCCGCGACGATAGCCCGTCTAGTCGCCGTCTTCCTCGCGCTGGCTGATCTCGACCGCCCGCTCCAGCAGGGCCACGAACTCGACCACGTCCCGGTCGTCGGACAGGTGGGGCGCCAGGCGAGCGGCCTGGCCCAGCACCGCCTCCAGGCTCGAGCCGCGAGCCCAATAGCTCCCGCGCAGCACCTCGGCGTACTCGGCGACGACCGCCGCCATCTGGAAGCGCAGCGAGGCCTCTTCGAACGTCGGGGCAAACTCGGCCCAGGTGATCGAGCGGCTCACCTCCACCACCCCGCCGCTGGCGGGGTCGGTGTAGCGGACGTAGACGGTCAGCGCCAGGTCGCTCGCCGCGGCCCCCTCCCAGAACTTGATCTCGTAGAGGGCGGTGACGCTGTGGGCCAGCCCGATCTCGCCCCCGTCCACCGCGTCGTCGCGGAAATCCTCGTCGGCCACGTCCCGGTTCTCGTAGCCGACGAGACGGTAGCTGCGCACCACGGCCGGGTTGAACTCGACCTGCACCCGCGCGTCGCGGGCAATGACCTGCAGCGTGGAAGGCAGTTCGTAGACAAAGAGCCGCTCGGCCTCGAGCAGGGTGTCGACGTAGGCGTAAAAGCCGTCGCCCTGGTCAGCCAGCTGTTCCATCAACACGTCGTTATAGTTGCCCATGCCAAAGCCCACCGTCGTCAGGTAGATGCCCTGCTCCGCGTAGCCGCCGATCTGCTCCCAGATCGAGTCGGCGCCGGTGTCCCCCACGTTGGCGACGCCGTCGGAGCAGAGGATGACGCGGTTGATCGCCGCGGGGTCGAACGCCGCTGCCGCCATCTGGTAGCCGATCAACAGCCCCTCCTCGGCATTGGTCGAACCCTCGGGCACCAGGCGGCGGATCGCGGCCTGGATCTCTTCCGCCTCGGCGACGGGGGTGTGGGGCAGAAGGGTATAGCCCCGCGAGCCATAGACGGCGATCCCGATCCGGTCGCTGGGCCGCAGCTCCGCCAGCAGCAATTCGAGCGCCTCCTTGACCAGCTCCAGGCGATCCTGCCGGTTCATCGAACCGGAGACGTCGATGACAAAGGTGAGCACCACGTCCGAGCGTTCCGCTTCCTGCGGGACATAGCCCTGCAGCCCAACCCGCAGCAGGTAGTGCGGCTCGCCGCCAAAGAGGGAGGGCGCGCCCTCGAGGTGGACGGCAAAGGCGCCAGCGTCGACGGGCGGGGAATCATAGCCCTGCTCAAAGTAGTTGACATATTCCTCCACGCGGACCGATTCGTTCGGCGGCAGGTACCCATCGTTGACATAATAACGCATAATCGTATAGGAGCCGGTATCGACGTCGACGGCAAAGGTGGAAAGGTTGTCCTCGTCAGTGTCGACAAAGGGGTTGACGCCATAGTTCTCAAAAAAGACCGCGTCGTACGCCTCGTCGTTGGGAATGTCCGTGCCGCCGACGCAGGAGCTCAACATGTCATAGCCCCAGTCCCCGCCGCCGCCGGGCAGCGGCTTAGCTGAGGCCGCCCGCCCGCTGGCCTCGACCGCCAGCTCGCCGCTGGCCGAACGGCCCCAGACCCGTGCCTCGTCCGCCGCCGACCGCACCACTGCCGGCGGGGCGGCAAACTGCCCGCTGTACGCCGCCAGGGCAAAGTAGGTCAATGTCTGCGGCCCGGGCGCCATCTCGGGGACCAGGAACCTGACCCGGCCCTCCTGCACCTGGTAGCGTGCGGAGGCGGTACCTTCTGGATTCAAGGCGACGAGTCCGGCGGGCAGGCGATCCTCGACCACGACGCCGGAAGCAGCGGCGGGCGCGTCGACCGTCAGCTGCACCTTGACCAGCTGGCCCTGCGGCACGATCCCCTCAGCGCGCCCGGTCTCGACGTCGACGTACAGGCGCTCGACGATCCAGCCGCCGGCCGGTGCCGGTTGGCCTCCGTCCGGCGCATGAACCGCCAGCGGCGAACGAACGACGTCCCGGTCCACCCCCGAGACGGCGCGGACGACGACGTCCGCCGCGCCGCCCTGCTCCGCCCGCACGGTCCAGTAGACCGCGCGCTGCTGGCCCGCAGCGAGGATGACGGTGTGGGTGATCACGCCCTCCACGGCCAGCAGGTCGCTCGCCAGGGCGACGTAAATGCGGCGGGTGCAGACGCTGTGGTTATGGACGATGGCCGAAACCCGCAGTTGGTCACCGCTCACCAGGTCGTGCGGCAGGAGCGGCCGCACGGCGATGTCGTACTGCGGCCCCATGCCGGCCGCTGCCTCGCACGGCGACACGCCCGCTTCCGTTCCCTCCGCCGCCGCATCCGGCAACGCAGGAGTGTGAAAAGTCCACGTGTAGGGCTGGCGCAGGACCGGATTCCCCGCGCGGTCCAGGGCCTGCGGGGAGACTGTGACCTGGTACGCCGTCGCGGGGGCGAGGCCGGCGTCAGGCTCAAAGATCAGCCGCGAGCCCTGCCAGACGAAACGGCCCGGCAGCTCGGGGGTGACCCGCACCGCCGCCTCGGTCGCCTGGGGGTTCATCACGCGGTCAAAGAGGATATCGACCACCGCCGAGAGGTGAACGGCATCCCCCTGCGGACCGACGGACAAGATCGCGGCGGGGGTGACGAACTGGAACGAGGCTGGGGGAGGAAAGACGCAGCCGGCAGCGTCTTGCAGGGAAGCGGAAAAGTAGACGGTATAGCCAGTATCGCTGGGCAGGGGGAAGGCAGGGGTGAACAAGGCCAGCCGGTTCCCCTCGGCCCAGCGCCATTCGCCGTGGACAGGCGGCTCGACGTGCAGCGACTGCTCGACGCTGGCCGGGTCCATCGGGTCGCTGAAATAGAGCGCGAGCGGCGTGCTGTGATTCCGGTAGCGGAAGGGAGGGGTAAGGTCGGATATGGGGTCGTCCAGGCGATACTCCCAGCGGAACCGCTTGGCCAACGGCACGCCGTCGGCACCAGCCGCCGTCCCGCGCAGCGTGAACCGGTAGCGGGAAGCGGCAGGCAGCGGCATGCGCGGCTCGATGCGCAGCCGCTCTCCTTCCCAGCGCGTGTCGAGCGCCAGGGCGGGTTCCACCTCGAGGGCGTCGACGACGCTCCGGCGGTCCATCGGGCGGTCGAACTCCAGGTAGGCGACGGGGTGGCTGCCGGTCCATTGGGTCGAGACCTGGACGGTCGGCGGCTGGTCGTCGATGGGGCGATCGACGTTCCACGGCTGCTTGCCGGCGATCAGGCCAAAAGCCAGAAAGACGGCAACTGCAGCCAGCGAAAAGAGCGGGATCAAAAAGATCGGTTTGTGCGACATGGCGGCCCTCCAAATTGAGCGGTTACGTTGACTGACTATAACTCAAATCGAGGCCGCTTGCTGGACGCGGGAGCGGCGGGCGTCGCACGGAACCGCGGCGACTGTCCACTGATTGCTATAGGGGAAAACTACGCCTGGCCGACGGGACGCGGGTCAATTGCCGACGCCCCACCGATGAGGGATGAAACGGGCGTATGCAAAACTTGGGGGAGCGTTAAAAATCAGCCACGAATTACACGAATTAACACGAAAAAAGTAGAAAATTCGTGAAATTCGTGTTAATTCGTGGCAGAAATTCCGAGATCATCTAGGGCT
>JAFGEI010000120.1 GCA_016931695.1 Anaerolineae bacterium | reverse complement strand
TTTGGGCATTGCTCTCCTCCTGTAAAGGCAAGTTTGCCTTTAGTTTACCGCAGGAAGAGAGTTTGTCAAAACCATGTTGGGAAGGTACTAGTCTCTCTAAAGATTGCCGAATGTCATAGAAACGGTCCTGAATCAAGTCTACGTTTAGGTCCATGTTGTCATCGCCTCCTTCAAGGCCTGTCGCCGCATTGGAAGCAGATCCAGGTAGCGACTTGCGACGCGTTCTACCCAGCTTGTTCGCAAGGCCTCGTCTCGACTGAACAGCAATCTGCCTTGAAACACCCGGTAACAGAACCCCAATGGCGCCCGATTGATCACCCGTACATCAATTGATATATGCAACCCCATCTGTTCCAGCAGCAACTTTTCTAACAGAGATGCCAACTCTGTCACGGAATGAGGCGAGCTCTCTCCTACCTGATCCAAATAGAGCGCCAGATCAATATCGTGAAAGGGACGATCCGCCAGAAAAGAGCCATGAACATAGGCAAACAGAATCCCCGGTCGATTGCTCAAAGCCTGTTGTAACAGGCGAAGGATTGTTTCCCGCTCCTCCGGTTGACAGACGGCCAATGGTCCGAGCATCCCAGTCCCCTTACCCCCGCGGAAACTTTTTTCTCACCAAGGCCAGCGCTTGATCCGCTATCCGCAGCGTCTCCTCCGCCGCGTTGCGGGTATAGACCTGGGCTGGAATGTTGTCTGGCAGGATGAACGCTTTCAGCGCCTTTTCGGCCACCTGCTGGGCGATAAAACATGCCAGGTGATAACTGGCCCCATCAAAGAGCAACTGGGCGCCACGCCGGTCGGCCTCTGCCTGCTCCAGCCACCGCCTCCCCTGAACAACCGCATCAGGCCTCATACAACACCCTCCCGCGCTCCAGGGCCGCCCGGACAAAGGGCCGCTTCTCCATCACCCCCATCTCCTCGGGGGTGTATACCAGCAAATCAACAGGTACCCGAGGGGCCAGATGGCGATATAGCGCCACTGTTCGTTCGAGAAAATCCAACGGCGTATCCCAGACAATGAGCAAGTCCAAGTCGCTGCTCAGACCCGGCTCCCCATCCACTGCAGAGCCAAAGAGCACCACCTGCTGCACTCCCAACGCCGCCGCTACCGTCGCCAGGCGATCCGCTTCGCGCTCAAGATCTCTTTGATGGGCGACTCGCCGCTGGCGCGGGCGATCCCTCACGGCCAGTATCCCTTTCGACTCCATACCACATTATACCACATCGGCGAAGGTCTTTTCCATCCGCCGGAAGTAAAAGAGGCCGCTGAGCAGCAGCACGACCACCATCGCCGCCGAGACGGCGAGCAGCGGCCCCGGCGGGTCGGTCTGGCCCAGCAGCGCCCAGCGGAAACCCTCGATCACCCCCGCCATCGGGTTCAGGCCGTACAGCGCGCGCCACCGCTCCGGCACCAGGCTGCTGGGATAGGCGATCGGCGTGGCAAACATCCAGAACTGGATCAGGAAGGGGATCGCATAGCGCACGTCGCGGTACTCGACGTTCAGCGCCGCCAGCCACAGCCCCACGCCCAGCGCCGTCAGCACGGCGAGGAGGAAAAAGAGCGGCAGCGTCCATACCGCCGCCGTGGGCAGGATGCCATAGACGAGCATCATCCCCAGCAGCACGACGAAAGCGATGGCGAAATCGATCAGCCCCCCAATTACCGAGGATATAGGCAGCAGCAGGCGGGGAAAATAGACCTTGGTGATGATGCGCTCGTGCTGCACCAGGCTGTTGCCGGCCTGGGTGAGGGCGTTGGCGAAATAGGTCCACGGCACCAGGGCAGCGTAGGCGAAAACGGGGTAGGGGACGCCGTCGGACGAGATGCCCGCCAGCTGGCCGAAAAAGATGCTAAAGACGACCATGGTAAAAAAGGGCTGGATGATCGCCCAGGCCGCCCCCAGCACGGTCTGCTTGTAGCGCACCTTGACGTCGCGCCAGGTAAAGAAATAGAGTAGGTCGCGGTACTCCCACAGCTCGCCCAACCGCAGCGATATCCAGCCGCGGGAGGGCTTGATGATGGTCACTGGCGGCCCGTCCGTTTCTTTATGCATTTGACTGTTCCTCATGGGACAAGGTCGCCGCCCGGTTGCAGAGCCGGTCGAACCAGGCCATCCGGCGGCGGGCCGGGTTGATCGCTCGGGCGTATCTTCTCAAAGAACGGGGGGAAATTTGGGGGTTCGCGGGCGGCGAAGCCGCCCGCGAACCCCCAACCCCCAATGTATTGAGAAGATACGATCGGGCTTTATAGTGCGCTATTGTACGGGCAAATTGTGAAAGCATAATCTTTATTATACCACACCTGGCAACTTTTGATATACGGCCATCGTTTCCGCAGCGGTTCGCTGCCAGGAAAACTGGCGGCACCGGGCCAGCCCCTTTTCCGCCAACCGCTGCCGCACGTCGGCTTGCTGCAAGACTGTGGCGATGGCGTCGGCAAGGCCAGCGGCATCGTCCGGCGGGACCAGCAGCGCCGCGTCCCCTGCCACCTCGGGCAGCGACCCGGCGGTCGAGCAGACCACCGGCGTCCCACAGGCCATGGCCTCCAGCACCGGCAGGCCGAACCCCTCCACATAGGACGGGAGCAGTAGGACATCAGCAGCGCTGTAAAAGAGGGGCAGGTCATTGTCGGGGACCGGGCCTACCAGCACGACGTCCGCCTCCAGGCCCAGGCGGACGATGTCCGCGACAAACTGTCGGTGATGATCCAGCTGGCTTCCGCCCACCTTGACCAGGCGTGCCGGGAGGCCATCCCTTTTCAGCAGCGTCAGCGCTTGCAGCAGGACGGCCAGGTTCTTGCGCGGCGCCTCACCCCCGACGTGGAGCAGGGTCGATCCATCCGGCCAATCTGGCAAACCGTACCGCTCTGCCAGCAGCGTCCCATCCTGCGGCACGCGCTGGAAGCGATCGGGATCGACCCCTTCCGGGACGACGTCGATGCGCGCGCGGGGTATTGCCAGTTGCTCTTCCATCGACTGGGCTGTCGCCTCGGAGACGGCAATCAGGCGGTCCATCCGCTTCAGCCCCTCTAATGAAAGACGGAAGAGGGCGCGGTCTAGGAGAGGGCTCTTGGCGGCTTCCGGCGGCCAGACCAGCGGCCCCAGGTCGTGCACCGTCGCCACTGCCGGCCTGACTGGCCGCCACAGCATCAGCGCGCAGCCCATGATGCGCGTAAAGTGGTAAACTCCTCGCCCGGAGTCCGGCGCCACGCCCAGCGGCAAATGCTCCAGGAAGGTGAATCGACCGGCCAGCGGCGGCGGCCGGAAGGAACAGAGCCGCACGTCCGCCTGCTGCTGCAGCCGCCTGTACAGCTCCCCGGCGTAGCGGGAGATGCCGCTGTGCGGGCCAATCCCCTCAGCAATCAGGTGGACCGGCTCCCAGTCCCGCTGGCTGCTACTCAAAGAGCTTGTAGAAGAGAAAGAACTTGGCATACAAAAAGGTCCACAAAACGCCGGTCGCCACCATGGCCAGGGCGACCGCCCAATACCCGGCCCGCCAGTACCACTGGCGCCTACTGGCCCACCGGTCGTACGCCAGGATCACCAACGACACGATGAGGAACTGCCGCCCCGTGCTGGAACTCAGGTTGTACTGCGCCTCTCCAAAGAACCATAGAGGAACAAGAGAGACAGTGTTCAAAAAAGCCAGCTCCCGCGGTCCGCGACGCCAGAGTAGATAGGCTCCTACCGCTGTAGAAACCAATATGATGACGTTCCAGGCCTGGTTCCCAACGTCGTACAGGCGCGCCACTGTTGGGTTTGCCGACGATGGTCTCGGCGTGCTATAAATCAGGGTATGGACAATCCAGTAAAGGCCAGAGCGAAAGTCAAACAACCCCTCAGCCGAGGGCCCTCCCTCCATGCTCAGGCACCACGTACAGTCTCCCCAACGCAGGCCATATACGAGACAGAAGCCCAAGAAGGGAACCAACATTGTGCTGAATAACAACGCCTTTTGCCAGCCTCGCCGGTAGAGCATGAGCAACCCCATCGCCAAAGCCGGAAAGATCGCTACTTCCTTTGCGAGCAAGGCCAGGGCAAAGGCGACTGTGCAAGCTCCATCTCGTTCCTGAAGAAAGTAATAGATACCTGCCAGCAGGGTCAACATCAGAAACGGTTCGGCCAGCGCATGATGGGCGGCAAAGAAAAGCCACGGCAGCACGCTATAGATCAGCGTCAGGCGGCCGGGATGGGCGGTGTAGCGCCGGGCGATCTTGAAAAAATAAACTGCCGACAAGGATGCCGCCACGATCCCCGCTACCAGGAACGACCATTCCATATTCCAGGGAATGAGAAAACGGCCCAACAGGACGGGTAGAATCCGTCGTTGGTATCCAGCCAGTGCAACCGGTTGCGGCGCCCACAGGTTCTCGGCGATGCGATAATAGGTATTTCCGTCGTGCAGGCTGAGGCGGGAATAGTAGGGCAGGGGCATGAACAGCATGGCGACGGCCTGCACCAGGACGTGCAGCGCCAGGTTGCCTGCCAGGACCCGCAGGGCGTCCCGATCCCAGAAGCCTTGCACCCGTTTCCAGATCGCAGCCATCAAGCTGTTCCCTTCACCGAGTCATCCAATTCTTGGAAAATGTTTGTAGTACACACTTTGGTGATGATCCCTGGATCATCTTGTTGCAACCTCTTGATAGACTGCCATCGTCTCCCGCGCCTGCCGCTCAATGGAAAAGCGCGCTGCCTGCCGCAGCGCCGCCCGCGATGCCGCCGCCCGCTGCTCCGGGTCCGCCAACAGCTCTGTCATCCTCTCCGCCAATACCTCCACATCGTCTGGATCGACCAGCACGCCGCCCGGGCCCACCACCTCCGGCAGCGAGGCCCGGTTGGCGGCGATCACCGGCGTGCCGCAGGCCATCGCCTCCAGGGCCGGCAGCCCAAAGCCCTCGTAAAAGGAGGGCAGCACGAACACGTCCGCCGCATTGTACCAGAGCGCCAGCTCCTCGTCGGGGACGTGGTCGAAAAAGCGGACCTCGCCCTCCAATCCCAAATCCGTCACCAGCTCGAGCAGCCGGGCCCGCTCGGCGGCAAAGTGGGCTGCGCCGACCTTGAGCAGTTGCACCGCTGGCAACTGCTGCCGCAGCAGGGCCAGGGCTTGCACCAGCCCGTCCACGTTCTTGCGTGGATCCTCGGAGCCGACGTAGAGGACGTACTGGCAGTCCGCCTCCAGTCCGTACCGCTGCCGGAATGCCGCGGGCACCGGCGATGGCCTGAAGGCCTCTGTGTCCACCGCTCGGTAGACAACGTGGATCCGCTCGGCCGGATAATCCAAGACGGATATGATACACCGTTTTGTATATTCCGAAATGGCGATCAGCCGCTTTGCCCGCCGCAGCCCTGCCAGCGCCAGGCGGTCAAAGAAGCAGTCCCCCAAGTGGCGGTAGGTGCAAAAGCGGGGGTCGTCCCGCACCAGGTAGGGGATGATGTCGTGGACCGTCACGACTGTGGGCGGCAGCCGCTGAAAGAGCAGCAGCGTCGCCAGCGTCTGGCTCGCCAGGTGGCAGAGCGAAGCGCCGCCCAGCCGCACCGCGACCGGGTAGGAGTGAAAGAAGGCCGTCGTATCGAGGCCCACCGCTCGCCCTACTCGCGCCACCGCTTCCGGCGCCGGCGAGCGGGGGTGAACCAGGTCGATCTCGACCCGGCGCGCTCGCAGCGGTTCATAGATGCTCAGCGCATAGCGTAGCAGGCCAGTCATGTGCTGGTCGGGCTTGGTGACGAGAGCAATTGCCATTGTTTTCCCTGGCCCGTTATCCTACCACCGGTCTCGCCGTGCCGCCAGGTCGAACAGGGGCAGCGCCCAGGCGACAAAATCGGCGATCATGTACGCGGGCGTGAGCAGGAGCTGCCGCGCCGACACGCGCGCCCCCCTGTACAGCCGCGCCAGGCCCGCATAGCGCAGCTTGGACAGGAAGGAGTGGCCGAACAACAGCCCCCAGGCGACCAGGACGAGCGGGCCGGCCGCGAGGGCAACGAGCGGCAGCAAGAGCATCGTCAGCCCCACCAACGACGTCCGCAGCGCCATCCACACCTCCTCGTAGGCCGCAAAGGCCGGGCCGTGCAGCACCAGGTTGCGCACCCAGCGGGACTGTTTGCGCCAGTAGGAACGCAGGCGGGTTGGATAGCGGGTCCTGACCTCACTGTCGCGCCGGTAGCGGATGCGATACCCACTGGCTGCCAGCATCTTGCCCATGTAATAGTCGGTTCCGGTCCTCAACGGGGGCTCAAAGCCGCCGACGGCGTCGAGAACCTGGCGGCGCAGGGCGCAGTTGCGGCCCACGATCGAGCGGACCGGATCCTCCATCCGTGCCGCCGCGGCCAGATCGGCGCACCACTGGTGGACGACGAAAGGGTTGTCTATCTGCGCATCGAGGGGCTGGTAACTCCCCGTCGTTACCTCCGCTCCTTCCAGCAGCACCGGGGCCAGCGTCCGCTCGAAAGATTCGTCATCCAGCAGGCAGTCGGCATCGGTGAGGAACACGACCTCGCCGCGCGCCCGCTCCAGGCAGCGGCGCAGGGCGGCCTGTTTGCCCTCGCCGGCCTGCTGCTCCAGCACCACGACCTGCTCCCCGGCATACTGCTGCGCCAGCGCCAGTGTGCCGTCCTCCCCCCCGGCGCACAAGACCAACTCCCGCTTCGCGTAGCCAAGCTGCTGGAAGGATTCGACGTGTTCCTGGATCATGTCCGCCTCGTTCCACGCCGCCGCCAGCACGCTCACCGGCGGGCCGTCCTGCGGCAGCGACGGGGGTGGGGGGCGCTGCTCCCGCAGCCGCCGGGCCAGCGCCTGGTCCCGCCGCCACAGGACCAGGTTCCACAGCAGGACGGCGGCCAGTCCAGCCAGGAAAAGCCAACCGGCCTGTTGGTTCAGCCAGGTCCACATCGCCAGCTACCCGATCAACTGCCGCAATCCGTCCGCCAGCGACGTCTGCGGGCGGAACTGTAGCGCCGCCGCCGCTCGCCCACCGTCTCCCACGCTGTGGCGGATGTCCCCCGCCCGTTCCGGCTCGAACAGCGGCGACATGCGGGTCCCCAACAGATCGTTTAACAGTTCCACCAGCGCCAGCAGCGACACCTGCTGCCCGGAAGCCACGTTGAACACCTCTCCCACCGCTCGCTTGTCCGCGCTGGCCAACAAATTGGCGCGGACGGCGTCCCCCACGTGGACGAAATCGCGGCTCTGTTCGCCGTCGCCATAGATCAGCGGCGGCTGCCCGCCCTTCATCCGCTGCGCAAACCTGGCAATGACCGCGGCATATTCCCCGTCCGGGTTCTGGCGCGGGCCATAGACGTTGAAATAGCGCAGGCAGACCGTCGGCAGGCCGTAGGCCGCGGAAAAGGCGCGGCAGTAGCCCTCGGCGGCGATCTTGGAGGCGGCGTAGGGCGAGAGCGGCTTGAGCGGCGTGCTTTCTCGCAGCGGCAAGTCGGTGCTGTCGCCGTACACGGCGCAAGAGCTGGCCAGCACCACCCGCTGCACACCCGCCTCCAGCGCCGCTCGCAGCACGTTCAGCGTGCCGGTCGCGTTCACCTCGTGCGTCTCCAGGGGATCGTGCAGCGACTGCTGCACGCTGACCACCGCCGCCTGGTGCAGCACATAGTCGGCGCCGGCCACGGCGCGCTGCACGTCCGCCAGGTCGCGGACGTCGCCCTCCATCACCTCCGGCGCGGCCTGGGACCCGGCCCAGGCCAGGTTCTCGCGCCGGCCAGTGGTAAAATTGTCCAGCACGCGCACATTGTCGCCCCGCGCGACCAGCGCCTGCACCAGGTGGGAGCCGATGAACCCCGCTCCGCCCGTCACGAGATAGTTGGTCATTTCACTTCCACCACAACTCGGGCGCACAGACCTCGGCCCATGCCGCCCCTTTGCGCCAGCGGTAGAGCAGTTTACCCCCGCGCGCCAGCTCGATGCTTTCGCGGTCCTCGCGGTACTGGCAGCGCTCGCCGCGCAGGGTACAGTCGGCGGCGAAAGGCGCCGGCGGGTCGACGGCGGGCGTCTCCTGCCAGCCGGCCTCTAGCACCGCGGTCAGGTAGCGGAGCGCCTTATCGTTCCATCCGCAGGCCGGCAGCAGGTCGCGGAATTCGGGCAGCGGCCCCGGCTTTTGCTGCGACACCTGCGCGGCGAACCCGTGCGCGGTGCGAAACCCGCCCGTCGGCTCCTGGCCCGCCAGCAGCCACTCCAGCGTCGGCTGGGGGTCGGCCTCGAGGCCGTAGGGCGCCAGCAGCGCCATCGCCCGCAGGACGTCGCCCGCGGCGGCGATCCACTGGGGATAGCGGTTCACCCGCCTCCTGGGATAGATCACCTGGGGGAAACTGCCGTCGTCGGCGCGCCAGCGCAGCACGAACGCGAGCGCCCGCTGCGCGCCGTCGAGGTAGCGCGCGTCGCCGCTCACCTCGTACCCGGCGACCAGCCCCGGCACGCAGCGGGCAATATAGTACGGAAAGTACTTTTCCACAACCCGCCCTTGCTGGCTGTACTGGGCGACCGCGCCGTCCAGCGCCCCGCCGCGCACCTGGTGGGCCAGGATCGCGTCCAGCGTCGGCCGGGCATGGACCGCGACCAGGGCGTCGTCGCCGGTGAGGCGGGCCAGGGCCAGCAGCGCCTCGACCAGCGTCGCCGCCTTGTTAGGCACCAGCGAGGGCACGCGCGGGTGATCCCGGAAGGCGCGCGCCGCGGGGTCCCACAGCCGGGCGATGAGGAACTGGCGCACGTTGCGCTCGGCCGCGGCCCGGTAGGTCTGCCAGGCGGGATCTTTTTGCTCCCGCAGCACCTCCGCCAGGCGGAGCAGCGCCAGGTCGCAGGCCGCCTCGTGCGGCGTGCCGCCGGGGTAGGGGTTCAGCTCGAAGGAAGAGTGGCGGTAGCAGCCGCCGGGCAGCTGGCCCGCCGTCAGGTCGTCGGCGGCGCGGCGGGCCTTGCCCAGCCATCGCTCATTGCCGGTTTGTTGATAGAGGTTCAGGTAGCCGACGATGATGCCCTCGTAGCGCCAGTCGAGCCCGGCGCCGGTGAACTGGAGGCAGTTCTGCCACCAGTGGGCGACCGGGCCGCCGTAGCCGCCGGGACCGCGCATTGTCTCAAACCACAGGTCCAGACTGGCGACGACGCGAACCAGTTTATCCTGCATTGGTCTGTCTGCGGGCAATACCCAACAAGGTAAAACCGCCTGCCTTTTTTGCTAACGAAAGAAAACGGGCTGCTACAGGCATCACGATAAAGTGCCCGATTCCCCTTAACGCCGCTCCAAGAGCGTCTAGACGCTGCAGTGCTCTCCATCTTAGACTGGCCTGGTGAAGCAGCGTTTCCCCCATGAGCGGACTTGGTCGGACTTCTAATGGCTCAAGCCCGGCGTTGATAAAGCACTGCTTGAGGGCGAGTTCAGACCACAACGTCAGGTGATGCGGCGGAATGTCCACGTCAGGAGCAAACCACTGGGGCCATCGTTGGTGAGAGGGAACGGTACATACCAGATACCCATCATCAACGAGTTGTCCCCCAAGACCTTTTACAATGCTGAGTGGGTCTTGAAGATGTTCCAACACGTCAAAAATACAGATCACGTCAAAGTAGCCCGGGCATTCAGTAGAAAGGAACTCTTCTACTGACGACACCTGTACATTGGCGATTCCATAAAGCTGGTGCGCTGTCTCTATCGCTGATGGATCGTGATCGATACCGCTCACTTGGTATCCCCGCTCGGTTGCCAGGCCCAAAAAGATTCCACTTCCACATCCAACCTCAAACAGCTTTCCTCCCGGATTGAGATTTAATGAGAAAAAGGAGCGATATCGCCAATCCTGGCGCGCGGCCCAACGAGGCGCAGCCATCTTTCTGTCCCTGCGTTCGCTGTACAGCTTGGATTGGGCATACCACTGGGCGCCGGGAGATTGCATTGGGTTGCTAAAGCGCAGTTGACAAACAGGGCACTGATGGACCTCATAGTCCCCGACTTGCATTCTCGCTTGCAATGTCTCTGCCTGACAGATTGGGCATCGTGCCACTCTATCTTTTCTCCTTCCGTGCTGTTATAACCCCAACCGGGGCCAGGGTAGCACTTTTCCCTACGGCGACATAGTTAGCCCGCATCCGAAACAGGCAGCGGTCGGCCAGGTCATGCCGCCCAATCCATCCCATCGGCCGGCTGACAACGCCCCAAAAGATCGCCGCCGGGCCGTGGAAGCCGTACACCGCCTCGACATCGAACCCGTGGCGGCGGACCAGCCGCACCGTGCGGCGGATGCCGCCGGGCCGCGCCGCCGGTGGATCGCCAGCCCGCCACTCGGGCAGCGCCCGCGCCAGCCATCCCGAGACGATCACCCACAGCCGCCCCTCAGGCAGCAAAGCCTGCTGGATTGCGGCCAGGACCCTTTCATCGCCGACCCCTTGCGGCTCAGCCCACACGATATGTAGGGGCGCACGGCCGTGCGCCCCTACAGGTTCTGTTTTTGGAACAGTAACTGCCTGGATTTCTGCCCGATCATTTTTCGTAGAGTGGCAGTCCGCCTCTCCAACCCGTTCCATCATCTGGGCAGCACAAAAGTCGCTGCTGGTCAGGATCGCCACCCGCCCGGCAACGGGATAGACCCCCATGGCGCAGAGGTCAAAGGCGTGCTGGTACTCCAGGCTGGGCCGCTCAACCATCCGCCAGCACCTCCCCGTAAATCTGGGCCAGCCGGGGGGTGATGCGCGACCAGTCGTAGGTCTGCTCCACCTTGGCCCGGCCGTGCTGCCCCATCTCCCGCCGCCGCTGGGGCTGGTCCAGCAGCTCCTGCAGACGGGCTGCCAGGTCGTCCACGCTGCCCGGTTCGACCAGCAGCCCGTCCTCGCCGTCGCTGACCACTGAACGAACGCCGGGCAGGTTGCTGGCGACGACCGGCTTGCCGCAGGCCATCGCTTCCAGCAGCACCAGGCCAAAGGCCTCGCCCATTGTCGTCGAGGGCAGCGCCAACAGGTCACAGAGGGCGTAATGGGCCGGAAGCGCCTCGTCGCTGACGCGGCCGCAAAAGGTCGCCCGCTCCGCGATTCCCAACCGGGCCGCCAGCGCCTGGTAGGACGGACGAAGGTTCCCGTCCCCCATCACCAGCAGGCGGACGTCGCCGGGCAGGCGGGCCAGCGCCTGGAGCAGAACGTCCACCCCCTTGAAATAGTGGGCCTGGTCCAGCCCGCCGACAAAGAGCACGACCCGCTCCTCCGCGCCGATGCCGTACCGCGCCCGCAGCCCCCGTTCCTCCACCGCCGGGTGGAACCGCTGCCCGTCGACGCCGTTGGGCAGCACCCCCAGCAAGCCCGGCCGATCCATCAGCGCTTGCTGCCGGGAGGCGCGGGCGTAATCCCACGAGGTCGCCAGCACCCGCCGCGCGCGGCGCAGGATGGGCAGGCCGACCAGCCGGTGGTGGAGCGCCTCCGGGACGCGCAGCGGGCCGGCGAACAGCACGTCCTGGTGGTAGGTGACCACGTAGGGCAACCCGTCGAGCAGGGAGCGCAAAAAGACCATCTCGGCGCCAAAGTAGAAGGGATAGTGCAGGTGAACCAGGTCGAACCCCTCGGGCTTGAGCAGACCTGGCGCGAGGGGCGCGTTGCCCAGGCGGAGCAGGGCCGGGAGGTGGCGCACGGTGAGCTCGGCGGGATAGGCGTACGCGTCCGGTCGCTTGCCGGCGACCAAGACCGTGACGTCGTACCCCATGCGGGCCAGTCCCAGCGCGTTGTGGTAACAGACAATCCCGGTCCCCGTGTAATGGGGGGGAAACGTCGCCGTCACGTGAGCGATACGCATCCATCACCACCAAACGACCAGCAACGCCCACCGGCGCAGCAGGAAAAAGCAGGGATCGAACAACAGATGGGCCAGGCGGGCGATTCTCCCCTTCCCTGTCTGCTCAAAGGCCAGGCGGTAGGTGCTGCCGGCGACCAGCTCGCGGTCCCGCACCTGCCGCAGGGATTGTACGCGCCGCCGCTGGGCCGCGATCTGCTGCCAGTGCTGGATGACCCAGGCGTAGGCTCGCAGCTTGTTCGTCCAGCGGCTCCGTTCCCGCAGCAGCACAAAGCCCCAGGCGACCAGCTCTGCCAGCAGCAGCGCCGGCGCCAGGACGAACAAGGTCCCCCAGCGCAGGTTCTTGAGCAGCATCGCGTAGCGGTTCCGCTCCTGGTAGTAGGTCTTGAGCGGGCCGAAGCGGAGCGTGTAATCGTGGTAGACGACAGATTGGGGAACGTACAGGCAGCGGTACCCTGTCAGGCGGGCCCGCCAGGAAAGGTCGGTGTCCTCCATGTAGAGAAAAAACATCTCGTCGAACCCGCCCAGGGCGTGAAAAAGCTCCCGCCGCACGGCAAAAGCCGCCCCTGAGACCGCGCCGACCACGGCCGGCTCGGCCAGGCGCTCGCGCTCCAACCCCATCCCGCGGCACAGGGTCAGCCCGGTGTAGTGGGTCTCGTTGCCGCAGGTGTTGATGCGCTCGCGGTCGGCCAGCAGCAGGATGCGCGACGTCGCCAGTCCGGCCTGCGGGTCGGCCTCCAGCGCGGCGACGAGCGGGCGGAACCAGCCCGCCTCCACTACCGTGTCGGGGTTGACGAAAACCAGGTACTCTCCGCGTGCCTCCCGCGCGCCGACGTTGTTGGCCGCGCCAAACCCGGCGTTGGACGGGTTGCGAATCAACCGCACGGTGGGAAAAGCGCGCGTCACGTGGTCGGCGCTGCCGTCGGTCGACGCATTGTCGACCAGAATCACCTCGTAATCCGGTCCGCCATCGGCCAGGAGCGACGCCAGGCAGGCATCCAGGTAATCGCGGTCGTTATAGTTGACGACAATCAGGCTGGCCTGCAATTACCTCTCCTGGTCTGGGTGTAGCAGGCTCAGCAAGAGCCCGCGTACCGAGTGCAGGATCATGCCGACGAACAGGCTCAGGCTGCCGAGCATGAACAGCATCACGCTGATCAGCGCATATCCCACGGCCAGGTTCTCTGTCTGGCGGTAGATTTCGACCACCGCCGCGCCCCATCCCAGGCCGATCAGCAGCGTGATCAGGCCCGGCAGGCCGAAAAAAAGCAGCGGGCGGTACTGGCCGATGATCTGGAGCACGCCGTTCAGTACGGCCAGGCCGTGGGCGATCACCGACCGCTTGGGCTGGTCGTTGTAGCGGATCGTGATCGGCACCTCGACCAGCCGCAGCTTGTGCTCTTGGGCCAGGAACTGCATCTCGGATTCGACCGAAAAGCCGGTGGAGCCAAAGGTGGCGAGTTCGGCCGCGCGGGGCGAAAAGGCGCGGAACCCGCTTTGGGAATCGGTGACCCGCACCCCGGAGGCGACGTTGGTCAGGATGTTGAAGGCGCGGTGGCCTACAACGCGGTGGCGCGGCACGCTGCTCCGCTCTTCCAGGTAGCGCGAGCCGACGACAATGTCCGCCTGGCCAGCCAGGACAGGGGCCAGGATACCGGGTATCTCTTCCACCAGGTGCTGCCCGTCGCCGTCGATCACAATGACGGCGCGGGGGTTCCACTCCCTTGCCCGGCGGAAGCCGCTGCTCAACGACACCCCCTTGCCCTGGTTTACTGGGTGCCGCACCACGGTTGCCCCAGCTGCTGTGGCGATCTCTCCCGTGGCGTCGCTGGAGCCGTCGTCGACGACAATGACCTGGTCCGCGTATTTCCTTGCCTTCAGCACCACGCTGCCGATGAAGCGTTCCTCGTTAAACGCAGGGATGACAACTATAATATCTTGACCCACGCGATTCCCCTTTGTCCAACCCTACGAAACAGGGCGGTCCGAGAACAGTAGCATACCACAAGAGCGCAATTCTGACAAAAGCCGCGACCCAACAGGTCTCAATCCAACCCGCTCTCGATCAACGGACGACGCAGACTGCGAAAAAAGGCCCGGCCGACCCGCAACAGGTGCGACAGACGGCAGCGGCATAGCGCTCGATCACCGGATACCCCATACCGTACCGCCAGCCACTCCCGGCTGGGAAAGAGGATTTCCCTCACAATGCGCAGTACTCCCCCAGCCCGATCGATCAGCATGGCGTATAGCAGCAACCGTCGTGCGCCGCTCAGCGATTGGGTTTGCCCACGTACGCCAAGCTTTCTATTGAGGGGCGACAAGCGCTGCAGCGCCCACAATCGTAGGCGGCCCGGCGTAAGGACAGAGAGCACCTCCTGCGGTATATCCGCTTGTAGCAACCGGCGCGCCGTCTCCAAACCATAGTAGACCGCTGTCTGCACCTGAAATCTCTGCGCGCGCTCCACCAATCGCTGCCAGGAAAAGCTCTCCCCGGCCGAGGCCAGGACGTAATCGATATCCACAAAACCGGTCAGCGACCAGTCGTAACCGTGCTGCACCGCCAAATGCAGACAGAGGTGGATGAGTGTATCCTCAACGGAAAGCTGGAGAGCGCCGGTCTCGTCCAATGGCAGCGGGCGAGCATCCAGCCACAGGGCCTCGACGTCAAAGCATGTCGCGCTCCGGTACCAGTCCACGCCGATGGGGTGCTGTTGTACATCCAGATGCGCTCCCCGTTCACCGGTGCGTGTCCAAACCACACCTCCGCCGAACGCTCGTTGGAAGGCCAACATGTGTTCGGGCACGCTGGCGGAAAGATGGAAACCCAGCGTTTCGAAAACACTCTCGGCTTCTTCCATCTGGTGGGAACGCACGAGCAGGTCAAGGTCACACATCGGGCGCAGGGCAAGGTTGGGATAGATCGTTGGGGCCAGTGCCCCACCCTTGAGGACGATCACGTCGATACTAGCGCGGCGCAGGGCTACTATAACATTGAGCAGCTCTTCTTGCAGCCGTTCGTTATATAGAAGATGAGTGTAGTAGGATATTTTCAGTTCATCCAGGACCCACTGGGGAATGGCCCCGGCGTCCAAACCTCGCAAGCGGTAATAGAGAAGAGGAAAGAGACTGGAATAATTGGAGGAGGTCAGCAGCGCTTGCCAGTCAACTCCCTGGCAAAGAATTTCCATCACCTGGCCCTGATTGTCTGGGCCAAAGTCGGCCCGGGCACAGAGAAAAATCAGACGAATCGCTCCATTCCACGACTGCTGGGCAGCATATCTGGCACTTTGCATACACAGCACCCGGTACGGTAATTGCATCTCTCGTTTTCTGCTAGGTCCTCTGTCGAACACTTTCAAGCGGGGTACATTTCAGTGCCTGTGAAACCCCTCTTTTCCCCCTTCTCCCGCTGCGGGAGAGCATCCAACGTTGAAATGTGCTCTCGACCACTTTTTTGTGCAGCAGGCAGTAGGGAAGGTGCTATCTGTCACCGGCTCGCGGACCAGCTGGCCGTTTTCGTCCTCGCACACCTGGTACAAGTCCTCGACGCTCTCGACGTGGTCGATGAAAAGCACGCCGTCCAGGTGGTCGATCTCGTGGTGCACTACCACGGCGTCAAAGCCCTCAAAGAGCCGTTCAAAGTGCTCGCCCGCCTCGTCCAGGCCGGTGACTCGCAAGCGATGTGGGCGCACGGTCTCGCCGTAGAGGCCCGGGAAGCTGAGGCAGCCGTCAAAGTCTTTTTTCTCGTCCCCGGCCTCTACAATCTGCGGGTTAATCAGCGCTGTGAGCGGGGGCGGCTCCCGCGCGTTCCCTTCGTCGTCCTGCTCCCCGCCCAATTGAACCACGACCACCCGGCTGTGAACGCCGATCTGGGGCGCGGCCAGGCCAATGCCATCCGCGCAGTCGTTCAGCGTGTCCTTCAAGTCCTGTACCAGCTTTTTGACTTGCCGGGTGACGTGCTTGACCGGCTGGCTCTTTTTGCGCAGCACGGCCTCGTTTTCGCGGTATTGAACGATTTCTCTAACGGCCATTGCTTGCCTCTCTTTTTACCTCACTCGTCGGAAATCTCGATCGCGGTGTTGGGCTGTTCCGGCTTGTCTTGTCTGGCCCTTGCTGCGCTGCCGACGGTGACGACTTTTCCCACGCCCACCTGGATGAAATCGCGCTCATATTCCTGGGCAAACGCCCGGATTGCCCGTTTGCCGGTGCAGTGACAGGGTGCGGTCTTGCGCACACCCAGGGTGCGGAAATTGGCCATGATGCGCTCGACCTGCCGCCTGCCAGCGCCGCCCAGGTGAAAGCCGCCCATCACCAGCGCCACCTCGCCGCTAGTGCTCTCCCTGGCCCGGCGCACCATCTCCACGACGCCGGGGTGGGCGCAGCCGGTGACGACGACCAGGCCGTCGCCGGTCTCGACCGCCAGCGCCTGCTCGGCAATGCGTGATCCCACCTCGCCGGTGGTGTGGATGCCGGGCCGGATCTCTGCCGGCCCCGTCACTTCGACCAGGGGGGTGATCGCGCGCACGTCCGCCTTGAACTGCCGGGGGAACGAGCGGGGCACATAGACCGTCGGGCGGGCGCCCGTTTTCAGCAGCCCCTCCAGCCCACCGGTGTGATCGCCGTGGGCGTGGGAGAGGACCACGGTCCGTATCCCCAGCGGGTCGATGTTCATCTTTTCCATGTTGGCGAGCAGCCGGCCGGCGTTCCCGCCGGTGTCGAAGAGAAAATCCTCTCCCACCAGGCACGCAAAGCCCCACGCGGGGGACAGGTCGGGCGCCATCGTCTCGTTATCATAGACTACCGCAAATCTCATCGCTCCCATCCTCCATAGAAACCTCGTCCCGGTAGCGGCGCGTATCGGCATTGCCGCTGGCGTAAGCCTCGTGCCAGCCCTCGGGCACCGGCATTTCCGCGTACAGCTGCTCGCGTCGCGCCTCGAGCAGGCGGCGTGGGCAGCCCATAAAATCTGCGGCGCAGACCACGCGATGACCCGTCTCGGACGACAGGCGCTCCAGCCACGAAAGCCCCTCCTCGCAGCGCAGCAGGTGATGGTCGAGGATCAGCGTGTCCACGCCGCGAGCCAGCCGCTGCGCGTTCTGCCAGGCCGTCTCCCGCTGGCTGGACGAGAGCCACGCCAGGTGGAGGGGCGGCCCGTCGACCAGCGCAATGTCCGGCTGCCAGCCCAGTATCAACGAGACTGCCTCGCCGTCGAGGAGTTGAATGTCCGAGGCGTGCACAAAGACCGTGTCCCCCCTTGCAATGCGGGTCATCATCACCATTCCCAGCCGGGTGCCCGGCCTCCCATGTGGCACGGGCAGGGAAAACTCGAGCGGGCCAGCTTTTTGTCCCTCTGCGTTTGGAAGGTGCCTGCACAGCAGTTCGCCCAGCGATTCTCTGCGGTGCAGCATGTTGTTCGAAAGTCCCTGGGGGCCTTTGCACCAGAGCCGGGCTGCCTGGCACAAGGGTGCTGCCTGTTGGGCCGGGAGCTGGTACGGATTCGCGTCCGGCAGGGGGACGTGATCGCCGTGAAAGTGGCTGATCACCACGTCGGTGGCATCTCTCAGCTCGGCCAGTATCTTGTGCCGCACCTGCTCCCCGACCGCCACCTGCGCCGGGTGGGGAAGCAGCCCGCGGCGGCGGTAGCCCAGCGCCAGTCCAGGATCGATGACGATCTTGCGCTGTTCGAGCTCCACGACGCAGGAAAGGCCGCGCACTCCCAGCGATTCCGTTCCCAGGACCTTGACGTTCACGTCGTTTTCAGGTGCTGATCGTGCTCATTGTTGGCCCTTGGCGAGCAGGTCGAGGAGAATTGCTGCTGCCCGCTCGACCAGCGCGGCACAGGATCCTGGCCCTCCTGGGGCATAGACCACCGTCTCGCGCAGCCTGGCGCACTGCGTCTCGCCAAACTCGGCCAGAAAGCGCTGCCGGTAGCGAGTGGCGAGGTCGAGGGCCGGCCAGTCGCTCGCGCTCAGTACCGTGCGCCCGAGTGCGCCGCCGATGACCAGTACCCCGCCGCTCAGCGCGCCGCACATCTCCTGCTGGGTATCGCCCACGCCGCCCGCGAATCCGGTGGCCATCTGCGCGCATTCCGGGCTCAGCCCCCCCAGCGCGTGCTCGCCGACGACGAGCAGCATGGCTTCCGCTCAGTGGTAGCCCTGCCTGACCAGATCGCCAGCGCGTATTGCCACCTCGTCCGGGCTCGGCTTCACAGTCACCTTAAAACCTGATCTCGACCTTGCCCTTTTTGAACCCCTTGAGCGGCGACAGCATCCCCAAAATCGTGCTCCTCACGATCTCGGCGATAAAGGGGTTCATCGGCATCGGCTGTCCATCTACCTTGACCTCTGTGGTCGGTTGCAGGGCGCCGCAGTCCTCCACGCTGCCGCTTCCGGCAACGATCTCGCGGGCCAGGTCGTAGCAGGTTTCGCGGCCGCAGCTGCCGCAGTCGAGATTGGGCAGCTTGAAGGCTTTTTCCGCCACCAGGTCGGCGATCATGCCCACCTCGTCCCGCTCAAAGTGTGGAACGGCCAGCCCGTCTACCTGGCCGGCCGGCCCGACAGCGCAGATGGCCAGGCCGTCGAACAGGTCTTTGACCGGGTCAGGGCCATCGTCGTCCAGCCCTTCTCGCAGGCAGACGATTTTCGGAAAGGTCTTGCCTCCCTTCCAGCCTTCGACGAGGACAATATCCGCTTCCAGGTATGGGATCATGTTTTCCAGGCTCAGCGACTTGTTCCAAAAGACTGCCGATTCCTGCGGCGAGATAAACCCCACTTGCTTGACGGCTTCTCTCAACGTGGTGGTGTCCTTCTCCGGAAGGTCCATGTGGTGGGATGAGTGCTTGATCACGCTCACCTCGTAGCCCCGGCCGGTCAATTCACGGGCCAGGGCGTGGATCAGCGTGGTCTTGCCGCTGTTCTTGTATCCGATGACGCCTACGACTTTGAGCATCTTCTCCTCCCAAGACCGCCAGGTTTGTGGCGGGACCGTGGCCGGGGCCTCACTTTCCCCGGTCAAGGGGTTTACTGCCAGGTTTGTAGTATATCATGCTATGTGCTGTATGTCCATAGTCACTCGCTGGTAAGAGCATTGACTGATTGTTTGAAAATGGTGTATACTATTCCATGGAGGTGATGTTCATCGGCGGAATCGGATTTTGGACTTTAGTGCTCGGGGCGGATCACACATATTGTATCGACTCGTTCTGCATGGGCAAAGCGTCGACCTTGTCTGCTCTGCTCATGCATCCCAAATAAGGAGGGAAAATGTTCGCAAAGCGTCCGATTCTAACCATTGTGGTTGCTAGTGCGATGATGTTGGTCATCGCCGCCGTGCTGTTGGCGGTGCGTACTGCTCAGGCCCAGCCGGCGGCACAGTCGCCCGAGCTGGAGGGGACGACCATCCCCTACACCGGTCGCTTGAGCGACGATACAGGAGCGCTGGTCGCCGACGGGACCTACAGCTTTGCCTTCGCCCTGTACGGGGCAGAGACCGGCGGGGAGGTGCTGTGGGCGGAGACGCAGGAATGGGTGGACGTGCGCGGCGGGAACTTTGGCGCGCTGCTGGGCAGCGTGAACCGGGTGCCCCAGGCCATCGCCGAGAGCGCGGAACTGTGGCTGGCGGTGGAGGTGCGCGGGCCCGGCGAGCGCGACTATACCGCGCTGGCGCCGCGGCAGCGGCTGAGCAGCATCTCGTCGGAGAGCCCGGACGCCCTGAGCTGCGATCACACCCACTTGTACGAATGGTGGGAGGGCAGCAGCAGCAGCTACGGGTTGGTGGTGGATAACCGGAACGGCACGGGGGATGGCATCCGTGGGTACTCGAACGCCTCGGCTGCTAACTATGCCGGCGTCTACGGGGTCAACTTTAACACCGGGCCCGGAGTGTACGGGCGCAGCGACGGCGGTGGGCCCGGCGTGGCTGGCTACAGCAGCGGCAGAGGGGTCTATGGCTCCGGCACAGACGGCGTGGTCGGCGAGAGCGGCACGGACTATATGAGCGGCGTCTATGGATTCAACACGGTCACCGGCTACGGGGTGACCGGCCGCGCCGAGGGCTATTTCGGTGTGCTCGCCTGGGGGGATGACAGCAGCGCGTACGACGCCGAGGGCGACCTGCTGCTGGCAGGAAACTATGGCGAGATCTTTGCCGCCGGCGATCTGCTCGATCTCTACAGCAACGGCTACGTCGTTGTGGATCTCGACAACAACAACAACAGCAGCTCTTGCTTCAACGTCCTGAGCGGCACGGACGGCGTCCTCTGGGGGGTCTGCGAAACTGCCGGCGGTACAGTGACCGCCGGCAGCCAGGCCTCGATCGCGAGCACCGCCGAAAACGGCCAGCGGCTCCTTTACGCAGTCGAGGGTGCCGGGGTGTGGGTGGAGGATGTCGGCACGGCTTCGCTGGTCGATGGCGAGGCGACGGTCGCCTTCGAGCCGGTCTTTGCCCAGACGGTTAACCTGGAGCACTCCTACCAGGTCTTTGTCACCCCGATCAGCGACGAGCCGGTGTGGCTGTACGTCACGGCCAAGACGGCGGACGGTTTCACCGTGCGCGGCGTGACCCTGGACGGCCAGCCGGCGAGCTGCACGTTCGACTACCGTGTCGTGGCCGAGCGGCTGGGGTACGAGGGGGTGCGGCTGACGTCGTACGTGCCGGAGGTGGGAAAGTAGCGATGAACGCCAAGCGCATCCTGGTTATTGTCGTCGCTGCGTTGGCCTGCCTGTTGATCGTGGGCGGAGTGGGGTTGGCGGCTTCAAGCGGGCCGCCGGGGCTCGCCGCCGCGGAGGGGCTTTCGCCTGGTGGGGGCTACCGGCTGACGAGCCTGTCGTGCGACGTGGACGGGACGGTCAGCGGGCCGGGCTACCGGCTGGCTGGAACGGTTGACGGCACCGGTACCCCCTGTTGCTGCGTCTATCTGCCCTGCACCCTGCGCGACAGTCATTGATCCCGGAGGAAGCGATCCTTCAACGCGGGGCACCAGCGCAATGTACACGGACGAGCGGGGGGAGGATTCTCCCCGCTCGCCCTGTCTGCCGCTCGGACCTTTGCGTTCCTTGCATCTTGGCGGTAAAATAGGGGTTCGGGAGTGAAGGATTCGGCTACGGAGAAGGGATCCCTGGGCGCTACAACGGGCGGCAAAAAAGCGCTGCTCAACTGAGCGGCGCCTCTGATGCCCCGGAGAGGACTCGAACCTCCACGCCCTTACGGGCACAGGCCCTCAACCTGCTGCGTATGCCAATTCCGCCACCGGGGCGCTGCTCGTATTATACCTTTGCCTTGCGGCTTGTCAACTCTCCTGCCGTTGAAGAGCAGCCAGCCGCGCAGCCAGGGAAAGGATGCAGGAGGGCCGATGGGGGTCGTTCGCTTGTTTTGGGATAGGAGGTTTCAATGTCCAAGACGTGGATCAAGGTGACGTGCCTGGTGTCGCTGGGCTTGGGGTTGGTGGCCTGCCCCTTTGTTGGCAGCGGCAGGGAAAAGCTCCGGGCCGCCGTGACGCCGTCTGTCGCCACGCTCGCTCCAACTTGGGCGCCCACGGCGCTGCCGGAGAGCACGCCTGTGCCCACGGCTGCTGCCGGTGCGACCAGCACGCCCGAGGGGGAGCCGATCGACCTGTCAGAGACATTCCCGCGCTACAGCGCGCGGCCGGCCTGGCGCGCGCTCTTGGGCTGGCCGGACGAGTGCGAAGAAGGCTTCCAGCTGATCGAGCGGCAGGCGGACGACGAGGGCGGGCTGGCGATCTATCCGCTGGTCGACGACCAGTACCTCGCCTTTGTCTTCTGCACGCTTGGCCCTTACTGGGTGGAGGAGCGTGTCTACTGGTTCGACCCAGGCGCCGACCCGCCCGCCGTGCGCCCGCTCAGCGTGCCGGAACTGGCGCCCGGCGATGACGGCTGGGAGCTACAGTCGGCCGAGGTGCTGCACGGCAGCCTGCCGCTATATGATCCCGCCACGCAGATCTTGACCAACCTGGCTCCATCGCGCGGGCTGAGGGACTGTGGCACGTGGTATCGCTACCAGTGGGAAGAGGGAGAGTTTGTGCTCCTCGAGGCCCGCTATCAAGAGTGCCAGGATGGGGCCTCGGCGATCATACCGCAGGAATGGCCGCTGATCTATCCCGCGCCGGAACAGGCCGGGCCTTTTCGCCGCGTCGCGGCGATCGATCCTGACTTTTCCAACTGGGTCTATGGGCTGGACGTGCTGCCGGACGGCGCGCTTTGCGTGACTACCGATGTCGGCTATGCGACGTTCCGCGCGGGGGTTTTCACTACCGACTTGTTGGACGAAGGGCAGACTCCAATGGGGGTGGATGGCGTCGGGCGGATGTGGTTTGTGGACGCAACCGGGGCGGCAGTCTATTACTGGCAGGGCGACGCGGAACCCATCGCGGCCGGCGACGGCTGGACGCCAGTCGAGAATCCGGGCATGTTGGCGCGGCAGGGCGTGGTGACCGATCACCTGGGCCGGGCGTGGCTGGCCACGACGGAAGACGTGCGGGTTTTCGATGGCGAGCGGTGGGCGGTCTTTGCCCGCGACGCGCTGGGGATGTCTCCCCCGTCGAACCCCGATTACATGGCCGAGTTCGTTCTCGCCTTTGCGCCGCTGCAGCAGCAGGTGTGGGTGGGCGAGTGCGATTGGGGCGGGCCGGGGCCGATGGGCGGCGGCGGCGCGCGGTGGTTCGACGGCGCCGCCTGGCGCGAGCCGGCGGCGGGAATCGGCGCCGAGTGCGTGACTGCCATCGCTGCCGATGCCGCCGGGAACGTCTGGATCGGCCTGGACCACGGCCTGGTGTGGCACCTGGCAGGGGAGGAGTGGCGGCAGTCGACGCTACCGGAGCCGGCGGATTACCGCCGCGGCTACCCGGTCTCGCTGCAGTTGGACCCTTCCGGTCGGCCGTGGCTGTGGGCGGCGTTGTGTGGCGGCGCGAGCTGTGACGCAACGCGCACGCTCTACCGCCTGCAGGGCGATACCTGGGTCGAGGTCGCTGGCTTGGACCGGTATCCCGAAAGTTCGCTCTACACGTGGATCGCTCAGCCGCTGTTGTTCGACGGGGCGGGGACGCTGTGGCTTGTCTTGCAGGGCCAGGTGTCGCAGGTCGCGGAGGATCGCCTGGTGGAGCCTCCGGCGAGCACGCTGAACGTGTGGGCCGGTGCGACCGATGCGTCGGGCCAGGTGTGGGTCGTCGGGGAGCAAGAAGCAGGCCGGATGGCGCTGTGGGTCCTGGAGCCGTAGGAGGCCGCTGGCTGCGGCAAGTTTAGACCCCCTGGCGCGTTACATCCCCGTCGGCACGTCCACAAAGACGGTCTCTATGCCCCACTTTTCCTCCAGGTGGCGGGAGAGGGCCTTGACGCCGAGTGTTTCGGTGGCGTAATGGCCGGCAAAGATGACGTTGAGGCCCAGTTCTATCATGTCGTGGAAGGTGGCATGGTCGGTCTCGCCGGTGACGAACGTGTCCAACCCGGCCGCCTTTACTTCTTCGAGCATCGACGCCGCGCCGCCCGAGATGCAGCCGACCCGGGCCGCTTGCTGCGGGCCGTGGTCCAGGACACGAAGCGGCGTCGTGGCTGTGGCCTGGATGAGGCGGCCGATGAGCGCCGGCAGCTCCAGTGGGGGCTCCAGTTGGCCGGCGACGCCGATGACGTTTCCCTTGTAACGGGCAAAGGGGTATGTCTCTCGCAGGCCGATCAGCCGCGCCAGCTCGGCGTTGTTTCCCACCTCGAGATGGGCGTCCAGCGGCAGGTGGACGGCGTAGAGGCCGCAGTTCCCCGCGATCAGCGCCCGTATCCGCTGGTAGTGGGGGCCAACCAGGCGCAGCGGCTTGTCCCACAACAGGCCGTGGTGGACGACGAGCAGCTGCGCCCCGGCCGCGACCGCCTGGTCGAAGGTAGCCTGGCAGGCGTCCACGGCAAAGGCGACCCGCGCCACCTCCTCCGCTCCTTCTACTTGCAGTCCGTTCTGGGACTTGTCCTCGAATTCCGCGATGCGCAGGTAGTCATCCAAATAGCCGACGAGTTCTGTGCGTTTCATGTTTCATTCCCCACAAACAGCGGTACGATCTCGAATCGCTCTACGTCCACCAGCCCCTGGTCGGTGAGCTTGAGGGCGGGGATGACCTCGAGGGCCAAAAAGCCCAGCGTCATGAACGGATCGTGCAGGGGGGAGCCGAGGGAGCGGGCGGCCTGGATCAGGCGCTCCATTTGCTGGCGCACGGTTTCTATTGGCTGGTCGGACATGAGGCCGGCGATGGGCAGCGGCAGCGAGGCCAGGACCTCTTTGCCGGCAGCGGCGACCAGCCCGCCGCCCATGTCCCCCACGGCGCGGGCGGCGGTGAGCATCGAGCGATCGTCGCAGCCAGCGACGGTCAGGTTGTGGGCGTCGTGGCCGACGCTTCCCGCCAGCGCGCCGCGCCGCAGTCCCAGCCCGCGCACCAGGCCCAGGCCGACGTTGCCGCTGCCGCGGTGGCGCTCGATCACCGCCAGTTTCAGCAAGTCCCGCTCCGGTTCGGCCACCACCTCGCCGTTCACCACGCGGACGGTTTCGACCAGCGACCGGGTCGTGATCTGGTCGGGCACGATGCCGATGACGCGGGCCGGCCCCTCTTGCGCCGGGATCGCCAGGCTCAGCCGTTCCCAGCCGACGTGTACTGTGTCGCGCACCGCCGCGTCGTCGGGATGGGGGATGTCCCATTGTCCGACCGGCGCGCCGTCTTGGGCGACCAGCCTCCCGCCGGAAAAAACCATCTCGGCCCGGACGTCCTGCAGGGAGGAAAAGACCACCAGGTCGGCCCGCCGTCCGGGGGCGACGGCGCCCCGGTCGCGGAGGCGGAACCACTCGGCGCTGTTGAGGGTTGCTATCTGGATCGCCGTGATCGGGTCGAGCCCCTCGGCAATGGCCAGGCGCACCAGGTAATCGATGTGCCCTTCGTCCAGCAGGTCGTGTGGGTGGCGGTCGTCGGTGCCAAAGCCGCAGCGGCGGCTGTTCTGCGGCGTGATGGCCGGCACCAGGTCGCGCAGGTTCTTGGCCCCGGTCGATTCGCGCACAAAGATGTACATTCCCAGGCGCAGTTTCTCCACCATCTCGGCGGCGGTGGACGATTCGTGGTCGGAGCCGGGGCCGGCGCCGACGTAGGCCTGGAGCCACTTGCCCGTCACGCCGGGGGCGTGGCCGTCGATGACGCGGCCCTGGAACGCCGCCAGTTTTTCCTTTGCGCCCGGCAGGCCCAGCACGGCGCCGGGTACGTTCATAAACTCGGCCAGGCCGATCACCCGCGGCAGGTCGGCCATGGCAGCCAGGTCGCCGGCGGAGAGGTCGGCGCCGGAGGTGCCCATGTGGGTGGCGGGAACGCAGGAGGGGAGGTTTACATAGACCGTCAGCGGCAGCCCTTCGGAGGCGGCCAGCATGTAGCGCACGCCTTCGGTGCCGGCGACGTTGGCGATCTCGTGGGGATCGGTCACGGCCGTCGTGGTGCCGCGGGGCACGACGGCACGGGCGAACTGTGACGGCGTGACCATCGAGGATTCGATGTGGACGTGGGCGTCGATGAACCCCGGGCAGACGTAGCGGCCGCCCAGGTCGATCTGTTGGGCGGCGGCGTACCCGTCGCCCACGCCGACGATCTGGCTGCCGGCGACGGCGATGTCGGCCTCGACGATCTCGCCGCTAAAGACGTTGACCACGCGCCCCCCCCTGAGCAGCAGCCCGGCCGGCTCGTCACCGCGGGCGATAGCGAGAAAACGGGTTCGTTCCATTGTCAACCTCCTTGGATTGTGGCTTTGTCGTATTATATCCAACTTGGGGCGAACTGACCAGTTTGTTTTTGGCTCCCGGCAGGATGTGCTATAATGGGGTATACCAACTCGGGCCGCCTGCCTGTGTGCTTTTCCTTGCCCCCTCTTGGGGACACTGCTCGTCCAGGCAGGCGTGGGTCCGTTCACCACGTGTGGGAGGCGTGAAATGTCGGCTCAAAAGAGTGGGCGGAAACAATACTCCTGGCCGATCCGCGTCATTGCCTTGCTGTTGTTATTCCAGTCCGTCAGCCTGCTCGTCCTCACGGCCGGGAACTTTTATCTGCAGCTGGTCAGGATACCGGACCTCGACAGCTGGTTTGACCAGGTGGAATCGGAACTGGACCTGGAGCTCGATCAGCTGTCCCTCGAGACGACGCGGGTGCTGGAGGCCTTTACCTGCATCGTCATGTTCTCTTTCTCCATCGTCCTGGCCCTGGTCGCGGCGGTTGGATTTTTTTTCCTGCTGCGCTTTGGCTGGGTGCTGGCCATGCTGACCCAGGTGATCAACTTGATGGTCAGCCTGATCCTGTACATCGAATTCAAGTCTGTCGTGATCACGCCGGTGCCGTGGATCCTTTACGTCATCATGGGCTATTCGATCTTTTTGGTCCTTTACCTGAACACTGCCGACGTACGAACGGCCTTTTTCGCCGACAAGGTTGAGCGCCGCTCCGCCGTGCGACGGGTTGCCGATCTATAGGGCCAGGGAGGCAGAGATGGGAGCATCGGACGACGTCCAGCTGCTGCAGCGTTTTGAGCCAATCATTCGCTATACCCGTGGGGAGCGGTTTTTCCCCATGCAAGTGGAGCCGTACGTGCGCGCCTGCAGCCTGTGGGTTTATCGCCCGGACGAGGAGGCGCGCTGCCTGGTCCCGGCCGACGAGCTGACGATAGACCATCTTGTCGTGTTGGAGACCGACAATTTCGACCAGGTTCATTTTCTCAAGTTTGCCGACCCTCTCAGCGCGGCGAAAATGGCAGTGTACAACCTGAAAGAGCGCCAGGCCCCGCAGCATACTTTCCATGCCGGGCGAGGGCGGCTGGCGCGGGTGGGCTATCTCTCGCGTTTTATCGACGCGGTATTTTCCCTCACCCTCCTGGCGCGGGGACGGGTGCGGGGGGATACGGCCGCCGCGGCTGTCCGGACCTATCAGCGCATTGTCGCCGGGATGCCGGAAGAGGAGCGCTACTGTTATTACGGCCGCGTGATCCGCCAGGATGGCTGGATTGCGTTGCAGTACTGGTTCTTTTACGCCTATAACAACTGGCGCTCGGGGTTTTTTGGCGTCAACGATCACGAGGCGGACTGGGAGATGGTCTATGTCTACCTGTCCCATTCCCGTGACAGGCCCGAATCGGAGAGCGGGGAGATTCGTCCCGAGTGGGTTGCCTACGCTTCGCACGATTTTGCCGGCGACGACCTGCGCCGCCGCTGGGACGATCCCGAGCTGGAAAAGGTGGGGGAGCACCCCGTGATCTATGCTGGGGCGGGCTCGCACGCCAGCTATTTTACCGGCGGCGAATACATGATCGAGCTCGAGATCCCCTTTCTGGCGCCGCTCGATCGGGTGATCGGCTGGTTTCGTTCATTCTGGCACAAGCGGTTGGGGCAGTACGGCGGGAACCGGGGGGATGGAGCGGGCAATTCCACCGGCATCTTTCGCATCCCCTTTGTCGATTATGCGCGGGGCGACGGCGTGACGATTGGTCCGGGGCAGCAGTACAGTTGGGCAGAGCCCTGCCTGTTGGAACCCGTCCCGGCATGGGCGGCCAGCTACCGCGGCTTGTGGGGGCTGTATACCCGCGATCCCCTGGGTGGAGAGAACGCCCCTTCTGGCCCGGTGTACAACCGGGACGGCACGGTGCGCCGTTCGTGGTACGATCCGTTGGGCTGGGCGGGGATGGAAAAGGTGCCCCCGCCGGAACAGGCGCTGCCGGCCGCTCTGGCGCAGGAGGCCGAGGTGCAGGAGCGGCACCAGGCGCTGGAGGCCCGGGTAGTGGAAAAGACGAATGGGTTGAAGCAGTTGGGCCTGGAGATGGAAGCGATGCGCGGTCAGCCTCACCTGGGCAAGTTGTACCAGGCACACCGGCAGAAAATCAAAGAGCTTGCCGACGAGGTCGATCAACTGCGGGCGCAGATGTGCACGGAGCAGGCGCTGATGGAATCCTTGCAGCAGTATGTCGGCCAACTGCAGTCTGGCGAGCGCGGCCCGCTCCGCGCGCACATCCACCACGCCCATTACCCAACCCCGCCTGACGAGCTGCGGATGGGGCAGCTGGCCGAGATTTGGGCGGCGGTCAGCATCGGTGTGATGATGCTCGGCTTTGTCGTCTTGTTTCTCTTTGCCCAGGAATACCGCATCTGGGGATTTGTGGCGATCATCTCGCTCTTTGTGTTCGTCGAAGCGGGTTTTCGGCGCCGGTTGACCAGCCTGCTCAGCAGCGTGGCCATCGGCCTGTCTATCGTGGCGGTGCTGGTTTTTCTGTACGAGTTCTTTTGGAGCGTGGTGGGGCTGCTGGTGTTGATCGCCGGCGGTTACATCCTGTGGGAGAATCTACGCGAGCTTTGGCGGTAGGCCGGGTAGTGACGATCGTTTTACGAACGCGCCGCCTCCCTCCCGCCCTCTAAACTCGCTTTCACAGTAAACCAGGTGCCCGCGGCAAATCGTCGCCCTGACCTGGCCGCGGATGGTCATCCCTTCGTAGGGGGTATATCCTGCCTGGTGGTGCAGTTGCCCGGCGGCAACCGCTGTCTCAGGTTCCGGGTCATAGACCACGATGTCGGCGTCGAATCCTGGCAGCAGCGCGCCCTTGCGCGGCCACAGTCCCCACAACTGGGCGGGGTTGGTCGACAACAGCCGGGCTAGCTGCGGCATCGTCAGCCGCCCGCCCGCCACGCCGTAGGTGAACATCAGCGGTAGCAGCGTCTCGACTCCCGGCAGCCCGCCCGGCGTGCGCGTCAAGTCGTCCACGGCCTGCTTTTGCGTGGCGGTGTAATCGCAGTGATCCGTGACCACGAGCTCTACCGCCCCTTTTTCTACCAGCGCCCACAGCTGCTCCGGCTCCCCGGCTTCCCGCAGCGGAGGCTGGAGGATAAAACGCCACGCCTCGGGCCCGGCGTATGCTGTGTGGTCCAGCAGCAGGTATTGCGGGCAGGTCTCGCAGCTTGCCTCCTGGCCATCGGCCCGCGCTTTCAGCACCAGGTCGACCGAGCGAGCGGTGGAGCAGTGGCAGATGTGAACCGGGCAGCCGGCCGCATCGGCCAGGAAGAGGATGCGCTGGATGGCCTCCTGTTCAGCCAGGGGCGGGCGGGACTGGCCGTGATGCTGCCACGAGGTTTCACCGGCGGCAGTCAGCGCCGCGATCTGGGCGGCGACCATGTCGTCGTTCTCGCAGTGGACCAGCGGGCGGAGGCCCAATCGGGCGCAGGCGCTCATCAGGCGCAGTAGCGTGGCGTCGTCGGCGTAATAGTTGGGCCGGTAGGTCGTATAGAGCTTGACGCTGGGCGTGCCCAGCTCGACCAGGTCGCCCAGTTCCGCCTCGCGCCCTGGCGGCAGGTCGGTGACCATGACGTGAAAGCCGTAGTCGATTGTTGCGCCTTGCGCTTCTTCCTGCCGCGCCGCGACCGCTTCGCGCAGCGTCTGTCCGGGGAACTGGGCAGCAAAATCGATCACCGTGGTCACGCCGCCGCATGCGGCCGCCCGCGTGCCGGTGAACCAATCGTCGTCGGTGCGGTAGATGCCGGTGTCGAGGGCGATGTGGGTGTGGGCGTCGATGACGCCGGGCAGGACGTAGCAGCCGGCGGCGTCGACGACGAGGGTGTCGTGGGCAATGGGCAGCCCGCGCCCGATTGCCTTGATGCGCTCGCCCTGGACCAGCAGGTCCGCCTCCATCATCCCCTCGGGGAGGGTGATCGTCCCTCCTTGGATCAGCGTGGTCAGAGTTGTAGCTTGTTTCATTGCCATCACCTGAAACTGACGATTTCTTCCAGCGCCTTGCGCTCCCGCGGCGCCCGCGACATCTCCTGGTGCTGCTCCTCCAGTGTCGCAATGTCCCCCTCGTAGCCGACAGCGATGGCAACCATCACCCGGACGTCGTCGGAGAGTCCGAACGCCTGGCGGACCTTTTTGGGCGAAAAGCCGGCCATCGGCCGGGCGACCAGGTCCAGCTCAGTCGCTTGCAGCAGGACGTTCTGCACCGCCATCCCCAGGTCAAAGAGGTAGTACTCCCGCACGCCGCCGATCACACAGTCCAGGTCGGCCTGGGAGTAGCCATAGATCAGCACCGGCGCCGTCCTGGCCCAATAGTTGCCGCGGGAGAGGGCGTCCCGCCCTTTCTCCAGCCCGGCGGGTTCGGTGAGGACCAGGAAGCGCCACGGCTGGTTGTTGAAGCAGGAGGCGGAGAGGCGCGCCGCCTCCAAGATTGCTTCCAGCTTTTCCGGCTCCACCGGGCGGGCATCGATCGCGCGCGTCGCCTTGCGCGCGCGCAGGATGTCGAGCAGCTTGGTTTCCATCCTTGCCTCCTTTCCTTGGACGGCGCTTACCCGCCGCAGGGTGGGGCGACGATGGGCCGCACGCAGTCGGGCGAGTCGTTGCCCGGATCGTTCACCTGCGCTGACACGGCATAGGCGGCCATTTGCTCTGCCGGGTAGGGCCGCAGCCATTCTTGTAGTTCATTGGGCTCCCGCTCCACCGGATCGAGCCACAGTTCGTACGCCGCGGGGTCGAGGATGACCGGCATGCGGTTGTGGATGGGAGCGACCAGCTCGTTGGGCGCGGTGGTGATGATGGTACAAGAGCGGATCACCGCGTCGCCGGGGGCGCGCCACGTCTCCCACAGCCCGGCAAAGGCAAAGGGATCGCGCGATTCGAGGTGGATGTAGAAGGGCGTTTTTCCCCGTTGGCCCGGCTCCTTGCGCCACTCGTAAAAGCCATCGGCCAGGACCAGGCAGCGCCGCCGCCGGTAGGCCGCCTTGAAGGACGGCTTTTCGGCCAGCGTCTCGGCGCGGGCGTTGATCATGCGGCTGCCGATTTGGGGCTCCTTGGCCCAAAAGGGGATCAGTCCCCAGTGGAAAAAATCGACCCGGTTCTGACCGTCGTTGGGCACTGCGGCGACCGGCTGCGACGGCGCGACGTTGTAGCGCGGCGTCCATTGGCCCGGCAGCTCGAGCCAGGGAAAGAGTTCCAACAGACCTGCAGGATCGACAAATAACGTGAAACGACCGCACATAGCTCTCTCCTGGCGGGAATCGATTATCCCGCTACCAGCTCCTGCGCGATGCGGTTGTGCCGCTCGACCACCGGCCCCAGGTCGATGGTCAGCAGCCGCCCGCCCTCGACCACCACCCGCCCGTTGATCACGGCGAGATCGACCCGCTGCGGGGCGCAGAAAACGGTCGCTGCCAGGGGGTCGTGCAGCGCCCCGGCATAGTCGAGCCGCTCCAGGCGCAGGCCGACGAGGTCGGCTGCCTTGCCGGGGGCGAGCTGGCCGACGTCATCGCGGCCCAGCACCGCCGCGCCGCCCCGCGTGCTTAGCCGGAGCGCTTCGCGGGCGGAGAGGCCGGCGGGGTTGCCCGTGACCCGCTGCAGCAGCAGCGCCATCCGTGCCTCGGCCAGCATGTGCGAGCTGTCGTTGCTGGCCGAGCCGTCGACGCCCAGGCCAACCTTGACGCCGCGGTCGAGGTAGGCGCGCACCGGGGCGATGCCGGAGCCGAGGCGCATGTTGGAGCTGGGACAGTGGCAGATGCCGGTGCCGGTTTGAGCCAGCAGCCCAATCTCGGGCTCGTTGATGTGTACGCCGTGGGCGTACCAGACGTCGCCGCCGATCCAGCCCAACTCCTCGGCATAGCCCACTGGCCGGCGGCCGAATTGCTCCAGGCAAAACGACTCCTCGTCCAGCGTCTCCGCCAGGTGGGTGTGCAGATGGACCCCGTAGGAGCGGGCCAGCGCCGCCGACTCGCGCATCAGGTCGGGGCTGACGGAGAAGGGCGAGCACGGGGCGACGACGACGCGCAGCATGGCGTAAGGGTTGGGGTCGTGGTAGGTCTCGATGGCCCGCTGCGTGTCGCGCAGGATGAAATCCTCGTCCTCGACCACGCGGTCGGGCGGCAGCCCGCCCTTGCTCTCGCCCAGGCTCATCGAACCGCGGCTGGCGTGAAAGCGGACGCCGATCTCTTGTGCGGCGCGGATCTCGTCGTCGATGCGGCAGCCGTTGGGGTAGATGTAGAGGTGGTCGGCGGCGGTGGTGCAGCCAGAGAGCACCAGCTCCGCCAGCCCGATCAGGGCGCTGGTATAGATCGCCTCCGGGGTCAGGCCGGCCCAGATTGGGTAGAGGGTCTCGAGCCACTGGAAGAGGGGGGCGTCCTGTGCCGCCGGCACGGCGCGGGTCAGGGTCTGGTAGAGGTGGTGGTGGGTGTTGACCAGCCCCGGCAAGAGGATCATCCCCCTGGCGTCGACGACCTGGTCGGCCGTGGCGGGCAGTTGCTCCATCGGCCCCACCTGCTCGATGGCGCCGTCGCAGGCAAAGAGGCCGCTGCCAGCGATGCGGCGGTCCGCGTCGTCCATCGTGATTAACAACTCGGCATTTTTTACCAGCAGCGTGGTCAAAGCTTTTACCCTCCAGGGCGCATATCTCGCATTTTCAGCTTTACTATAGCACACCTCGCCGATCGTGGCAAAATGCCCCCTCCGGGGGGTGCGCTCGAGCGACCGGAGGGCCAGGTCCCATGCGGGAGCTGGACTTTACCCCCGTAGGGGGCTTGGCTGGCTGAGCCCGGACGTGAACGTCCGGGCGGGACTGGGCAACAAACATCCCCGGAGGGCGATTGGCCGTGTTGCCGCAATGGGTATATAATCCGCGTGAAGGACGCCACTGGAAGAGTTGGCCCGATGATACGAGATCGACTGCGCCGGATTTTCTCTTTTTTTCTCAGCCACGTCCCTGCCCAATATGCTGAGAGCTTTTTCGCGACGATTGCGGCCGAGAATTTCAGGCGGGTCATTGTCGGCGGCGCGATTGTCTCGCTCGTCGAATTGGGAGTTTTTTTTACGACGTCGAGGATGTATGCTGGAACATTCAGGTATCCACTTTTCCTCGTGTTTTTTAATCTCTTGACACTGCCGCTGCTGGTCATTCTTGACCGGCGCGAGACGGCGACGCAACACAAGCGCCTCGTCGTCCATCTCGTTGCCGCATTTTACTTGTATTGGGCCTGCGCGTATAGTGGGGCATCCCAAACCGACCGCCCATCGGCCAGCATCCCGTTATACATGTTGATGGTCTATGGTATGGCTATTTTCGTTTACCTGGAGCCGCTTTGGAGCGCCGGCCTGTTCTTGTCCGGCATGGTATTGTACATTGCCCTGCTGCCCTTTGACAGTTTTAGCCGCCGCCAGTTGTTGGGCAGTATCTGGAATGCCCTGGCGCTCAACATCTTTGCCTGGTTAACCTCTTATTTGCTCTTTGCCTTCCGGCGACAGACTTTTGTCGCCCAAAAAGAGCTGGAGGAGGCGCGGGCAAAATCCGACGCACTGCTGTTGAACATCCTCCCGGCCAAGATCGTCACCGAGCTCAAAGAGACCGGCGCCGTCGCTCCGGAACGGTTTGACCGGGTCACGGTCTTTTTTTCCGACTTGGTCGACTTTACGGCGATCTCGAGTCATCTTGCGCCCGAAGTGCTCATCGGCGAACTCGACGATTTGTTTACGGCCTTTGACGAAATCGTGGCCCGCTTTCAGTGTGAGCGGATCAAGACCATCGGCGACGCCTACTTGTGCGTGTGCGGGATGCCCGAACCTCACCCGTGCCATGCCGAGCAGATCCTCCAGGCTGCGTTCGAGATCGTGGCCTATTTGGAGCAGCGCAATGCCACTCACCCCCATCCGTGGCAAATTCGCATTGGCGTCCATTCCGGCAGCGTCGTCGGCGGAATTGTGGGGCGGCAAAAGTACATCTACGACGTGTTCGGGGATACGATCAACATTGCCAATCGGATGGAGAATCATTCGGCGTCGATGCAAATCAACGTCTCCGAGACGACGTATCGGTTAGCCAGGAAAAAGTTTCTCTTTGTCGCGCGGGATCCCATCGAGGTGAAGGGCCTTGGGGAAATGCGGATGTATTTTTGCCGGAGGAGTGACGCGCCCTGATGGTCGACCACGAAACCTACCAATCCCCTTTGACCTGGCGCTACGGTTCAGCCGAGATGCGGCGGGTCTGGAGCGAGGCCCACCGCCGCCGGCTGCTGCGCCGGGTCTGGATCGCCCTGGCCCACGCCCAGGCCAGGGCCGGCCTGGTGACGGCAGAGCAGGTCGCCGACCTGGAGGCGCACCGGGACGAGATCGATTTCGAGCGCGCGGCGCAGTTGGAGGCCGAGATCCACCACGACCTGGTGGCCGAACTGCGCACTTTTGCCGAGCAGTGTCCGCTCGGCGGGCCGATCCTCCACGCCGGCGCCACCAGCCAGGACATTCTCGACAACGCCGACGCCTTGCGGCTGCGCGCGGCCCTGGAGCTGGTGCGCGAGCGCCTCACCGACCTCCTCGCCGCCCTGGCCGGGCGAATCGAAGAGACTGCCGGCCTGGCATGCATGGCCTTTACGCACCTCCAGCCGGCCGAACCGACCACCGTCGGCTACCGCTTTGCCCAGTACGGCCAGGACCTGCTGCTCGACCTGGAGAACGTCGACCGGCTGCGAGTGTCGCTGCGCGGGAAGGGGTTCAAGGGCGCCGCAGGCACCTCCGCCTCCTACGCCCAGCTCTTGGCGGGAACGCAGTGGGCGCCGGCCGACGTGGAGCGATGGGCAATGGAGCGGCTGGGGTTGGAAGCCTGGCCCGTCGCCACTCAGGTCTATCCGCGCAAGCAGGACTGGCAGGTGCTCGTCGGCCTGGCGGGGATCGCCCAGAGCTTGAATCGCTTTGCCTTCGATTTGCGGGTGCTGCAATCGCCGCCGATCGGCGAGTGGAGTGAGCCCTTTGGCCGTTCCCAGGTCGGCTCGTCGGCGATGCCCTTCAAGCGCAACCCGATCAATGCCGAGAACATTTGCTCGCTGGCACGCTACGTGGCGGCGCTGCCCGCCGTCGCCTGGGGGAACGCGGCCGAGTCGCTGCTGGAGCGCACGCTGGACGATTCCGCCAACCGGCGGCTGATCTTGGCGGATGCTTTTCTCGCCGTCGACGAGATGCTCGGCCGCGCCGCGCGCCTCGTGCGCGGGCTGGTGATCCACCGGCCGGCCTTGGCCCGCAACCTGGCGACGTACGGCGTCTTTGCCGCCACCGAGCGGTTGTTGATGGAGCTGGTCAAAGCAGGGGCGGACCGGCAGGCGATGCACGAGGTCATCCGCGAGCATAGCCTGGCGGCCTGGGAGGCGCTTCAGCAGGGGCTCGCCAACCCCCTGCACGACCGCTTGCTGGCCGACGGGCGCATCACCGCTCACCTGCCGGCCGGGCGGGTCACGGCTTTGTTGGATGCCTCCGCCTACGTGGGCGACGCTCCCCAGCGGGCGCAGGCGGCAGCGCAGGAAATCCGGCGCCGGCTGGCTGCTCTCAGCACTTGACGCGCAGCTACTCTTCGCTGACCAACCAGTCCTTTGCGGCTTCGAGGGTGTCGAACGTCCTGGCGTGCTGGCCGGATACGCGCACAATTGTCTCAAAGAACAGTCTCTTCAACCCGGTCACTCCGACAACCGCTTGCTTCTTGACGTACCTGGCTGTGTCGCTGGCGCGTTCTTTGAACAGCTCGACCACCTCGCGCGACGCGACGCTGCCCCGGATGTCCGATAGGCCGAGCACCGTCCCTTCCGGTTCTCGTTGTAACAGCTCCGCCACCCATTCCAGCTCGGCTTCCAGGCCTTCAAAGTCCGATAGCGAAAAATCCCTGTAATCGCAGTAGAGAATCCGCTTGTTTTTGTGGGTGATCCAGAGTGATTTCATCTTGTTTTCTCTCTCCTGCTATCGCGGCCCAACCCGCGGCCGCAGCGTGACCGCGACCGGGCCGTACTGCGTCGTATTGCCGTTCACGTCGATTTGCTCCAGTTGGTAGTAGTAGGTGCGGCCCAGCCGCAGGCCGCGGTCCCACCAGGCGTAGCGCGCGCCGTAGGGCGCGCCGGGATTTTGCGCCGGGATTAGCTTCCCATTCACCTGCACGTAGGGGCCGTCGGCCGCTGTGCCGCGGTAGAGGTTGAAGCCGAGCAGGTCGACCTCGCTGGCCGTCTCCCAGGTGACGCGGACGTCCGTGCCGTAGGCCCAGGCGGTAAAGCTCGCCAGCTCGACGGGGGTGGGCGCCGGGCACGTCGCGTCGTCGAACTCGATCGCATAGTAGACGACGATTGTGTCCACGTCGTCGCTGCCGTAATTGTCGCTGCCCGGCTGGTTCCCGGCATCCAGCGGGTCGTCGCCGTGGTACGAATTGTCCGAATCCTGGTAGATGTTGGCGCCATCGTTGTCGCCGCACAGCGCCTCGTCGCTGTTACCGCCCGCGGCGATGACCACCGGGTCGCTGATCCCACAGGGGTAGTCGGCGTCGCGGGGATAGTCGCCCAGCTGCTCGAAAAAGGGCGTGATGCCGACGCCCGGGCCGCTGTCGTAGACGTCGTAGTCATCCGCGTCGTGGGTCGTATAGACGGCGAAATTCCAGACGTCCAGGTTTGTCGGCGCTCCGCCCAGGTCGCTCCAGGGGAGTCGGAACTCGAGGGTGCAGTCGTCCGGGTCCCCGGCCCAATAGGTGCCGTAGGCGAAGGAAGAGCCGGCCCGCACGTCGACCCAGGCGCTGCCGTTCCACTGCACCAGGGCGGCGTAATCGTTGCCGTTCTCGATCCGCTCGACCGCCACCGCGTACTCGGGGTCCCAGCCCCAGAAATCGACCCGCTTGCTCCACAGCGGGCTGTTCTGGTAGACCCCGGCGCCGGTGTTGTTGTCGGTGTCGATGGCGATAAAGAGGTCGACCACGTCGCTGCCGCCGTAGCGGGTGGTCCACAGGGCGCAGGGGTGCGAGACAGCCAGGTAAAGGTTGTCGGCGTCGGCCGTGGCCCAAAAGTGCTGGATGTCGGCGTCGCCGTTGCTCAGCGTATGGGGCACTGGCGACGTCCCGCCGCTCCAGTACGTCGCCGCCGAAGACTCGCCGGCATAGTCGGAACCGGTATTGCTGCTGCGGGAAGGGGCGGGGAAAGAGTGCTCCGATTCGGGGATGTAGCGCGTGCCGCCGCTGAAATCCCAGGCCTCATCCCCGTCGACGTCCCCGTCTATCACCGGCGTCGAACCGCCGCTGTCGCAGACCAGGCCCAGGCCGGAGGCGGCCGCGTTGGGGCCGCCGATCGAGCTAGGCCCGCGGGTGCTGCCGCCGTTGCCGGTATAGCCCGAAGCGCCCGAGGCGCCGGCGGCCTCCCAGCTGGCGCAGTTGCCGCTGGGCTGGCCGGGGATCAGGGCGATGCTCTGCCCCTGGGTTGCGGCTGGATTGCTGCTCAGGCAGGTCCAGTTAAACCCCACTGGCCGGCTGCTGTTGGGACTCTTCCACTCGACGTAATCGACCGGCGTGTCGATGCCGGACTGGTATCCCTCCCCGCCGCCGTTCTCCACGTAGAGCAGCACCTCGTCGCCGGTATCGTTCCAGATCGTCACGCCGGGGATGTTCATGTGCAGCACAAAGGCATAATCGTCCGCGCTGGGCGGCATCGGCGGGCGGACGCCGTCGTCAAAGAGGAAATCGGCGACATAGTCGTTGGGACCGGCCTGCGAACTCTGGGTCGGCCGCCCGGTGTAGACGACCAGGTAGTCGCCGGCGTAGAGACGGATGTTGGGAAAGTCAAAGACGTGATAGGGAAAGTTGTCCTGGTCGTCGGTGCGGAAATCGTCCAGGTTGACACAGGTGCCGGCAGCGCCCTGGTTGTAGAGCTCGATCCACTCGCCGTTGGCGTAGCGGGTGACGCTGCTGCCGACCTGGTCGTACATCACCTCGGTGATGACAATGTCGCTGGCGTCACCGGTGCAGGCGGAGGTGACGCTGTAGGACCAGTTAAAGCCGCTAAAGTTCTGCCCCGTCCCTGTGGCGCAGGTGCCGGAGGGCACGGCAAACAGTTGATAATCGACGCTGGTGCCGGCGGGCTGGGCGGGGATGGTGCAGTGCCAGTTGCTGTGGTGAAAGCCGCTTCCGGCGTCGTTGGTCACCGAGGAGGAATAGACGCAATCGATCTTGGCATAGTTGCTGCCGATCCGGTATTCGAGACAAAGCAACTCGCCGGGGTGCGTATCGCCGCGGGTGTAGACAGTCACCGGCTGCGTCGGTCCGGGAGCCCGGTTGCCGGTTCCGCCCAATCCCTGGCCCAGCCACAAGGGCAACTGGTGAATCATATCCGTGACTCGTCCGCCTGCCAGTGCTTCCGGAGCGGCGAGGCAGAGAATAACCAGCAGCAGGGCGGCGGCTAAGACAGCCAAAAAGGTCCGGGGCGAGGAATCGAATCTTTCCATCTTGCATGCTCTTTTCGCTGCGCCGTTTGACCGGCACGGTGAATTGTCGGCAAAGGACAACTGGCCGAGCCGGTTGCGGTTGGCGGTAGAAAGGTTGGGACATTCCTTGGCAATCAGTATATCATGAAATAGGGCTGGTTTCAACTGGGGAAAAAGCCTGGTACCTCCACTATTCTGAACCAAGTTTCTCGAGAGTTTTTGCATTTACCGGCGCTCTAAAAGATGCCCTGGCTGCGGTACCATTCCACCGTCCGGCGCGCTCCTTCCTCGAAAGAGGTCGGCGCAAAGCCAAGTTCGCGTCTTGCCTTCTGGCTGTCGACGCGCCAATCGTAAAAGACGTAGGAGTAGAGGCCGAGGGGGTAGTAGGGCTCGCGGGCAGTGAATCGCGCGAGCCAGGTCCACAGGCGGGACAGGGCGACCATGCTCCAGCCGGGCACGTCGCGCCAGCGGATCGGCCGGCCGGCCAGGCGCGCCACGACCTGGTTGGCGGCGCGATGGGAGAGGCACGCGCCGCAGATGTTGTAAATCTCCCCCGGCCGGCCCTGCTGCAGCGCCAGTTCCGCCGCCTGGGCGACGTCCTCGATGTAGACGGGGAAAATGACGTGACGCCCGCGGTGGACCTGGACTGCCAGCCCTTTGAGCGGATCCTCGAAAAAGAGGCGGTTGAAACCGTAGCGGCCCCAGGGGCCGTAATACGCGCCGGGGCGCAGGATCACGACCGGCAGGCCGTACTGGCGGTAGAAATCGAGCGCCAGGCGTTCGGCTTCCAGCTTGCTCTCCTGGTAGGCGTCTTGGGGGTGGCAGGCGGTCTCCTCGCCGATCCATCTCCCCGGCGGCGGCTTGCCGACGACGGCCACGGTCGAGATGTGCACAAAGCGCTCGACCCCGGCCTCCCGCGCCGCCTCCAACAGGCAGTGGGTGCCCGCGACGTTGACGGCAAAGAAATCCTGTCGCTTGCCCCAGAACCGGAACAGTCCGGCGGCGTGGACGACGGCGCGGCAGCCGCTCACCGCGGCGGCGACGCTGTCCGGTTCTCCCAGGTCGCCCCACGCCCGCTCGACCCCCAGCGGTTCGAGGAAGGCGGAGTCAGTGTGGGGGCGAACGAGGGCCCGCAGCCGGTGCCCTCTCTCGACCAGGTAGGGGGCGAGGTTGCGCCCCAGGAAGCCCGTGGCTCCGGTGACGAGGACCGGCTGGCGGCTCACGTTTCGAGCTGCAGCGCCGCGGCTGCTTCCTGGCCGGGCTGCCCCGTTTCCATGTCCCAGCCGTATTCGGCATAGGCGCCGCGCAGCAGCGCGTCCAGGTCGGGGACGTTGCCTTCTGTACCGCCCTCGGTCAGCGGCCGCGTCAGCAGGTCGGGCAGCCGCTCGTCGGCGCGGCAGAGACCGAGGCGCAGGTTGAGCTGCCGCTTCAGGGTCACGATGCGCTTGCCGATCGTCATCAGGTCGTCGGCTTGCAGCTCCCACCCGGTAACGCTGTTGAAGGCGGCCAGCAGCGGCTCGACGCCGGGGTTTTGGAACTGGCACAGGATCAGGGCGTTGTACAGGTTGCGCCAGGCTTGCTGGCGGGCGGCGACGCGGCCCTTTTCTTCTGATGTTTCAAAGCGATCGCCGGGTGGCACCCCCAGTTCCCATGGCGCGCCCTGGCCCGTATCGACCCCGTACATGTCGCCTTGCATGTGGCAGGCGCCGCGCGGGGAGAGGGCGTAGATGGCGGCCATGCCGGCAAAGGCGCGCGGGTCGTGGACGGGAACCTCGAGCCGGTTGACGGTCACGGCCAGTTCGGGGACGCCGAATCGCTCCGCCAGGCTGGCGCTGCCCTCGGCCAGCAGGTCGCCGAATCCCTCGCGGCGGGCCATCATCCCGATCAATCGGTGGACCATCGCCGCGTCGCCGTAGCGGATCTCGACGCCGCCGGTGTTGGCTGGGGTGAGGATGCCCTGCTCGAACATCTCGCAGGCCAGGGCGATGGTGGCGCCGGCGCTGATCGTGTCGAGGCCGAGGACGTTGCACAGGTGCCCGGCATAGATGACCGCTTCCAGGTCGCCGATCATTGGCAGCGTGCCCAGCGCGCCCAGCGTCTCGTATTCGGGGCCGTCGACGGCGTCCACGCCGTAGCTGGGGGCGCGGGTCTCGCGGCCGCAGGCGATGGGACAGCGGTAGCAGGCGGTGTTGCGGTTTTGGAATTGGTCGACCATCAGCACGCCGGAGAGGTTGCTCGCCGCGCTCCATTCGCCCTGCTGGTAGTAGCGGATGGGCATGTCGCCGTACATCAGCGCCATGTCGACGTAGCCGGCCGTTCCCGCCAGTTGGATGGCGATGGCGGGAATGTCCTCGTCCAGGTTGTGGGTAATCTCGCGCGCTGTATCGCGTAGGGCGTCGGGGTGGGCTACGGGTACCTGGGCGGTGCCGCGCAGCCCGATCGCCTTGAGGTTCTTGGCGCCCATCACCGCCCCCAGCCCGGTCCGCCCGGCGGCGCGGCCGTGGTCGTTCATCACCGCGGCCATCTTGACCCGGTTTTCCCCTGCCGCGCCGATGCAGACGACGCGGGCCTTGGGCTCGCCCAGCTCCTGGCGCACGCGCGCCTGGGTCTCGTAGGCGTCGAGGCCCCACAGCGCGGCGGCGTCGCGCAGCTCGGCCTGCCCCTCGACGATGGAGAGCCAGGTCGGCTCGCTGGCCTGCCCGGTGATGACGATGCCGTCGTAGCCGGCAAAGCGCAGTTGGGGGCCGACAAAGCCGCCGCTGTTCGCCTCGCCCCAGATGCCGGTGAGCGGCGAGCGGGCGCAGATGCTGTAGCGGCCGGCCGAGGGCATGGCCGTGCCGACCAGGGGGCCGGTCATCAGGATCAGCGGGTTGTCTGGCCCCAGCGGGTCGGTATGGCGGTCGATCATGTCCCAGGCGATGCGCGCCGCCAGGCCGCTGCCGCCGACAAAGGCCCGCGCCTGTTCCTCCGGCAGCGGCTCGACACGGGTCTCGCCGCTGCTCAGGTTGACGTAGAGAACCTGGCCCATGTACCCATTCATGTGACGATTTCTCCTCTCTTGCGGCTAAAATTCGACCTCGTTCCCCTCGTAGGCGTGGTCAAGGAGCTGGCGCATCTCGTCGCGGCTGGGATAGCGCGGGGCGGTGATGACCTGGGTGTCGTTCAGGGCGTCGTCGACCATCTTTTCGAGCTGTGTCTCGTAATCCGCCCGCGCGATCCCACAGGCGACAACGCTGGTTGGGTTGCCGATCTCGCGGCAGAAGGCGCGCAGGCGGTGCGCCAGCGCCCGGGCGCCCCTTTCTCCCTCGTCGTGGGAGCAGTCCAGTTGGCGCCCGATCTCGGCAAAGCGCTCCGGCGCCTGGCGGGCAGCGAACTCGATGGTGTAGGGCAGGGCGATGCTGACGGCCCGGCCGTGGGGAAGGTGAAACATAGACCCCAATACGTGGCCCATGGCGTGGGCCAGCGAGGCCATGGCGTTGCCAAAGCCGAGCCCAGCGGCGGTGGCGGCGTTGTGCATCCGCTCGCGGGCCTCCATGTCCGCGCCATCGGCCACGGCGCGGGGCAGGTAGCGCACGATCAGCCGCGCGGCGTTGACGCACATGCCGTCGCTCATGTCGGTGTGCCAGGTGCAGGTATAGCCCTCGACGGCGTGCACCAGGGCGTCGAGGCCGGTGTCGGCGGTCAGCTGGGGCGGCATCCCCGCCGCCAGCTCGGGATCGACGATGGCCAGGTCGGCGACGTTCTCGCGGTTGCCCAGGCCCATCTTGCGCCGCTCCTCCAGGTCGGTCAGCACGATGGCCCAGGTGACCTCGGCGCCGGTGCCGCTGGTGGTGGGAATGGTCGCCAGGCGGGCTTTGCGGCGCAGTCCCAGCTTGACGAAGGGGTTGATCTCCGCCGGCTCCAGGTCGGGCCGCTCGTAGAGCACCCAGATTGCCTTGGCCGCGTCCATCGGCGAGCCGCCGCCCAGTCCGACGATCCAGTCGGGCGCATAGTCCAGCGCCACTTGCGCCCCTTTTTGCGCCGTCTGCACGCTGGGGTCCGGTTCGACCGCGTCAAAGACGCGGCTCTCGATGCCTGCGCGCTCCAGGCGTCTGGCGACGCGCTCGACCAGGCCGGCCGCAACCAGGTTTGCGTCGGTGACGATCAGGGCGCGGCGGCCCGACAGTTCATCCAGTTCGTCCAGCGCGTCCTCGCCAAACACGATCTGGGGAGCGGTAAAGTACCACATCGCTCTAATCCCCAAAGTCGGTTGGGATGCGGGCGCAGCAGGAGACGATCTCTTTGGCCGCGGCGGGGTAGCGCATGATCTTCATCATGTTCCCGCGGAGCTTGAGCTTGCGGGTCATCATGCCCTGGATCGGTTCCAGCTGCCCTTCGATGACTCGCCGCCAGGTGCCAAAGGGGGCCTGGATGACGAATTCGGCTTCCTGCTGGTCGGGGCTGGACAGCATTTCGGCGCCGGGGCTTTTGCCGTGGAACAGGGCGAGGAAGAGGTGTGTGGTTTCGGGATAGTTTTCGTCGGGCTCGACGACAAAGATAAAGTCGCCCTCCCAGTCTTGGGCCGATTGCTCGTAGGAAGGGCTGGCGTTGAGCTGGTTGCTCAGTTCTTTGATCCACTCGTCGGAAGGAAAGGAAAGTGCCATTTTTTCTCCTTAAATAATGTGATCGAACTCGCGATTCAGCGGGGTGACGTATCGTTCCGCCCGCCCGGCCTCGTCGTTCCAGCGCAGCAGCTCCGCTTCCGCGTCGCTGTCCGTCCGCACCAGCCTGACGAAGGTGAACTCGACGTCCCGCCCCAGTTTTTGCAGCCGCTTGGTTCCTTCGGCAAACTCGGGGAACCAGCAGCCGGTGTTGAGATAATAGACGTGCCGCCGGTCCTTGCGCCGGGCGACGATCTGCACGTCCGCCCGGTGGTCGTGGCCGAGGATCAAAAAACGCAGCTCGGGGTCGTGCGCTTGCAGGTGGGCGTGGATGCGCCGGGCGGCCCGCAGTAAAAACGGTCCCGGGCGGCGCTTTTGGGCGGCGCGGCGAAATGCTTCGACTGCCAGGGGGGGGAGCAGCCAGAGCAGGATCGTGCCCAGGAGCTGCAGCGCCGCCCCGACGATCTCCGCGCCGGGCGTGTCGGGGATCAGGCTGGCGAGGAGGGGGGCGGCGACCAGGTACCACAGCAGTGTGCCGCCTGCGACCAGGGCGGCCAGCGCGAGCAGGATCAGCCCCTTGAGGACGTGCCCGGCGGGGCTAAAGAGGAACCAGGACCATCCCGGCCGCAGCATGAGCGGCAGATCCCATTCGTCGTACATGTCCTGCAGCGTCTCGGCGGGCAGGCCGGTCATGTCGGCGTAACTCTGCAAGTCGGCCGGCGTCGGTTGTTGGTCGGCGCCGCGGGTCACGCGCCACAGCCGCTGGGCCATCCACAGAAAATCGCGGGCGTGGCGGGTGACGATGACCAGCGCCTGGTGGGGGAATCGGCGCACCAGCTCCCACAGGACGACGGCGTGCTTGCCGCGGTTCTCCCATTCGGGGAACTCGTCCTCCATGCGAGCGACGACGGTGGTCACGCCGGGGCTGGCGACCGGCACGTTGAGCAGGCGCTGGTCGTGGGGCAGGATGGGGCGGATCAAGTTGGGCACCGAATCGAAGGGCTCGTACTGGTTGCCGTGCTCGGCGTAAAAGAGGCCGCGGCGGTAATAGAACCAGCTGGGGCGAAAGTCGATTCGCTCGTTGAGGTCGGGCTGGGGAGGCGGCGCGCTGTCGAAAGCGGCGGCATACTCGCGGGCGACCAGCCGTCGCAGGAGAGATTGGACGGCCGGCCAGTAGAGTTCCAGGTCGTGGTTACCCTTGACGAACACGACGCGGTGCCCGCGGCCGACGAACCAGGCCAGGGCGCGGAAAAAGAGCGGGTGCCCGCGGTAGATAAAGTAGAGGCGGGCCATCGACTTGCCCGGGGTGGGCAGAAAGCCGTATCGCCGCTCGTACTCTTTTCCCCACTGCTGCCGCTGCTGCAGCTGCGTTTTTTGTTCGGCCGGCAGTCCCTTGCCCGCCGTCACGCGGAACGACCCGGCAGCCTGCTGCGGCGCAAAGGAGGGGACCTCCGCTTGTGCCTGCTCTGCCGGCGGGAAGGTGGCAGAGTGCAGGTCGACCGCCCACGGCGGGGCGATGGCGGCCGGCTCTCCCGCGTCCATGGCCAGCATCCCGGCCGGGGATGCCTCGAGCTGCACCCGCCCGGCCGCCAGGTCGTCCTCGAAAAAGAGCCACTGAACCCACTCGGGAACGGCGTCTGCGCTCGCCGCGTCTGCGGCGCCAAACTCTTGCTGCCAGTAGGCCGCGACCTGTTCGCGGTCGGCTGGGTCGAGCTGCTGCCAACGGCTTTCTTCGGCCTGAAAATAACGCTGCTCGTTCTCCAGGTCGACGGGAAGAAAATCGAAAGCGTCGCCGACAAAGACCAGCTCCCAGCGCCGGCCTGCGGCGCAGTGCGCGTCGGACCACTGCAGCCAGCGGAAAAAGGCGGCGTCGAAAAAAAAGTCTTCGCGGGGGTGGTAGGCTCGCCGCTCCGGGTCGTATCCCAGCGCGACGTGCAGGTCGCTGACGAACAGGTAGTCGTATCGTGGGCTGCTTTCCGGCATCCTTTTCCCTCCACTGTGATCGTATCGACTGCTTGAGGAGAGCGCCCAGGCGGCTGTCCGGGCCTGTCGTGCACGCCGCCGAGTATAGCACCGCGTGGGCAGGATGTCAAAATTTGACAGAACCTCCTCTCTCGGCTATAATCCGCCCGCTGTCTTGCCGCATTGAATTTTTCTACGAGGCAACTGCTCAGGCTGCCCGCTGGGGTGCTCTCCCGCGCAGAAGAGAGAGCTGAGCAGATACTTTACGAGTATCTTTTCAAAAAACGGGGGGAAATTTGGGGGTTCGCGGGCGGCGAAGCTGCCCGCGAACCCCCAACCCCCAATGTATTGAGAAGATACCTTTACGAGTCTGAATCGGGAGGCTTGCACAGTTATGGAAAGACGGGATTATGTATTGTTGGTTGTCGTTCTCCTTGTCGCTGCACTGACGGTGTTTGTCGACCTGAACATCGAACACCCCGAGTGGTTTGAAAACCTCCAGTTCTGGAGGCCGGAGGGGTTCCGCGACATCGTGGTGCACCAGGGGCTGGACCTCCAGGGCGGGCTGCAGGTGCTGCTGGCGGCCGATATCGCGGACGAAGAAGAGGTCGACGCGGCGGCGATGGAGACGGCCCGCCAGATCATCGAGAACCGGGTCAACGGCCTGGGGCTGACCGAGCCGGTGGTGCAGCAGCAGGGCGAGCGGCGCATCATTGTCGAGCTGCCGGGGGTCGAAGACCCTGAGCAGGCGGTGCAGACGATTCAGGGGACGGCGCTGCTCGAGTTCATCGACGCTGGCTCCGCCCCGCTGCCTGCGGGGACGCTGGTATATACGACAGAAGGCCCCCCCCCAGCCGGGCAGGTCGAGCAGCCGGTGATCGTGCCGGACGCGCCGCCAACCCCTGAGGACCCCTTGCTGTTCGGCCCCTCCGAAACGGAGGATTTGACCAATACCCAGGTCTATGAGACGATTCTGACCGGGGCGGCGTTGGAAGAGGTCGGGCTGAACCGTTCCGAGACGAACGAGTACGAGATTCCTTTCCAGCTCTATCCCGATGCGGCGCAGGTCTTTGCCAGCTATACCGCCGCTCACGTGGGGCAATATCTTTGCATCGTCCTGGACAAGCGGGTGATCTCTTGTCCCACTATTCAGCAAGCGATCCCTGACGGCGCGGGGCGGATTACTCTGGGCGGCGCCTCTTACGATGATGCGCGCAACCTGGCGATTCAGCTTCACTACGGCGCGCTGCCCATCCCGCTGCGTCTGGAGACGGTGAACACCGTCGGTCCTACCTTGGGCGAAATTTCGGTGGAACGGTCGATCCGCGCCGGCATGATCGGCCTCTCGGTTGTGCTGTTTTTCATGCTCATCTATTACCGCCTGCCCGGTGCCCTGGCGGACGTAGCCCTGGTGCTCTACGCCCTGCTGAACCTGGCGCTCTACAAGCTGGCCCCGGTCACGCTGACGTTGCCGGGTATTGCCGGCTTCCTGCTCTCGGCTGGGATGGCGGTCGATGCCAACATTCTCGTTTTCGAGCGCATGAAGGAAGAACTGCGGGCAGGGCGGAGCTTGCGAGCCTCGATCGAGTCGGGCTTTGGCCGCGCGTGGACTTCGATCCGCGATTCGCAGGTCTCGACGCTGATTGTTTGCGGTGTACTCTATTTCTTTGGCAGCAACTTTGGCGCCAGCATGGTCAAGGGCTTTGCCCTCACCCTGGCAATTGGAACGGTCATCAATATCTTTACCGCTGTTTTTGCGACCCGTACCTTGATCCGGCTGGTCTTTTATCTTGCCGGGGATTGGCTGCGCGCGCGCCGCTGGCTGCTGGGGGTATAGGGAGGAGAGCATGTTTAACATTGTCGAAAAGCGACGCTGGTACTTTATCGTTTCTGGCTTGTTGATCTTGTTGGGCATCGCGGCGATGGTGGTGAGCACGGCCCGCTTCGGCGCCCCCGTGCGGCTCAGTATCGACTTTACCGGTGGCAGTCTCTTTGTCCTCCACTTTGAGGGGCCGGCGGACGACGCGTCAATCCGGGCGGTCTTTGCCGAGCACGGGCTGAGCGATGTGATCGTGCAGCGCGTGCAGCGCCTGGGCGAGCAGGAGGAGAATGCGTGGCAGGTGCGGACCGCGGAGGCGACCTCTGACCAGGTTCAGGCGATTCTGGCCGACCTGGAAGCGCAGATTGCGCCGATCGATCGCGACCTGCTGACCTATGGCACCGTTTCGCCGGTCGTCGGCGCCGAGGTAACCCAGGCGGCCGGTCTCGCCGTGGCCGTCGCTTCTTTTATCATCCTCGCCTTTATCTGGTGGTCCTTTCGCCGTGTGCCCCACGCCTTTCGCTACGGCGCGGTGGCGATCATCGGCATGCTGCACGACATCTTGATTGCGCTCGGTTTTTATGCCCTGATGGGCATTGTGCGCGGCTGGGAGGTCGACGCGCTGTTCTTGACCGCGATCCTCACCGTCAGCGGGTTCTCGGTACAGGACACGATCGTCGTTTTCGACCGCATCCGCGAGAATCTCCCCCGCTACCGCGGCGAGTCGTTTGAGCGGGTCGTGAACCGGTCGATCCTGGAGACGATTCACCGCTCCCTGGCGACCCAGTTGAACGCTATCTTTGTGATGGTTGCCATTATCCTGTTTGGCGGAGAAACGATCCGGCCCTTTATCGCCACCATGCTGGTCGGCATGCTGAGCGGCACCTATTCGTCGATCTTTATCGCCGTGCCGCTGATCGTGGTTTGGGAGCGGCGGACGAGCCGGCGCGCCTCGGCCCAGGCGCTGGCCTGACGCTCGATGGGCGCTACGCGCAGGGTTTGCCCTCTGGCGGCGGTGCTGATCCTGGTGCTGGCCGGATGCGGCGGCGATGCGCTGGTTGGCCCTCCAGTGGACGGCAGCCGGTATGGGAATGACCTGGGGGGGCGCAGCGTGCGCATCGCCGTCGAGAACGCCTACCCCCCGTTCAATTACATTGACGAGGCGACGGGCGAAGCAGCGGGCTGGGATTACGACGCCTGCCGCGCCATCTGTGATCTGATCAACTGCCGGCCGGTCTTTGTTGAGGTGGCCTGGGCTGGTATCCTGGCCGCCGCCAGCAGCGGCGAGTGCGACATGGTCGCCGATGGCGTCATCGTCAGCGCGGATTGGGACGAGCAGGTCGATTTCTCGATTCCGTACATGACGATTCTCCAGGTGCTCGTTGTCCGCACCAGTGAGGCCGCGATCGTTGGCCGGGACAGCCTGGTCGCCAGCAACGCCGTGGTCGGTGTCCAGATCGGCACTGTCGACGAGGCGGTGGCGGTCGAGCTGGTCGGCGAGGATCGTGTGCAGAGTTTTGACGCCTTTGAGCTGCCGATCCAGGCGCTCGTCGCCGGCGACGTGGACGCCGTGGTGCTCGACATGGCGGCAGCAGAGAGGTTCTTGGCGGCCCACCCGGATGACATCCGGGTCGTCGGCGAGCCATTGGCCGGGCCGGACGAGCTGGCTTTTGTCTTTCCGCCGGGCAGCGACCTGGTCGAACCGGTCAACTATGCCATCCGCACCCTTCGCAATGACGGGACGCTGGATGCGCTTTACGCCAAGTACTGGGGCGAGTAGGCTGTATTTGGCAGCCTGAACGTGGATTTCTCGTTGCAAACTTTTTGGGTTGTTGTGATTCTGTTTCTTTCCACCCTTGTCCGTTCCGCCTTTGGATTTGGGAATGCTCTCGTTGCGATGCCCTTGTTGGTGCTGTTGATTGGCGTGGGGAACGCGACGCCCCTGGTTGCGCTGGGGGGGGCGACGGTTTCCGTCTGGATTCTGCTGGAATCCTGGCGCCAGGTAAATGGACGGGCCGCGTGGCGGCTCATTCTCTCGACGATGCTGGGGATTCCGGGCGGGTTGCTGCTGCTCAAGTTCGCGCCAGAAGCGGTGGCCAAGGGGCTCCTTGGCGTCGTGCTGGTTGGATTCAGTCTTTACAGCCTGCTCAGGTTCCAACTGCCCGTGCTGCGCAATGAGCGCTGGTCCTACCTGTTCGGCCTCGTGGCGGGGATTCTTGGCGGGGCCTACAATGCGAACGGCCCCCCGGTGGTGATGTATGGCGTGATGAGAAAGTGGCCGCCGGCGCAGTTCCGCGCGACGTTGCAAGGGTACTTTTTGATCACCGGGGCCATCATCCTCGTCAGTCACAGCCTGGCCGGCATGTGGACGGCGGAAGTGCTGTGGCTGTACATCTATGGGCTGCCGGCGATCGTTGCCGGCCTGTTGATCGGCGGGTGGGTGCACAAGAGAATCCCTGGCGAGCAGTTCACGAGCGCAGTCAATTTGTTCTTGTTGCTCATGGGGATTACATTGCTCCTGGATGCTGTGGCTGATATGCGTCCTGCCTAGTGCATCGCGGCCGAAATGAACAGCCAGTTCTTGCTCGGAGGGGATCGTCAGATCCCCGTCGGAAACGCCGACTTGGCCGCTTACC
>JAFGEI010000119.1 GCA_016931695.1 Anaerolineae bacterium | reverse complement strand
TCCATCCCCCCGACGCGAAAGGTGGTCAGGACGAAATCGGCCCCGGCCAGCGCCGTGCGGGCGTCGGCCGTGCGGGTGACGGGCAGGCCTGCCCGTTCCTCCAGCGGCGCCGTGATCCCGGCGATCAGTCCGAGCCGCTCATCGTCCACGTCCAGCAGCGCCAATTCGCGCAGCGGCAGCCGCGGCTGGCGGGCGGCAAGGGCCCGAATCAACAGCGGGGTCCGTACGCCGGCTCCGCCGAGTATGGTCATCTTCATCGCTAGCCTCCAGCGTGCGGCGGGGATCGTCTGCTTCGCGCCAGGTGTTGCGGGCTATGCCCGTGACGCTAGGCCTGCTGCTCGGCCTTTTCCAACGCGGCTCGCTCCTCCATCGTACGGCGCAGCTTGGCGATATCGCGCGGGATCAGCCGGCCGACCAGGATGAAAAAGATCGCACACAGCACCCAGGTGGTCACGCAGATCAACAGCATCGCGTTCTGCAGCGGCATGCCCGCTGCGAACAGGTTCGCCATCCAGGAAAGAGCTGGCGGCAACTGGCGCAGCCCGGCAATGATCTCCTCAAAGTGGTCCGCCAGGAAACCGGCCATCAGCGGTGAAAGCGCCGCGCCGGCCGACTCGATAAAGTACTGCACCGCCACCGCCGTGCTGCGCACCTCCGGTTCGGTCACGTCGTAGACAGTGGACAGCACATTCGGCGCGGCAAAGGGAATGAACAGCGCGGTGAGACACAGGGCGACGAGAAAGCCCCACTGGTTGGCAATGGGGATACTGAGCGTGACGATCAGCAGCAACGCCCCGATAATGACACCCGTCCCGGCGACGATGATCCGCCCGCGCGGGCTGCGCTTGAAGAAAAAGTCGCCGAGGGCCCCGCCAATTGGGTAGCCAGCTGCCAGAACGATTACCGCCAACCCCATGGTGACCAGGAGCATCGTCTCACTGTAGGCCCGTTCAGTCTCCAGGTAGTAGAGGAACCAGGCCGTGATCACGTTCCAGGGGAAAACGCCAAAAAAGCCCTGCACGAACAGGAGGATCAGGCTGGGCTTGCGAAACAGGCCCCCGGCCGTTTTCCAACTGAAGCGCCAGACCTGCGTCTGCGTCACCCCCTGCAGCTCCGGTTCGCTCTGCCCCCGGGGTACCTCGCGCACGACAAAAAAGATGACCGCTGACAAAACGATGCCGAGCGATCCGGTGATATAAAAGACCCCCCGCCAGCCGATCAGGCCGCCCAGACCAATCGCCAGCACCATGCCGCAGAGAAAACCCAACGGCATGGTCAACTCCAGCAGCCCATAGATCTTGCCCCGCACCTTGGGCGGGAAGTAGTCGGCGACCAGGCTGTATAGGCCGGGGTAAGAGGAGTCATCGATGCCCGTCGAGGCCCGCGTGACCAGGAAAACCGGGTAGGTCGGAGCGATCGCATTCAGCCAGGTCGTGGCCCCCCAGATGAAGGAGGCCAGGGCCAGGAGCTTGGGCCGGGCAAAACGGTCGTACAGGTAGCCCCAGATGGGATACAGGATGGCCCCGACAATCAGGGCTCCGGTCGAGACCGCGCCCAGCTGCGTCTTGGTGATCTGGAAGGTCTCCTGGATGCGGACGGCGAGCGAGCTGATCAGGAGCTTGTCCGATTGGTGCAGCAGCATAAAGAAGAAAAAGACGGCGACAACGGACCAGCGGCGGCGAGTAGCCTGCATGAGGACCTCCTGTGGGAAATGAGTCAGCGAATCAGCGAATCCGCTCGTCAGCGAATCAGCGAGTCAGCGAATTCGCTCGTCAGCGAATCCGCTCGTCAGCGAAAAGGCGATAGGGAGAGATGGCGAAAACACTTGCACCTCCGCTGCTGGCGATTAGCCCTCTTGGGGGGCCAGCAGGGCCTCCACGTACGGGTGGAAGCGGGCGCAGCGAAAGGCCTCGCCGAAGGCCAATCCAGCGGGCTGCCCCGTGGCCGCCGCCTCCTGGCGGACGGCCCAGGCGATGGCCTGCCGGGGGTTCGCGGCCAGCTCTCCCATCCGGGCGCGCAGGTCCAGGCCGGCCAACTCTGCCTGCCGGGCAATGTCCTCCACCAGGAACTCGACCTGGCTCTCGTGCGCGGCGATAGCGGCAGTCTTGACATCGATCGTCGTGCTGATGTCCACGATGTGGCTGGCGGCGTCCGGGGAGGCGCCGTACCAATACTTCTCGGCGACAAAGTGCGGCTCCAACCCCTCGGCGCGGTGGGCGGGGTAGACCAGCGGCAGGTGGGAGAAGCCGACCGCGTCGGAAGCAGCCCAGGCCACGGCCCGGTGGTCAGGGTGCTGTTCGTAAGGGGCCCAGGGATCCTCGGCAATGAGCACGTCGGGGCGAAACCGGCGGATGAGGCGGGTGAACTGCTCCCGCAGGAGGCCGGCCGGCAAGAGGTCCAGCCCGCCATCCGGGTGGCCCAGCAGGAGGGGCTCCTCCGCGCCCAGGATCTGCGCAGCGCGGCGCGCTTCCTCGGCCCGGATGGCGGCCAAGGCGTCCCGGTCATGGCGCAGCGAGCCGGCGCCGCCATCCGTGGCGATGACGATGACCACGCGTGCCCCCTCGGCCGCCATACGCGCCAATGTACCGCCGGCCGCGAACTCGGCGTCGTCAGGGTGCGGAACGAGAGCGAGAACCATCTGGGGCATCGTCTTGACTCCACGCACAGGCGTGACTCGGGAATGGGGCCACGCACAGACAAGCGCCTCATGTCCTGTCCCTTCTACCTCCCGCTTTCACCCTATCTGGCATCCTGGTTCTTGCTTCCGGTCCCCTGCTCGCGCTCATACGCCAGCACAAACCCCCTGCGGTTCATCTCCGCGAGGTAGCGCCACACATCCTCCGGCGGCGTGCCGGGCGGGGGCAGGTTGGCCTCATAGACGACATCGCCGGCCGCCGCCACGCCCCTTTCCCGCACAATCTCGTCCCAGCGGCGCAGGGTCGCGGCCAGGCGGTCGAAGACAACAGGCGGGTCGGTCCGCAGGCCAAAGTGGGTGAAGCAGAGGCCGGCCGGCTGCAGGGCGCGCATGACCTCCAGCGAGCGCAACATCGCGGCGGGGTCAAAGGCCGGCGGGGCCGCCACCGGGAGCAGAAAGGTATGGTCCAGCACGCTGACCCCGGCGGCATCGCCGACGAAGAGGAGTCCCGCATGGGGAGCGAAATAGGCGAGGTGGTCCTTGGAGTGGCCCGGTGTGGGCACGGCCTCCAGCCGCACCCCGCCGCCCAGGTCCAGGCGCAGCTCCTCGGCCGGCAGAAGACGGCCCGGGGGAACAGGGCGCACCTCGCCGTAGCGGGCAAAGAGCGGGCCCACCGCCTCCTGCACGCTGGCCACCAGCCTGGCAGGATCGGCCAGATGGCGGTGGTCGCGGGAGTGGATCACGACCGACGCGTTCGGCAGGTGTTCCAAAAGGTGGCCGGCCGCCCCGGCGTGGTCCATATGGACGTGGGTGCAGACGATGTGCGTCACCGCCGCGCGGTCGATCCCCAGCGCCTCCAGGCCG
>JAFGEI010000118.1 GCA_016931695.1 Anaerolineae bacterium | reverse complement strand
TCCGATCGTCGTGACCGTAAGGAGTCACTTGACTGCTTACGCGAAAACGTAATCACAGCGTAAGCAGTCGGGACTCCTCCAACCCTCATGTATCTTCTCAAAAAACGGCGAGATTTGGGGGTTCGCGGGCGGCTTCGCCGCCCGCGAACCCCCAACCCCCAATTTATTGAGAAGATACAAAATCATCTTGAAAAGGTCTAGTCGGTGTATAGAATCAGGCCCAACGCGCCCGGCCCCGTGTGCGTCCCCAACACTGGGCTCACGGTGGACAGATAGGAACCCTGGGGCTGCAACAACCCCTGGGCCTCTTCTTGCAGCAACCACCCCTCTTCTGGCGCGTGGGCATGAATCGCCGCTGCGCAAACCACTCGCGCGCTCCCCTTGCGCTCCACCGCCACCTCGAGCAAGCGCTGGATGGCACGCTTTTTGGTTCGCACCTGCTCCAACGGCTCGATCTTGCCATCCAACAGGTGCAGCAAGGGCTTGACCCGCAGCGCCGTACCCAAAAAACGGCGTGCGCCACCGATGCGACCCCCGCGGTGCAAAAACTCGAGGGTATCCACCAAAAAGAGGACGTGGTGGCGATAGCGCACGCGGTGGATCTCCTCCAGCACATCTTCCACCGATGCGCCATTTTGGGCCGCCTCCGCCGCTGCCATGGCCTGGAACCCCAGGCCCATTGAAGCGGATAAAGAATCGACCACCTCGATGTGCAAGTCCGTCAGCATCTCCTGGGCCATCTTGGCCGAGGAAACAGTGCCGCTGAGGGCAGAAGAAAGGAACACGCCAACAATTGTATCGACGCCTTTCTCTTCCGCAACCCGGCGAAAGAAATCGACAAACTCGCCCGCCGAAGGCTGAGACGTGGTCGGCAGGTCCTTGTCAACCTGCAACCGCTGGTAAAAAGTCAACGCATCGATATCCACGCCATCCTTCAAAGAAGCCCCCCCCCACAAAACAGTGAGCGGAATGATCGGGATATCTAACTTTTCTTGCACGTCGGGGGGAAGGTCGGCGGTGCTATCCGTGACAACAGCAATTCTCTGCACTCCCATTAGTCGATACCTCCTACGCTGAATCTATACCAGTAACAACACCGCAACAAGACTCAAGATGCGACCAATCATGTTACTGAACTCGCACCACCACCCGCCCCTCTTGCCACAACTCTTCCAGGTCGTAGAACAGCCGCAGTTCTGGCGCAAAGATGTGGACGACGATCCCGCCATAGTCCATCAGGATCCAGCCCGAGGGCGCATTCCCTTCCACGTGCGAGGGGATCAGCCCGGTCTCTTTTTTGACCTGCTCGCGAACCGTGCTGGCCAGCGTTTGCAGCTGCCGCTCGCTGCTGCCGCTGCAGATGATAAAATAGTCGGCAACCGTGGTCAGGCTGCTGATTTCCAACAACAAGATATCCTCTCCCATCTTGTCTGAGAGAATATCGACCATCCGCCGTGCCAAATCGATCAATTCCAGTTTTCCCTCCTTGGTAACAGGCGCCAGAATCCGGTACCGCTACCCGCGTAACAATAATTCGTACTGGTCCGTCCGCCGGTCCCGCAGCACGTCGTTGCGGGGCGTGATCCGCTTATCCCGCGCCAGGGCGACGTCGACATCGACCACCCCCACCCGTTCCTCCGACTCGGAGGCCTGGAGGAGAACGTTACCCTGGATATCGGCGATGGTCGAGCAGCCGGTGAACACCAGGTCGCCTTCCTGTCCCACTCGATTGGCGGTCACGGTGTAAAAGCGGTTGGTCAAGGCGTGAACCGGAACCGCGCGCTGGGCAAAGGGCAGAACCAGGTTGGCCGGGTGGCAGACGACATCGGCCCCTTTCAGGGCCAGGATTCGCCAGGCTTCGGGAAAAATCCAGTCAAAGCAGACCAGCATCCCAACCCGGCACGCGCCAATGTCCAAGACCGGCAGCCCGTCGCCGGGCCGGAAATAGTCCTTTTCGTCCATAAACAGGTGCAGCTTGCGGTAGCGTCCCACGTATCCACGCGGCCCGACCAGCACCGCGGAATTGTAGAGATCGCCGCCGTCCCGCTCGTTCAAACCCGACACCAGGTAGAGGTTCCGCGCCGCGCAGACCGATTCGAGATAGCGGACAAAGACGCTGTCGCTAATCTCTTCCGACGTCTCCCAGGCCTGCTGGCGCGAGCTGAAATGGTAGCCCGAATTGCACAATTCAGGCAGCACCAGCAAGTCCGCCGCCCCGACGCTGGCGAACAACCTGTCGAGACGGGCAATCGTCGTCTGGCGATTCCCCAACACGGGGGCAAGCTGCACGAAACCGATTCGCACTTTCAATCTCCTACTGCAAATCCACGACCTCTTTGAGGCGCAGCGAGACCATTTGCGAGACGCCGTCAGAGCCCATCGAGACACCATAGACGACGTCCGCCGCTTCGACGGTGCCCCGGTTGTGCGTGATGACCACGAACTGGGTCTCTTGCGACAGTTCTTCCAACAGGGAGCGAAAGCGGACGACGTTCGACTCGTCCAGCATAGCGTCGACCTCGTCGAGCACGCAGAAGGGGGTGGGCGAAACGCGCAAGATGGCAAAGATCAGCGCGGCGGCGGTCAGCGCCCGCTCGCCGCCAGAAAGGAGGGCCAGGCTTTGCATCCGCTTGCCCGGCGGGCGGGCGACGATCTCGACCCCGGCATCCATCAGATCGTCCGCAGCCGTCAGCTCGAGGCGGCCCATCCCGCCGTTAAAGAGACGCTGAAAGGTGTCCTCGAAGGCGGCAGCGATCCGTCCAAACGTCTCGTGAAAAGCCTGCTTCATCCGCTCGTCCAGGTCGGCGATGACCGCTGCCAGCCGCGCCGACGTCTTCTCCAGATCCGCGACCTGGTCGGACAAGAAGCGGTGACGCTCCCCCGTCTCGGCATACTCCTGCGGTGCGTTGGGGTTGACAGGGCCCAACTGGCGCAGGCGGCCTTTCAGCCACTGGATCTCTTCCCGCAGCCCGTCGGGCAGCAGCTCGACAATCGGCAGGCGAGAGACCAGCGGGCGGAGCGGCAGCAATGCCTGCGCCGTCACCTCCTCTGCGACCTCCAGCTCGACCAACCCCAAATCTTCTTGAATCCGCTCCTGCAGGCGCGCCAGGCGATCCTCCGCCCGGGCAACCTCCAACTGGGCCGAGTTGATCTGCTCCTCCAGCCGGCGGGCCCGGGCACGCGCCTGCCGCTCCTGGGTCTCAACCTCCTCCTGCTCCTGGCCCATGCGTCCCAGTTCTTCTTCTCCGGGACCAATCCACGACCGGAGTTGGGCCAATTCCTCCTCAAAGCGCGCCCCCTGGGCCTGCAATTGCGCCAGGCGCTCCCCGGCCCGGGCCTGCTGCTGCCGCAGCTCCTTCACCCGCTCCTGCTGCGCTGCGGCCTGCGCGGCGATCCGCTGCAGGTCCGCCAGCTCGCGCTGCAGCAATACGCGGTGGGCATCGAGAGTCTGCCGGGCGACAGCCAGCGCGGTGCGGGCCTGGGCCAGCGGGCCGGACTCGGCCCGGGAAATTTGTGCCGAGGTGTCCGCCGCGCCCTGCGCCGCCTCCGCCAACGCCGTCTCCCGCAGAGACAGCGCCTGCAGCAGGCGCTCCATCTCCGCCGCCAGCTCCTCCTGGCGGCGTTGGGCCGCTTCCATCCGCCCCGGCAGTTCGCGCCAGGTCCGTTCCTGGGCCAGTAGTCCCCCGCCTCCTCCCAACATCACACTTCCATCAGCGGCGACAACCGTCCCCGCCTGCGTAACGCACTGGCCGCCGGGCGGCAACGCGGTCGACAATGCCCGCGCCGACGCCAGGTCGTCGACCAACAGCGTCCGACCCAACAGGGAATCGACCGCTGGGCGCAGCGAGGCCGGGCAATCAACCGCCTCCGCTGCGACGAGACGGCCTGCTGGCGCCGACCAGGAGGGAGCGGAAAACCGGTCGATGGGCAAGAGAACCGCGCGTTCGCCAGGAGGAAGGAGGGAACGCGCCGCCTCCACCGCCGCCCAATCTCGCACCAGCAAAGACTGCGTCCGCGGCCCCAACGCCGCTTCGACGGCCCGCTCCCATTCCGCCGGGACCTGGATCAGCTTGCTCAGCAGGCCCACCACCCCCGGCAAATCGGACTGGAGCAGAGAGCGCAGCCCGTGGGCAAATCCAGCCGATTCCTCGCGCAGCTGCGCCAGCAGCTCGCGCTCTGCCTCCAGGCGGGTATACGCCTCGCGCGCCTCGGCAGCGGACTGCTGCAGGGATTCTTTCTGTGCCTGCAGGCGCTCGACCTCGACGCGGGCCGCTGCATGCTGCTGGGCCTGCCCCTGGGCCTGGCGGCGCAGCACAGCCAGCTCCTCCTCCCAGTGCGCGACCCGCTCCTCCTCGCTGCCCACGCGGGCCAGCATCTCGGCCTCCCGATCCTGGGCCACCTGAACCTGCCGGGCCTGCGCCTCCTGTTGGGTATGCAGCGGCTCGATCTCTTGTGCGATCTCTTCACGCTGCACCGCCAGCAGCCGGGCCCGCTCGGTCAGCGCAGCTGCCTCGCGCTGAACCGCATCCGCCTGGTCGTGCAGATCAGCGATGCGCCGGTACCCATCGCGCAGCCGCCCGCGCAGCTCCGTCTGCTGGCGCCGCAGGGCCAGCAAGTGATGGGTGATCCGCTCCACCTCTGCCTGTCGTTGCTGCAACGACTGCGCCAGCGACCCGGCGCGCTGTTGAGCGGAGCGCAAGACCTCTTGCGCCTGCCCCCAATGATAGCCATACCAGGCCCGCTGGAGGCGCCTCAGGTGCGCCGATATCCGCTCATATTCCTGGAAACGTTCAGCCTGCTCCCGCAGCCGCTTCAGGCGCGGGTTGATCTCGCTCAGGATGTCATGCACCCGCTCCAGGTTGCGCGCCGTCTCCTCCAGCCGCCCTGCCGCCTCCTCGCGCCGCGAGCGGTAGACGGCGATGCCGGCCGCCTCTTCGAACAGCATCCGGCGCTCCTGGGCGCGCAGGGAGAGGGCCGCGTCGACCATGCCTTGCCCGATGACGGTGTAGGTGCGCTGGCTGAGGCCGCTCTCGGCCAGCAAATCGACCATGTCACGCAGGCGAACGCGGTTGTCGTTGAGCAGGTACTCGCTCTCGCCGGAGCGGTAGGCGCGGCGACCGACCACCACCTCCACAAACTCGAGCGGGAGCCACCCGTCGGCATTGTCCAGCGTCAGCAGCACCTCGGCCATTCCAGCCCGAGCGCGCCGCTGCCCACCGGTAAAGATCATGTCCGCCGTCGACTTGCCGCGCAGGGTGCGGGCGCTCTGCTCGCCCAGCGCCCAGCGAATGGCGTCGGCGACGTTGGACTTGCCCGAGCCATTGGGGCCGACAATCGCGGTGATGCCAGTGGGGAAAGCCAGCTCTGTGCGGTTGGCAAAGGATTTATACCCTTGCATGGAAAGTCGTTTGAGCCGCATATAACGGGGCGAGTATACCCCGCTTTCGGATCGGTGTCAACAAGCAGTGGGGCAGCGGGTTTTTGCCGTTCCAACCGCCTGTGCTATAATGGCCTCCCTAATTTGTGGTAGTTTCCCCGTCGCAGGCCGCCATCAATTTTCGCCACGAATTCACACGAATTAGAGACGCATCTGATTGTCGAAATTGCATAGATGTCATTCTGAGCAGCCTGCCCCGGGCGTAGCCGAGGGGAGGGTAGCGAGCAAAGAATCCCGTTCCAGAGAAGCGAAATCTCGCTCTGCGCAGAACGAGACCCTTCGGGGCGACAAATTTGGATCTACTGAGACTGCCCGATTTGTGAAAATTCGCAGCCGAAAGGAGATGGAGCAAATTGAGCCACCACATCCCGGACGAGTACCAGGCCGCCGTCGACGCGGCCCTGGAACAGATTGCAGTTGAGCGCATCGTGCCGCGCATCTGGGCGCACGACCACACGGTCTGGCAGCAAGACCCCGCCGAGATCGCCAACCGGCTGGGCTGGCTGCACATCGCCAAAGAAATGGCCGAACAATGCCCGCGCCTGGACGACCTGGCCGGCCGCGTGCGTGCCGACGGTTACAGCGACGTCCTGCTGCTGGGCATGGGCGGCTCCAGCCTGGCGCCCGAGGTGTTTAGCCAAGTCCTGGCAAGCGGAACGCCCCGCCTAGCAGTGCTCGACAGCACCGACCCCGGCACAGTCCTGGCCCACGCCGGGCGCCTCGACCCGGCGCGGACCCTGTTTATCGTCTCGAGCAAGTCCGGCAGCACGGTCGAGACGCTGTCCTTTTTCAAGTTCTTTTACAACTGGAGCGCGCAGGCCTCGGGCGGCAGAGAGACAGGCCGCCACTTTGTCGCCATCACCGACCCCGGCAGCAAGCTGCAAGCGCTGGCGGAACGGTTTGCTTTCCGCGCCACGTTTCTCAACGACCCCAACATCGGCGGTCGTTACTCGGCGCTCTCCTATTTCGGGCTGGTACCCGCCGCACTGGCCGGCGTGGACGTGGAAAAGCTGCTGGAACGCGCGCTGGCAATGGCCAAGAAATGCCGCCTGGACAAGCCCGGCGAGAACGACGGAGCCTGGCTGGGGGCGGTGCTGGGCGAGCTGGGACGGGCCGGACGGGACAAGGCGACCCTGATCATCTCGCCGCAGCTGGCCAGCTTTGGCGACTGGGTGGAACAGCTCGTCGCCGAGAGCACCGGCAAGGACGGCCGCGGCATCCTGCCGGTGGTGGGCGAACCGATCGGCTCACCCCGGGTTTATGGCAACGACCGCGCCTTTGTCTACCTGCGCCTCGCCGGCGACGACCGCTTCGACGCGGCCGTCCAGGCGCTGCAGGACACCGGCCACCCCGTCATCCGCCTGCGGCTGAGCGACCCGTACGACCTGGGGGGGCAGTTCTTCCTGTGGGAAATGGCGACCGCCATCGCCGGCTACCGGCTGGGCATCCATCCCTTCAACCAGCCGGACGTCGAGGCGGCCAAGGAGATGGCGCGCCAGACCATCGCCGACTACCGCGAGACAGGGCAGCTGCCACAAGACCGGGCGCTCCCGCCAAGCGCCACGGCGCTGACGGCGTTTCTGGCCCAGGCCCGGCTGGGCGATCCATCCGGCAGGGGACGGAGCTATGTTGCCCTGCAAGCCTACGTCCAGCCGACGCCCGAGACCGACGCGGCGCTGCAGGCCCTGCGAGCTTGCCTCCGCGACCGTTACAAGCTGGCCACGACGGTCGGCTACGGCCCGCGGTTCCTCCATTCCACCGGCCAGCTGCACAAGGGTGACGGGGGCAACGGACTGTTCGCCCAGTTCACGTCCGATCCGCTGCACGACGCCGCCATCCCGGACGAGGCGGGCCAGGCAGCGGCCGGAGTGACTTTTGGCCTGCTCAAGACGGCCCAGGCGTTGGGGGACAAGCGGGCGCTGGAAAAGGGCGGGCGGCCGGTGATCCGCTTCCACCTCGGAAGCGATCCGGCCGGCCGCCTCAACCACCTACTCCAAAGCCTGCAGTAACAGGGGCAAAACCTGCTGGGGGTCCGCCTCCAGGCCGAGATCCGCGACCTCAAAGATCGGCGCTTGCGGGTCCGGGTGAATGGCGAGGATGAACCTGGCCTGCTCGATGGCCGCGTTGTGAAACGTATCGCCACGGATGCCGACCGCCAGGTAGACGTCTGGGGCAACGGTTGCGCTGCGCAGATCGACGACCTGCCCGGATTCGATCCAGCCGGCGTCCCGCGCGCCGCGGTCGCCGGCGACCTGACCGCCCAGCGCCGCCGCCAGCCGCTCGACCAGGGCAAAGTCGCCGGCCTGTCGCCCGGCAGCGACGATCAACCGCGCCCGGTTCAACGGCACCGGTGGCGGAGCGAAACCATCCGCTTCGCCGACCCGGCGCACGGCCGGTTCCAACGGCGTCACGTCGAGCATCGTCGGGCTCCCCTGGCGATAGGGGTCGATAAAGGGAGCGGCAAAGGCCCCCGGTTCGACGGTGAGGAACTGGGGCCGCGCCTGGGGACAGGCGGCAATCTCAAAGTACTCTCCGCCATAAACGGGGAACGACGCCTGCAGCGCACGCGTCGCCTCGTCCAGGCTGAGCGCGACGGTGTGCTCGATCAGCCCGCCGCCCATCCGCTGCGCCAATCGCGCCGCCAACTGCTGCCCCATATCCGTCGCGCCGAACAAGACCGCTTCCGGCTGTTCCGCCGCGAACAGATCGGCCAGCACCGCCAGGTAAGTTTCGGCGGCAAAAGAGGCCAGGGCGGGATGGTCCGCCACGCGGACCCCGTCGGCGCCAGCCTGGTATAGGGCCAGCGCCAGGTCGGCGACCCCGTCGCCCAAGAGGACTCCATAGACGTAGGCGCCCAGCGAGTCGGCCAGGTTGCGGGCCGCCCCAATGGCCTCCAGCGTGACCGGGGCCACGCCGCCGTCCACCAGGTCGGCTACGACCCAGATGCCGCCGCCGCCACCCTCAGCCTCAGCGACCTCCTCCTGCTGCGCCATCAACAGATCGAGATATGATGCGTCCATAGCGACCTCCTTACACCCTCACCTGCCGGCGAAGCGCATCCGCTGCCGAGCGGGCCATCTCCTCCAGCCCGCCACTGGCGCGCACGCCGCGCTCCCGCTCGGGGGGGAATTCCTGCCCGCGACGCTCCAGGAGCGGCTGCAGCGCGTCGGCGTCAACCAGGTCGGCCGCGTCCCACGTTTCCAGCGCCGCCGCGACCTCGCCTTGCCCGCGGTAGATGTTGATCAACCGCGCACCGTCGGGATAGCGGGGCTCGAGGGCTCCCGGCGCCACGGTCACCATCACTGGCAGAGCAGCTTCCAAGACCGCGTAGCCAGCACCCTCCTGCCGGACCACTTCCAGACGGTCGTCCGACGTTTTCAGCGCCCAGGCATCGGCGACGTGCGGCCAGCCCAGCGCCTCGGCCAGTCGCAGTCCTAGCTGCCCCTGGCCGGTATCCAGGGTCGTCGCGCCGGTCAGGATCAGGTCTGCCCCACCCAGGCGTTCGACCGCCGCGGCCAGCAGGCGGGCCATTGCTGCGTCGTCGGCCGCCGCCAGGCCATCGCCGGCGAGATAGACCGCCCGGTCGGCTCCTGTCGCCAGCGCCTGCCGCAGCACGTCGTCGTCGGGCAAGGGGCTGCGCGGCAGCACCACGACCTCGGCCGGCATCTCATCCTTGATGCGCAGCGCCGCCTCCAGCGCGCAGCGGTCGGCCGGCTGAAGGATATACTCTCGTCGATTGATAAAGACCCGTCCCGCCCGCCGGTTGACAGCGATGCCCCGCGGATCGAGAACGTGGCCAAGAACGACAATCACTCTCATCACTTTACCTCCACTATGGCCGAATCCGCACGCCGTGCTCGCGAAAGATGTTGCTGGCGATGACGATGCGCTGCACCTCGTTGGTGCCCTCGAAAATCTCGGCGATGCGGGCATCACGAAAGGCCCGTTCGATGGGGAAATCCCGCGTAAAGCCCAGCCCGCCGTGAATCTGCAAGGCCGTATCAATGGCGCGGGAGGCGACCTCGGAGCCGTACATCTTGCACATCGCCGCCAGCTGGGTAAACGGTTGGGCGGTGTCCACCATCCAGGCCACGCGGTAAACCAGGCTGCGCAGTGCTTCGACCTCGGTGGCCATGTTGGCGATCATCCACTGCACTTCCTGCTTGTGCGCCAGCTCGGCGCCGAACTGGCAGCGGGTCCTGGCCCAACGGACAGACCACTCCAGCGCGGCTTGCGCACCGCCCAGGCAGGCCGCGCCCAGCGTCAGCCGACCCATGTCCAGCGTTTTCATGAAGGAGACAAAACCCTCGCCCACCTTCCCCAGCACATTCTCCTGGGGCACGCGTACTTCCTCAAAGATCAGTTCGGCCGTCGAGCTGCCGCGGATGCCCATCTTGTTCTCGTGGGTGCCGACCTGGAAGCCAGGCATATCCGACTCGACGATAAAAGCAGTGATGCCGCCGCGCGCGCCCAACGTCGGGTCCGTGACCGCCAGGACGGTGACGATTTCGGCAAAACTGCCGTTGGTGTTAAAGGTCTTGGTGCCGTCGATGATCCAGGAATCCCCCTCCCGCACGGCGCGGGTGCGGATTGCCGCGGCATCGGAACCGGCGTCAGCCTCGGTCAGCACAAAAGCGCCAACCTTTTCCCCGCGCGCCAGCGGCGTCAGGTACTTGCGCTTTTGCTCCTCCGTGCCATCCAGGTAGATCGACATGGCGCCGATGCCGATGTGGGCGCCAACGTTGGTCGCCGTGGAAGTACAGACGCGGCCCAGTTCCTCCATCAGGATGCAGTAGCCCATCTCGCCCGCCCCCATCCCGCCGTACTCCTGGGGAAAGCAGACGCCCATCAGGCCGATCTGGCCCAGCTTTTTCAGCGTTTCGAAAGGCACGCGCCCCTCGCGATCGATCTCTGCCGCCAGCGGCTCGACCTCGTTTTCAGCAAACTCGCGGATCATCCGGCGCAGGGCAACATGCTCGGAAGAAAAATGAAAATCCATTGCGTACCTCCCTACGGCACGATCTCGACATCCCACTCGGCAAAGGCCTGCCGGGCGATGTGAACCTTGTGCACTTCTGTCGGTCCGCCGATAATGCCCAAGGCGCGGGCGTCCCGATACTTGCGCGCCATCGGATAGTCCTCCATGTAGCCATAGCCCCCCAGCACCTGGAGCATCGAGTTGGTCACGCGGCTGGCGACGCGGGCACTGAACGACTTGGCCATGGAAGCATCCACCGCAAAGTCCCCGCCCTGGTCCGTCAGCCAGCCAGCGCGATACACCAGATAGCGCAGCGCTTCGACCTCGATCATTGCATCGGCAATATAGCCCTGGATGGCCTGCTTTTGGGCAATCGGGACACCAAACTGGACCCGCTCGCTGGCGAACCGGGCCGCCACCTGCACAGAGTCAGCCGCCACCCCCAGGCCGGCTGCCGCGAGGGCCGCTGCCATGCGGCTCTGCGCCTGCCGGGCAATCTCCCATCCGCCGCCCGGTCTGCCAAGCTGGTTGGCCGCCGGCACGCGGCAATCCTCCAGGTAGACCGTGTGAAAGTTGGCACTGCGCAGCCCCAACGTCGGCTCCCGATAGCCGACGGTCAGGCCAGGGGCATCCCCAGGGACCAGGAACGCATCCATGCCATCCGGCCCCTGGGCAAAGACCAGAAAGAGGCCGGCGATGCTGGCGTTGGCGACCCAGGTCTTGACGCCGTCGAGCACCACCTCGTCGCCATCGGCTGCAGCGCGGGTCTGGAGGGCCAAAGCATCGCTCCCGGCGTCCGGCTCGGTCAGGGCAAATGCCCCGACCACCTCGCCCGCCGCCATCGACGTCAGCCATTCCTCCTTCTGCGCGTCGGTGCCATAGCCCAGGATACTCATCGCCACCTCGCTCACGTGGGTCGCCAACATGACGGCGAACGAGACACAGGACGCGGCGAGTTCCTCGACGAGCATGGCATAACCGACCCCGTCCAACTCGGCGCCAAAGTACGCCTCTGGCAAAGTTGCTCCCAAGAAGCCCTGCTCTACCGCCTTTTGCAAGATGGCCGGCGGCAGCGTCTCTTCCTGGTCGATATCCTCGGCGTGGGGCGCAATCTCCTTGGCCGCAAAGTCCCGGAACATGCTGCGGAACATGCGCTGTTCTTCGTTCAAGGCAAAGTCCACAAGTCACCTCCTCGAACAGTAGGGAGTGGGTAGCGAGTAAACCGGCTCACTACCCACCGCCCACTGTCCGCTGCTTAGCGGTCTTTGAACTGGGGTTGCCGCTTTTCGAGAAAGGCGCTGACGCCTTCGCGAATGTCCTCGGTGTCCGCCAGCCCGACGAACTGCTGCGCCTCAACCTGCAGGCCTTCTTCGATTGCCAGCTCCAGCCCCTGGTCAATCGCCCGCAGTGCGGCAGCGACGGGGAACCTGGACTGGGCGGCGATCTTGCGAGCCAGGCCGCGGGCCTCTTTGAGCACAGCGCCGGACGGCACGACCTTGTTGACCAGGTTCAGGCGGTAGGCCTCCTGGGCGGTGATCATGTCGCCGGTGAGAATCAGCTCGATCGCCTTGCCTTTGCCGGCGATCCGGGCCAGGCGCTGCGTGCCGCCCCAGCCGGGGATGAGGCCCAGGTTGATCTCTGGCTGCCCCAGGCGCGCGCGGTCGGAACAGATGCGCACGTGGCAGGACATGGCCAGCTCCAACCCGCCGCCCAGGCAAAAGCCGTTGATCGCGGCAATGACCGGCTTGGGCGACCGCTCGACCTTGAGCGTAATCCCCTGTCCCCGCTCGATGAACGCCGACGCAGCGGCATAATCGTCATCAGGCTGGTCGAGCAACGCCTTGATCTCGGGAATATCCGCCCCGGCGACAAAGGCGTTGGTTCCGCCGCCGGTGATGATAATCGCCTTGACCGCATCGTCAGCGAGCAGCTCGTCCATCGCCTCGCCCAGATCGGTCACCACCTGCTTGTTGAACGAGTTTACCGGCGGATGGTCGATCGTCAGAACCGCGACCTGCTCCTCAACCTCTACTCGTACGTACTGCCACTCTCCCATGCTAGTCCTCCTCTATAGAATACGGAATACGTACTACGTCCTGCGTAGTGCGTATTGCGCAGTGTGTGCTATGCATACTCGTGAAAGCCCCGGGCCGTCTTTTCGCCCAGGTGGTTGGCGCGAGCGCGCAGCTTGAGCGGGCGAGAGGGACGGAAGCGAGGACCCAGTTCCTGGGCCAGCGCCTCGAGTTTTTCGACCACGACGTCCAGGCCGATCTTGTCGGCAACCGCCAGCGGCCCCAGCCGCTCGCCGCCATAGGTCATCCCCGTGCCGGCGACCATCGACATGTCGATGTCAGGAATGGTGGCAATGTTCTCCTGGACGCACAGCGCCGCCTCGTTGATCAGCGGTAACATCAGCCGGTCGATGTTAAACACGCTGCCCGTGCGCACCGCCCCGGACGACTGGAGTTCTTGGATCATCTTTTTGACCACCGGCGACTCTCCGCCGGGATGATCGTAGAAACCGGCGCCGCTCTTTTCGCCCAGCCGCCCGGCCTCGATCAGCTTGGGAAAAAGGGCCGCCGGGGCCATCCGCTCGCCGTACTCGGAGTAGAGGTACTCGCCAACGTGCCCGCAGATGTCGATGCCCAGCATATCCATCAGGGTAAAGGGGCCCATCGGCATGCCCCAGCCCACCACCGCCTGGTCGATTTCGGCTGCCGTCGCCGATCCTTCTTCCAGAGCCTTGGTCGCCTCGTTGAGGTAGGGCATCAGCAGCCGGTTGACCAAAAAGCCAGGACATTCCTGGACCACAACCGGCAGTTTGCGCAAGCTGGTGGTAAACATTTCGACGTCGTCGATCGTTTCCTGGTCGGTATCCAGGCCAGGAATGATCTCGACCAGCTTCATGACGTGGGCCGGGTTGAAAAAGTGCATCCCGATCACCTTGTGCGGCTTGCCCGTCGCCGCCCCCATCTCGGAAACCGATAGCGCCGAGGTGTTGCTGGCAAAGATCGTCTGCTCGGGACAGACCTGTTCCAGCTCCTTCAGCACGGCCTGCTTGACAGCCATCTTTTCCGGCACTGCCTCGATGACGATGTCGACATCTTCAAACTCGTCGTAGGTCAGCGTGGGGGTCACCAGGTCGATCTTGGACTGCATCTCCCCCTCGCTCATCTTGCCCTTGGCGACCCGGCCGCGATAAATCGAGTGGATTCTCTCCATCCCTTTGTCGAGCATTGCCTGGTCAATGTCCTTCATCACGACAGGCAGGCCAGAATAGGTAATCACCTGGGCGATCTCGCCGCCCATCGTTCCCGCTCCGACCACTGCGGCTTTAAAAATGTACATGGTTAATTTCCTCCTTCTTACAGCGGAATTCTTTCTAGAATCAGCGCCCCGCCCTGTCCACCGCCAACGCACATGGTATTGATGCCGTAGCGAACCTCGCGGCGCTGCATCTCGTGAGTCAGCGTGGCAATGAGCTTGGCTGCCGTGCAACCGACCGGGTGCCCGAGGGCAATGGCGCCGCCGTTGACGTTGACCTTCTCCCAATCCCAGGTATGGCCCTGCGTCTCCATCTCCTGGACGACGGCGAGCACCTGGGCAGCAAAGGCCTCGTTCAGCTCGACCAGCCCGACATCTTCCATCGTCAAGCCGGCCCGTTTCAACGCCTTGGGCATGGCAAAGGCCGGCCCAATGCCCATGTAGGCCGGGTCAACCGCCGCATACGCATAGCTGACGATGCGCGCAGTGGGCTTGAGGCCCAGTTCCGCGGCCTTTTCCTCCGTGCAGACGAGCATCGCCGCCGCGCCGTCAGAGATCGGGCAGGCGTTGGCCGGCGTAACCGTCCCGTCCTTCTTAAAGACGGTCGGATAGAGGGCAGCCTTCTGGACCGTCAGGCCCGGGTTGATCGTCTCGTCCTGGACGATCACTTCTCGCGCCACCTCGCGCCCGGCTACCTTTTTAACAATCTCGACCGGGACAATTTCATCCTCGAACTTGCCCATGCGCTGGGCCATAAAGGCCTTTTTGTGCGACTGGACCGCATACTTGTCCTGCTCCTCCTGCGAGATGTCGTACTTTTCGGCCAGGTTCTCCGCCGTCCGGCCCATGATCAGGCCGCAGATGGGATCGGTCAACCCTTCCCACAAGGCATCGGTCAACTCTGCGTGGCGGAGCTTGTAGCCCCAACGGGCCTGTTTCAAGACGTAGGGGATGTTGCTCATGCTCTCGGTGCCGCCGCAGAGATACAGCTCGCCATCCCCGGCCTGAATGGCCTGGTAGGCACAAGTGACCGACTGCATGCCCGAAGCACAGTTCCGCGCGACGGTAAAGCCCGGTACGTCCATCGGCACGCCGGCCATCAACGCCGCCACGCGGCCAATGTTGGCCGCCTCGGAAGGACTGCCAATGTTACCCAAGATGACTTCGTCCAGGAGCGCCGGGTCGACACCCGTCCTTTCCAACACGGCACGAAAGACAATTTCGGCCAGGTCCTGGGCACGCTGGCTGCGCAGTGCGCCACCATGGCTGCCCACCGGCGTCCGCAACGGACTGACAATAACAACTTGCTTCACTTTACACCTCCTTATGGCTTACGATACAGGCCGCATCCCCTGGATTACAATCTCCAGGGCAGTGCGGTACAACACATCCGTTTCGACCCCCACCATCTCCCGCCGCAGCGGGTGGGCCATCAGGTCCAGGACCCCGTTGAGAGTTGCCCAGAGAGAGGCGGCAGCCTGCCGGGCATCACAGCAGACAAAAACCCCCTCTTCGACGCCCTGCTCGACCGCCTGCACGACCCAATCCAGGCCCTCCAGGCTCGATTTCAGAACTTGTTGATAGATCGCAGCCGAAACTGTCTCCCGAAACCGGCCGCGATCGACCGCCATCAGGAAACGAAAATAGAGAGGTTCGCGGTGGAAAAACTGGAGGTAGGCCCAACCCAAACGACGCAGCCGTTCGTCCGCAGCGAGCGAGCGATCGGCAGCATAAGCTTCCTCGAGATAGCCGATTAGGGCCTCTAATCCCTGCAGCAGCAAGTGGGCCAGGAGGGTTTCCTTGCTCTCGAAATAGAGATAGACCGTGCCTTTGCTGACTTCCGCCTGCTCGGCAACGCTGTCCATCGTGGCACGGTGAAAGCCCTGTTGGACGAACACTTCCCGGGCAGCCTGGAGGATCGACTGCCGCCGTTCTTCTTTCTCCCGCGCCCGCCGCGCTCGTGTTGACAAAGCGCCCTCCTGATAACTTATAGTCAGTTACTGACCGGTAGTCATTATACAGCAAATTTGCTGCCTTGTCAAGCAGTACCCAACACGGGATTTCGAAGCAAAACGCGCGACTACCGCTTTTCTCTGCCATGGGAGCCTGAAAATGGCATCTCACGCTACCCAGGCCGTCATTCCCGCGAAGCATGTCCCCGCGAAAGCGGGGAGCGGGAATCCATAAATCGCTCTGGATGCCCGCGCCTGACAG
>JAFGEI010000117.1 GCA_016931695.1 Anaerolineae bacterium | reverse complement strand
GGTGCGGGCATCCAGGGCGGTTTATGGATTCCCGCTCCCCGCTTTCGCGGGGACATGCTTCGCGGGAATGACGGTTTTGCTTGAGATTGCTTCAAAAGCCAAGTCTGCCACTTTAGCGAGAGAACCACTAAAGCTTGTCCGTGGGAAGCGGGTTCTCGGCCAGAAACTCTTGTACTTCGGGGCCGTCGGGTATGCTGACCAGGTGAACTCGGGTGCCGTTCCAGAGGACAAAGTGATAGGTGTTTTCGTGCCTGGAACGGGGGCGCCAGTGAGGCCGCACGTAGACGGGCGGTTCAATACACCATCCCTGGGACAGCATCCCCTTCAATTGGCTGCACGTCGAGTACCCTGGGCGAATCTGTTCTGGTATCATGCTTTGTCCTCACAGAAATAGCTGGGGTTCTATGAGCAGACCAGTACGCTCCCAGCTTGCTTGCCAGATTGTATCACGCTAGTCTTAAGGATTCTTTGTGGGGAGTTTAACGGCGGGTTAAAAGTTTGTTAACCGTCTATTTCGCGAGAGGTGATTGCCTACCTTGCGTCATTGCGAGCGGCCTGGAGAGCCTGCCCTGAGCGGAGCGAAGGGGCGGCGAAGTAGTCTTTATCGTGCGATTCAGAGATTGCCCCCGATTCCTCGGGGCCAGGCTTTGGGCGCGGAGTTTATCCTGAGCGAAGCGAGGGGGCTCCTCGCAATGACAAACGGGCGGGTAGGCCAAGCAATTACCACGAGAGGCAAAGTACAGGGTCAGCAAGAGTTCGAGGGGGAGATGGGGAGAGCGACGTAGAACGTCGACCCCCGGCCCTCCGTGCTCTCGGCCCAGATTCGCCCGCCGTGGGATTGGATGATGTGCTTGGCAATCGAGAGCCCCAGGCCGGTGCCCCCGCCGGAGCGCGCCCGGTCGGCCTTGTAAAAGCGCTCAAAGATGCGCGGCAGATCTTGGGCAGGAATGCCCACACCCGTGTCGGAAACGGAGATGAGGAGACAGGGTGACCAGGTGACCAGGTGACCAGGAGATAAGGAGAGAATAGGGGTCTCCTTGTCCCCGTGTCTTCTTGTCACCGTGTCACCATCCTCGACGTACATAACGTGAACCGACACGCGCCCCCCTGGCGGTGTGAACTTGATCGCATTATGTACCAGGTTGGTGAACACCTGCTGCATCCGTTCGACGTCGGCCTGGACCGGCGGCAGGCCCGCTTCCAGTTCGACGTTCAGCTCCAACCCGGCCCGCTCGGCCTGGGGACGCAGCCGGTCGACCGATAGGAGGATGACGTCCTCGACGTCAGCCGGCCGGATGTCGAACGGCACCTGGCCCGACTCGATGCGCGACAGCTCTAACAGTTCTCGCACCATCTGCGTCAGCGCGTCGACCTCGGTTTCCATGCGGTTGAGAAAACGGTGTGCCGCCGGTGGGTCCTCCAGCGCGCCATCGCGCAGGGTCTCGGTCAGTGCTTTGAGGGAGGCCAGCGGGGTGCGCAGTTCGTGGGAAATGTTGCTGACGAAATCCCGTCGCACCGTCTCCAGGCGGCGGACCTCGGTCAGGTCCTGCAGCACGACCAGGTAGGTCCCCGGCGCGGCGTCCCACAGCGGCGTGACGACAACCTGGATAAAGAGGCCATCGCGGCCCATCGTGATGACGCCGCTCCTCTCGTCACAGCGCTCGCGGCAGTCCTGCCACAGCGCGATGATGCGATGGTCGCGGGCGACCTCGGCAAAGGAGCGCCCCAGGGCGCTCTCGATGTCGGTGGCAAAGATGCGCGCTGCAGCGGGATTGATCAGGCGTACATGTCCGGTATCATCGGTAATGAGCGCGCCGTCGGCCATGTTCTCCAGCACGGCGGCCAGCCGCCCGCGCTCCTCGGTCAGCGTGAGGATCGTCTCCCGCAGCCGTTCGGCCATGGTGTTGAACGTGCGGGTGAGGACACCGACCTCGTCCTGGGTGGTGGGCAGGAGGCGCGCGCTCAGGTCGCCCTGGGCCATCTCCTGGACCGCCTCGGTCAGACGGCGCACCGGGCGCGCAGTCCGCTCGGCCAGGTAGACCGCCAGCGAACCGGCGACCACCGCTGCCAGCAGGGCGGTCAGCAGGATCGTCCGCCGCAGGTGGGCGACGTTTTCCTCAACTTGCTGCAGCGACAGGGCGACGCGGACAAAGCCTATCACTTCCCCATCGGTTTCCATAGGGAGGGCCACGTACATCATCTCGTAGCCCACCGTGCGGCTGTAGCGGATGCTGCTGCCCTGCCCTTCGGCCAGGGCCTGCTGGACCTCGGGCCGCAGCAGGTGGTTGTCCATCCCGGCGCGGTCCTCGTGGGATTCCCCCAGCACGAGGCCGTCCGCGGCGATGATCGTCACCCGCATGTCGAGCAGGTCGGCATAAGCCCGTGCCTGCTGATTGAGGGTATCCGTCGCTTCGTCCGGCTCGGGCAGCTCGACCAGCGATTCGCTGATCAACCGCGCCTCTGCAGCCAACTGGGCCCGCAGGTCCTCCAGGTAGACGTCGCGCACAAAACTCGACAAGTAAATGGACAGGCCCAGCATAGAGACCAGGATCAGCAGGATGTAGGGAATCGCAATGCGCCAGCGGATGGTACGGAACATCGCCTAGCCCTCGAAGCGGTAGCCAGTCCCGCGCACGGTGACGATGCGCGTCGGCTCGGCCGGGTCCGGCTCGATCTTTTCCCGCAGCCAGCGCACGTGCACGTCGACCGTGCGGCTGCCGCCGGTATAGTCCCATCCCCATACCCGTTCCAGAATCAGGTCGCGCGAGAGGACGGCGCCCTGGTTCGCGGCGAGAAATATCAGCAGTTCGTATTCCTTGGGCTTGAGGCGCAGCAGCTCCCCTCCGCGCCGCACCTCGTGTCGAGAGGGATCGATGACCAGGTCGGCAAAAGTCCGCGTCTTTACCCCGGCGAGTTGCTCCTGGGTCTCTATCTCCTCTTGGGTTAACTGCACCCTGCGCAGCAGCGCCTTGACGCGGGCCAGCAGTTCGCGCATGCTGAACGGCTTGGTCATATAGTCGTCGGCGCCGATCTCCAGCCCGACGATCTTGTCGACCTCTTCATCGCGCGCGGTGAGCATCAGGATGGGCACGGTGCTCTCCTGGCGCAGGATGCGGCAGACCTCCAGGCCGTCAAGGCCGGGAAGCATAATGTCCAACAAGATGAGGTCGAGCTGCTCCTTGCGGGCGATCTCGAGAGCGGCCAGACCGTCGGCGGCCGTGTGCATCTCGTAGCCTTGCTTGGCCAGGTTATATTCCAGCGTTTCGCGCAGTGCCGGCTCATCTTCGACGACCATGATTTTTTTCATCACTCGTGCTCCCTCTCGTGCCTCCTCACGGCTGTCCAGTGAGGTCAAGGCAACTGCTCAGCCGGTCGCCCCTGGATGCCCCAAGCCCGGAAGGGCAAGAGGATGCGGGCGGGCAGCCTCAGCAGTTACGGGTCAAGTATAAATGACATTGCCGGAAAGTCAATGGCGACGTGTTTGGGGGGTGCGCTTGAGTTTGGGGGCGAGTTTTCACCACTCTGCCTAG
>JAFGEI010000116.1 GCA_016931695.1 Anaerolineae bacterium | reverse complement strand
GGAAAAGGGGGGTTTCGCAGGCGGCTTCGCCGCCTGCGAAACCCCCCTTTTCCCCTTCTCCCACTGCGGTAGAGCATCCAATGTTGAGATGTGCCATTGTCGAGCTACAGAGAGATGCCCGTTTCGACGAGCGTGACTTGAGGAGGGAATGATGCAAAGCAAAAAGATGGGCGCGTTGGTATTGACGGTTGTCCTGGCCGGGCTGATGCTCAGCGGCGTTGCCCGGGTCGCCGGGGCGATGGCTCGCGCCGGGGAGGCGGCGCCGCTTGCCGCCGCGCTCGACGTGGCGATCAACGAGGTGGGGTGGGGCGGGACCGCTGCCAGTTCCTACGACGAGTGGATCGAGCTTTACAACAACACCGACGCCGCCGTCGATCTGACGGGCTGGACGCTGGCTGCGGTCGATGGTACGCCGACGATTCTGTTGACGGGCACAGTGTCTGCCCACGGCTATTACCTCTTGGAGCGGGCGGACGACAACACGGTCAGTGACATTGCCGCCGATCAGGTCTATGGGACCAATGGCAGCGACTGGGCGTTGAGCAACGCCGGGGAGGCCCTGGAGCTGCGGGACGGCGGGGGGCAGGTGATCGATGCCGCCAACGGGGATGGCGGGGCGTGGCCCGAGGGGAGCGGCTCGCCGGATTATTGCACGATGGAGCGGATCGACCCGCTGGCTGCGGACGACGACGCCAACTGGTGCAGCAACGATGGTGTGACCTGGAACGGTCGCGATGCCAATGGGAATCCCCTCAGCGGGACGGCCAGGGCGGAGAACTCGTGCTACCAGCCGCCGCCAGTGCCGGAGGCGGACCTGGCGGTGTCCAAGAGCGGGCCGACGGCGGTGGCGCCGGGCAGCCCGATCACCTACCATCTCGCTATCAGCAACGCCGGCGGGGCGGTCGCCGCCGGGACGGTGCTGACCGACCTGCTGCCGGAGGGGGTCGGCTTTGCGAGCCAGAGCAGCCCCTTTTCGCATACCCTGGTGGGGCAGGCGGTGGTGTGGGACGTGGGCGACGTGCCGACGGATACCGGATACGCCATCACCCTCGTCGGATGGGTGAGCGACACCGCCTCCGGCACGCTGGTCAACGTGCTCACCGCGACGACTGCTTCCACCGAGACGGTGCTGGGGAACAACGCGGCGGCCTGGTCGACTGTCGTCGTCGTGGGCCACGCCCCCCTCGACGTGGCGATCAACGAGGTGGCATGGATGGGCACCGCTGCCAGCGGCTACGACGAGTGGATCGAGCTGCTGAACAACACCGACCATCCGGTCGACCTGGCGGGCTGGACGCTAACCGCTGCTGATGGCTCGCCCGATATCAGCCTCAGCGGCGTCATATCGCCCTACAGCTATTTTCTGTTGGAGCGCACGGATGATACCACGGTCAGCGACGTCCCGGCCGACCAGATCTATTCGGGCGACCTGGTGCTGGGGGGGGAAGTGCTGACGCTGCGCGACGACCTGGGCGTGGTGATCGACACCGCCAACGGCGACGGCGGGGAGTGGCCTGCCGGCCTCAACGACCCCGACCATTCGATGGAGCGGATCGACCCGCTGGCCCCCGACAGCGACGCCAACTGGTGCAGCAACGATGGGTTAACTTGCAATGGACTTGATGCCAATGGCGATCCCATCAGCGGCACGGTCAAGATGCACAACTCTTGCTACCAGCCGCCGCAGGCGGATTTAGCGGTGACCAAGTCCGGCACAATACAGGTGCGGGCGGGCGGCGTGGTGACCTATGTCATCGCGTTGGATAACGCCGGCTCGGCGCTCGCCGCCGGGGTGGTGCTGACCGACCAACTGCCGGGCCCGGTGACCTTTGTGACCCAGTCGCACTCCGGCGGCCTCGTTTTCGAGCAGCCCGCCCCCGGCTTGCTGGTCTGGCGGGCCGGCGAGCTGGACCCCCAGGCCGGGGCAGCGGTCTGGATCACCGGCACCGTCGCCCTTGGCGCAGAGGCCGGTTTCACCAACACAGTGACGGCGACGACGACCTCCACCGAGACAATGCTGGCAAACAACCGCGCCGCCTGGTGGACCGAGGTCGAACGGGACGTGGTTTACCTGCCCATCGTCGCCCACGACGACGCCCCGCCGCCCTACCGCGTCATCGTCGAGGCAGTGCTTTTTGACGGCGTGCAGTCCTCCGAGTACGATGAGGCGGTGCTGCTGCGCAACGGCGACGACCAGGGGATCGACCTCAGCGGCTGGCAGTTGTGCGACTGGGACGTCAGCGGCGGTAGCTGTACTGACCTGCCGCCGGTGACCATCGCCGCCGGGCAGCGACTGTGGCTGGCGCGGAACGCGACGAGCTTTGCCGCCTCCTTCGGCTTTGCGCCCGATTTCGACCTGGACGGCTGGCCGCTCTATGCCAACGCGGGCGACGAGGTGCTGCTGCGCAACGCCCATGGGGTGGTGATGGACGTCCTGGTCTATGAGGATGGCTACACGGGGGTGGAGGGATGGGACGGCGAGGCAGTGCGTCTCTACGGCGCCTCGGAAGGGGCGGTGGTCTATCGCATCCTCGACGAGGCGACGGGGGTGCCCGCCGCCGACAGCGACACCGCCCTCGACTGGGCGCTGCACGACGCCGATCCATGGCAGGGGCGGCGCTACCGCTATCCGGGCTGGGACCTGGAGCAGTTCTTTATGCCGGCCCTCGACGCAGGTGGGGTAATCACGGTCGGTATCGCCCCCGACAATGCCTGCCAGGTGGTGGTCGATACGATCCGCGCGGCAGAGACGAGCATCGAGATCGAGCTCTATACTTTCACCCACCATGACCTGCTGCAAGAGCTGGTGCTCAAGGCGCAGCAGGGCGTATCGGTCACCTTGTTGCTAGAGGGGGGACCGGCCGGCGGCGTGGCCGACCAGGAGTTGTGGGCCTGTCAGCAGCTCCACGAGGCCGGGGGGCGCTGCTATTTTATGGTCGACGTGGATGCGCTGAATATCCAGCAGCGCTACCGCTCGATCCACGCCAAGTTCATCGTTGTCGACCGGGCGCGGCTGCTGGTCTCGTCGCAGAACATGACCCACTCCGGCCTGCCCTCTGACGACAAGGGGGATGGCAGCGGCGGCTCGCGTGGCGTGGTGATCGTCACCGACGCGCCGGCGATCGTCGCCCGGGCGGCGGCGGTCTTTGCTGCCGACTGCGATCCCGCCAACCACGCCGACATCACCCTCTGGGCGCCGGACAACCCCTACGGCTACGGGCTGCCGCCCGAGGGATTCGTGCCCGTCCAGCAGCGGAACTGGATCACCTACACGGTCCAGTTCCCGCAGCCGCTGGTGGCGACGGGAGACGGGTTCGAGCTGCTGACCTCGCCCGACTCGTCGCTGCGCCAGGACGACGCGCTGTTGGGGCTGGTGGCGCGGGCCGGGGCTGGCGACGCGGTCTATGTGCAGCAGATGTACGAGCACGCCGACTGGGGCGCTGACCCGGCCGGCGATCCCAACCTGCGCCTGGAGAGCTACATCGACGCTGCACGGCGGGGGGCACGGGTGCGCATCCTGCTCAACGCCGGCACCTTTGGCAACGAATACCTGCCGGTCACAGAGAACGTCGTCACCGCGGCCTACGTCGCCGCCGTCGCCGCGGAGGAAGGGCTCGACCTGGAGGTGGAGCTGCGCGATCCGACCCTGTACGGGGTGCACAACAAGATGGTGTTGGTCGATCTGGGTGACGAGGGACGGTATGCTCACCTCGGCAGCATCAACGGCAGCGAGACGGCGAGCAAGCTGAACCGCGAGATGGCGCTGCAGGTGCGCTCCGACGCCCTCTTTGACTACCTGTACGCCATGTTCGATCACGACTGGCAGACCGCATCGCCGCTGGATCACCTGTTGATCACCGAGGTGCTCTACAACCCGAGTGGCTACGACACCGGCCTGGAGTGGGTCGAAATCTATAATCCCACCGCTGCCGACATCGACCTTTCTACCTATCGCCTGGGTGACGTGGGGCCGCAGGGGGAGTATGGCAGCGGCCTCTACTGGTTTCCCACCGGCGCGGTGCTGCCGGCGGGTGGGGTGATCCTCGTCGCCCAACAGGCGAAGGACGTCTCTTTCACACCCGATTTCGAGTTCTTGATCGATCCCAACCGCAACGACCCGGCGGTGCCGGACATGGTCCCGGCGGGCTCGTGGGAAGGCTTTGGTTTCGCCCTGGGCAATGAGGGCGACGAAGTGGTGCTGCGGATGCTCGACGGCACGGCGGTCGATGCGGTGGTCTATGGTGATGGGAACTATGGGGGAGTGATCCCCCATCCGGGGGTTGTCGAGGGTCACTCGCTGGAGCGGCGCCCGCCGGAGCTGGATACCGACGATTGCAGCAGCGACTTTGTCGACCGCTACCCGCCGACGCCGGGGCTGCTGCCAGAGTAGCCGGACTGAGCTGGCACCTTTAGAATCAGTACATCGTCGAATTATAAGTAGGGGCGAGCAGCGCTCGCCCCTACGAATTGTTGCCCTGTGTGTCAGAAACAGGGGGCAGACTGTTGTCTGCCAAGGTTACTTGAGCACAAAGATGTTTTTGCGCTCGCACATCTCGTGCAGCACCTCGGGCCACACCGAGACGCTGACTTCGCCCAGGTGCGCCTTGCGCAGCAGCAGCATGTAGGTGCGGGATTGGCCGATGCCGCCGCCGATGCTGAGGGGAATCTCGTCGTTCAGGATCCCCTGGTGGTAGGGCGAGTCGATCTGGTCCATCTGGCCCGCCATCTCCATCTGCTTTACCAGGGTCTCCTTGTTGACGCGGATGCCCATCGAGGTCAGCTCGTGGCGCCGCTTGGTGACCGGGTTCCAGACCAGGATGTCGCCGTTGAGGCCGTGGGTCGGCTTGCCGGAGGCCGACGTGGTGGGGGTGATCCAGTCGTCATAGTCGGCAGCGCGCATCTCGTGGGGCAGACCGTCCGCGAGGGGGTAGCCCACGCCATAGATAAAGATGGCCGGATATTCCTGGATAATCTTGGTCTCGCGCATCTTGCGCGGCAGGTTGGGGTAACGTTCCAGGATTTCTTCGGCGTGGATAAAGGTCAGCTGGTCGGGTAGGCTGGGGTACCGTTTGTCTTTGAGCTGGGGATACATCTCTTCGACCATCGTCTCAGCACCCTTGATGACCTTCCAAATCTTTGTGACAATTTCGGTCAGAAACTCGAGGTTGCGGTCCTCGGAGGTAATGACCCGCTCCCAGTCCCACTGATCGACGTACGAGCTGTGATCGTGGTCGAGCCAATAATCCTTGCGCACGGCGCGCATGTCGGTGTTGATGCCCTCTCCCACCTTGCAGTTGAACTGCTTGAGCGCTGGTCTCTTCCACTTGGTGGCGGCTTGCACCACTTGGGCGCGAATCGGCCGCTCCAGCCCTAGCCCGCAGGGGAATTCGATGGGGGTGCGCGAGCCGTCGCGGTCCAGCGTGTCGTTGACGCCGCTCTCGGCGGTGACGATCAGCGGGACCGTGACCATCATCAGATTGAGCTCCCGGCACAACCCTTCCTCGATATACTGTTTGATTGCAAAGATTGCCTTTTGCGTCTCTTTGCGGTCGAGGATCGACTCGTAATCACTGGGCAGAATTTTTTCCAATTCCGCATAGTCGCCGATCCCGGGGCCTGCCAGATCCTTTGTCTTGTCGTACGTCATTCTATTCGCCTCCTAAAAATTGTTCTATTGCACAAAGAGCAAGTTCTTGTAACCCTGAAATCTCTGTGTCTCTGTAGATATTGCTGCAGCGTGTGCTTCAAACCGCACAACTCCCATGGGACAACGGGGCGCATTGTACTATAGAAAGGGGATTGGTGCAACCTTTGGCGGGCTGTACGCTTTTTCTACTTCTTCTACCAGCCGCTCCCAGGCGAACCGCTCCCGGACGTCGCAAGCGGCGCGCTGCCCCAACTGCTGCCGCCGTTCTGCGTCGTACAGCAGCTCTACCACCGCCGCAGCAAAGGCGTCTGTGTCGCCAGGGGAAACCAGCCAGCCGGTTTCGCCGTGGCGGATCATTTCCCGGTTCTGCCCGACCGCCTCGGCGACGACCGGCACCCCGGCTGCCAGCAGGTCCAGCAGCTTGACCGCGCACTTGGCGCGGTTGACCAGCGTGTCGTCGAAGGGATAGATCGCCAGGGCGGCGCGGGCGAAATGGGCCGGCAGCGTCTCTGGTTCAACCCACCCGGCGTACTCGACCGAATCGGCCAGGCCGTCCGCCTGCGCCATCTGTGCCAGTTCCTGTTCCTCGCCCGAAAGGCCCCTGCCGACGACCAGCAGCCTGGCCCCCGGCACGGCCGCTCGCACCTGGCGCAGCAGTTCGACGACGCGGGAGAGAGGGAATTCGAAGAAGCGGGTGTAGAGCAGGATTGTGGGTTGGGGAGGGCCGGAAGCAGGGTCCCGCGCAGCGGAATGCAATTCCGGCCCAGCTGTCCCCAGGACGCCGTTGGGCACGTAATGCACTTTTCCCGGCGGGATGCCCAAGGCCCAGACCAGGCTCTCCAGGGTGCGGCTGGCGACGGTGACCGCGTCGGCGTGGGTGAGCCCCCACCGCTCCTGCCAGGTGAAGAAACGGCGCTGGGCGGGGGAATAGCCGCCGATCTCGTTCCAGCCGCCGGGCCCCTCCCAGTCGTCGCTGTCGACGACCAGGCGGGGCCGGCGGGGCAGGCGCGCCAACAGCCAATGGGCCAGCCCGCTGTAGGCCTTGGGCTTGAAAAAGTGGACCGCGTCGGGCTGCAGGGCCAGGGCGCGCCGGGCCAGGCGCAGGGCGGTCTGCCCGTGAAAGAGGCCAGGGATGCGCGGGGGCAGTTCGATATTCTCGACGGCGACACCGCCTTCCTTCCACCGCCGACCGGCGTCCTGTGGATTTTGCCAGGGCGGCATCAGCAGCGTTGCGCTGTGTCCCCGTGCGGCGAGGGCGTGGGCCATCGGCAGCGCCCGCACTGCCATCGTTCCCCGTGGGCGCAGTCCAAAAGGGCCGAGCAAGACAATGTGCATGTTGAAAAAGGTTCTCCTGCTAGCGCGCCTGTTCAAGCTGGCGCACGTCCTCGTCGACCATCAGTTCGACCAGTTCCTTGAACTGGGTACGCGGTTCCCAGCCCAGCTCTGCCCTGGCCTTGGAATAATCGCCCCGCGAGGCGGCGATTTCGGTGGGACGCATAAAACGGGGATCGACTTCTACGTGGTCGCGCCAGTCGAGGCCGACGCGGGCAAAGGCGACGTCGCACAGGTCGCGCACAGTGTGGACGGTGTTGGTGGCGATGACATAGTCTTGCGGCTCGTCCTGCTGCAGCATCAGCCACATCGCCTCGACGTACTCCTTGGCGTACCCCCAGTCCCGCACGGCGTCGAGGTTGCCCAGCCGGACCTTGCTGTTGGCGACGAGCGGCTGCCCTGCTTCGTTCACCGGGGGATTGTCGGCGCCCAGGTGGATGTAGGCCGCGGCCATCGTGACCTTGCGCGTGACAAAGTGCAGGCTGCGGCGCGGGCTTTCGTGGTTGAACAAGATGCCGCCGCAGGCGAACAGGCCGTACGACTGGCGGTAGGTGCGGGTCATCAGGTGGGCGTACAGCTTGGCCACGCCGTAGGGGTTGTTGGCCAGGAACGGCGCCGACTCGTCGATGACCTCTTGCTCAAGCCCGCCATAGATCTCGCGGCTCGTCGCCTGGTAGAAGCGGGCATCGGGCTTGTGCCTGCTCAACGCTTCCAAGACGCGCAGTGGGCCCAGGGCGGTGATCTCGGCGGTGACGATGGGCTGCCGCCAGCTGTCGGCTGGCACCGACTGGGCGGCCAGGTTATAGACCTCGTCCGGCTGGTAGTCGGCGATGATTTGCTCGATGCTGTGCGGATCGAGCAGGTCGCCGTATTCGAGCTGGATCTTGCCGATCAGGTGATCGATGTTCTCATAGTGATAGTGGGTCGAACGGCGTGACAGCCCGACGACCTGGTATCCTTTCTCCAGCAGCAGGTCGGCGAGATACGACCCGTCCTGCCCGGTGATGCCGGTGATGAGAGCTTTTCGTTTTTCAGCCATTCATTTCTCCTCGTAAAAGTTGCGCGGCCGGGTGTGGTTACGGACAAACGCCGGGCGCCCTGGGCATTCAATGGGACGGTGTGCTCCAGGCGATGATTGGCAGCATCAGGGTATAATTTCCATAGTCTCGCAGGATGAGCGGGACATAGAGGCGCGCGATCCGGGTGGTAAAGGGCCATTCCACCGGCGCGTCGAGCAGCATGTTGGTTGCCCAGTCGGCGGCAACGATCGAGACCGTGTAGGTGCTCCAGGCGGCGAACGGGCTGTGGGCCATGGTGAGCACCGTCCCGGCGCCGTTCCAATCGACCGACCATCCGCCCGGGTCTGGCGTGACCGTATAGACCAGGCTGGTTGGGTCGATGGCTTCGCTAAAGGTCACGACCACTGCGGCGTTCAGCGGCACCTCCACCGCTCCGCTCACGGGGGACATCGCCAGCACCTGCGGCGGCACGGTGTCGATCTCCAGGCTCCAGGTGTCGGTGTAGCCGGTTGAATTGCCCTGCCAATCCAGTGCCCGCGCTGTCCAGGTGTAAAGCCCGTCGCTCAAAACCGCCGTCGCCGAGGGCGCCGTCGTGGGGTAGGGTGTTTCGTCGAGGAGGAAGGTGTAGCCGTAGGCGCCGTTCTCCGTTTCGTCGCTCCAGGTAAAGGTGATCGACGGCGTGTTGGTGATGGTGCCGTTAGGGGGATGGATTAGGCGCGGGCGGGTGAGCAGGTTGGGGTAGACCTTGCTGACGACTGTGGCCTGGTTGTTGCCCAGGTTTTGATCCGCCTCGGAGGTGACGATCGAGATGGTGTTGGTGAGGAAATACTCCTCGTTCACCGCCGGGTCGATCAGGGCGGTGACGACGATGACACCTCCCTCGCCGGGGGACAAGTCCTCGACCAGCCAGGTAAAGCTGACGCTGCCGGTCGGCGTGATCTGGGCGCCGCTGGCGGTAAAGCCGACGTCGGTCAGGGTAATGGGGACGACGTCGGTGATGACGACGCCGTAGGCGATCTCGGGCCCGCTGTTGGCATAGTCGATCGAGTAGATGATCGCGTCGCCGGGATTCAAGGGGCTGCCAGGGGTGACGTCCTTGGTGATGACCAGATCGACCTGGCAGGCTTCGGTGGCAAAGGGCCAGGTCGCCGGCGTGTCGCGCAGGGCGTTGGTCGCCCGGTCGGCGGCGGCGAGGACGGTGAAGGCGTGATCGACGCTGCAGGCAAAGCTGTCGTGGTCCAGGGTGACGACGGTCCCGGTGACGTTCCAGCTCGCCGCCCATCCGCCGGGATCGGGTGCGGCGGCATAAGCCAGGCTGGCCGGATCGATGGCCTCGCTGAAGGTGATCACCACCGGCGCGTTGACCCCTACGTCTACTTGGCCGCTGTAGGGCGAGGTGGCGACGATCCACGGCGCCACCCGGTCGACGGTCACCGTCCAGGTGTCGGTGTAACCGGTGCTGTTCCCCTGCCAGTCCAATGCACGCGCCGTCCACGGGTAAGTGCCGTCAGCCAGCACCGTCGCCGAGTAGGGCGTGCTCAGGGTGTAGGGCACGCTGTCGAGCAAAAAGGTGTAGCCGTAGGCGCCGTTGGTCGACTCGTCGCTCCAGGTAAAGGTGAGCGCGGTGCTGTTGGTCACGGCGCCGTTCGGGGGGTGGATCAGCCGGGGGCGGGTCAGCAGGCGCGGATAGACCGCGGTAACGACAGTGGCGAGATTGTTTTGCGTATCGGTATCGACCTCGGTGGTGGTAATGGTCGCTGTGTTGGTGAGAGCGTGATAAAAGTTAAAGGCCGGGTCGACCGTGGCGGTGATGGTGATGACGCCCCATCCGCCGGGCGCCAGGGGTTCGACCAGCCAGGTGTAGCTGAGGCTGCCGGTGGGGGTGATGCGGGCGCCGCTGCTGGCAAAGCCGATGCCGGTCAGCGTGGCGGGCAGCACGTCGGTGATGACCACGCCTGGTGCCAGGTTTGGCCCGGCGTTGAAGTAGGCGACGGTGTAGGTGATGGGATCGCCTACCGTCAGCGGGCCGTCAGGCGTGACGGATTTGACGATGCCCAGGTCGAGGGGGGATTGGAAGGCCAACAAGAGCCGTTCCGCCTGGGCGGTGGGGAGGGGGGTGTCGCCCAGCAGCCAGAACAGCAGGGAGATTAAAACAGGGATCAGCACGACAAGTAACCGGGGCCCAGAAGCTTTTTTCGTTTCCATCATTTCACCTCGGATGTGCTGGCGCAAGGAATACCAGTTTTGCCCGACTCGAGGCAGGTGTTGGCTTGAACGCTGCGCTGTGGTAGAATGGCGTGATATTTAGCAGTAAGGAGGTTCGCGATGACGTTGGCGACAGGTTCGATTGCCCCTGATTTTACCCTCACCGCCGACAATGGTCAAGCAGTGAGTTTGAGCGATTTTCGCGGCAAAAAGGTCGTGGTCTATTTCTATCCCAAGGCCGACACGCCGGGCTGTACCCAGCAGGCCTGTGCCCTGCGCGATGCCTACGGCGAGATCGAGGCCGGAGACGCGGTGGTGATCGGCATCAGTCCCGACCCGCCGGAGCGGCTGGCCCGGTTCCGCGAAAAGTACGGCCTGCCGTTCCTGCTGCTGTCGGACCCCGACCACCGGGCGGCCGAGGCGTATGGGGCGTGGGGCGAGAAGCGGATGTATGGCAAGACGTACGAAGGCATCATCCGCAGCCACTTTGGGGTCGACGAGGAGGGGCGGCTGGCGGAAGTGGCAATCAAGGTCAAGCCGCTGGCCACGGCAGATCTGGTGCTGCAGCTGATATAGACGTAGGCGCTTGGCACTTGTTCAACAGATGGGCCAGAGTTCAACTCTGGCCCATCTGCGCGCGTTCGATCACCTGCCGGTAGGCGGCCAGGGTCTCGCGGGCGGTGCGCTGCCAGGAGAAGGGGCCCGCTTGGGCCAGCGCCTGCTGGCTCAGTTGCTCGCGAAAGTCATCGTCCTGGGCCAGTTGGATCAGCGCCCCGGCCATCCCCTCTGCGTCGTCAGGAGGCAGGAGGATGCCGCCACCGCCGACGACCTCGAGCAGCGAGGTGGCGCCGCTGCCGACCACCGGCGTGCCACAGGCCATCGCCTCCAGAGGGGGCAGGCCAAAGCCCTCGTAGCGGGAGGGAAAGAGAAAAGCGGTCGCGCCGCGGTAGAGGGCCGGCTTGTCCGTCTCGGCGACGGTGTCGGTAAAGCGGACCCACCGGGGATCGAGGCCCATCTCGGCGGCCTGGCGGCGGGGATCAGGGGCGAAAGAAGTGTCCGCCGCCGGAAGCCGGCCGGCGACGGCCAGGGGACACTCGCCGCCGATCACCGGCCCGGCCCAGGTATAGGTGCGCAGTGCGGTCGCGACGTTCTTGCGCGCGTCGAACCCGCCCAGGTAGAGGTGGTAGCGAGGGGGGAGTCCGTACCGGGCGCGGACCTCTTTGTCTTCGGGTTCGGAATGGGGGTGGTAGCGAGCCTCGGCTGCCAGGAGGATGGTCTGCACCTTTTCTGGCGGCAGTTGGAGGTGGGTCAGGATGTCCTGGCGGGAGGCCTCCGAGTCGGTGAGGATCAAGGCGGCGCTGGAGGCAGCCGCTGCCACCAGGGCGGTGTAGGCGCGGGCGCGGGGGCCGCCGCGGTACTCGCGCAGCAGCAGCGGGATCAGGTCGTGGATGGTGACCAAGGTGGGTACGGCAGGAGCGAGCGGCGGGGCCCAGTAGGGCACGTGGGCGGCGTCGGCGGCGAGCTGGCGGCAGGCGCGGGGGAAGGCGATTTGTTCGAACCACACTTTTTTCAAGTTGCCTTTTTCGGGTTGTAGTCTCCAGGTTTCAGGTTCCAGGTTGGGGTTTTGAGATGAAAAGTTGTTGGCTTGGAATCCCCATCCCTGGGGGGCGACCAGCAGGATCTCTAATGCGGGCTCCAGGGCGACGAGGTGATTCACCAGCCGCCGCGTATACTGCCCGCTGCCGGCGGTCGGTTGGTTCCAGAACCAGGCATTGATGGCGATGCGCATCTCTGGTTGTCCTGCCTATGCGTCTCCGTAGCCCTGCGGGTGCGCCCGGTGCCACGCCCAGGCGCTGGCGACGATCTCTTCCAGGTCGAGGCGCTGCGGCTGCCAGCCCAGCTCGGCGCGGATGCGCGCGGCGTCGGCGACCAGGGCTGGCGCGTCGCCGGGCCGGCGAGGGCTGATGGTGGTCGGGATGGGGTGGCCGGTCACCCGGCGGGCGGCCTCCAACACCTCCAGATTCGTGTAGCCAGCCCCGTTACCGACGTTATAGATCATCGCGCCCCGCTCGTCCAGCGCCTCCAGCGCCAGCAGGTGAGCCGAGGCCAGGTCGAGGATGTGGACGTAATCGCGGACGCAAGTGCCGTCGCGGGTGGGGTAATCGTCGCCAAAGAGGGTGAACTGCTCCTGCTGGCCCAGGGGGACACGGAGAATGTTTGGGATGAGATGCGTCTCGGGATGGTGGTCCTCGCCGCGGGCCGGTGTACCGCCGGCAGCGTTAAAGTAGCGCAGCGCCACGTAGCGCAGGCCGCGAACCTCGTGGTACCAGGCCAGGATCTCTTCGATCATGCGCTTGGTCTGCCCATAGACGCTGGCGGGGCCGACGGGATCGTCCTCCACCAGGGGGGTGTCCTTGGTGGCATAGACCCCGGCGCTGGAGGAAAAGACGAGGCGGGAGATGCCGTGCGCGACTGCCGTGTCGATGAGATGGATGCTGCCGCTGACATTGTTGCGGAAAAAGCGGCCTGGCTCGCGCATCGACGCCCCGGCCTCGATAAAGGCGGCAAAGTGCATCGCCGCGTCGAATTCTCCCTCCGCCAGCACGCGGTCGAGGGTGGGGTCCTCCAGGATGTCCCCCTGGACGAAGCGGGCGCCCTCGGGGATGGCAGCCAGGTGACCGTGGATCAGGCTGTCATAGACTGTGACGGCGTGCCCATCCTTGAGCAGCTCGGCAGCGACCGTGCTGCCAATGTAGCCCGCACCTCCAGCAATCAAGACGTTCATAGTAGTATCCTCCT
>JAFGEI010000022.1 GCA_016931695.1 Anaerolineae bacterium | reverse complement strand
GGGAAGAACGAGTCGGCCAGCACCAGCCAGCCCGGCTCGGAGAGCGTTGCGTCGACCGTGACTTGATTGATCGTGTACTCGACGACGGCCTGTGGGGTCGGCGCGGCGGGCAGGACGAGCATGGAGGGCAGGCCGGCGCTGACGGCGGCCGGCGGCTCGACAACGACGTACTGGTGGGGATCGTATGTGCGCAGTGCTGCGGCGACGTCGTCGGCGACGATGGTCGCCGTGGCGGGCAGGCTAAAGGCGCGGGGCAGCACCGCCAGGTTCTCGTACACCCGCACCGCCTCGTCCTGGTAGACCCGGCGGTACTTGCTGGGATTGGGGATCTCGACTTCGGTGACGATGTACTTGACGTTGAGCAGGTCGAGCAGCGGGCTGTCGAGGCTCGACCAGTCGCTGAAAGAAGCGATGCGGTTGTACAGCAGCTCGTCCTGTTCCTCGATCAGGCCCATGAAATCGGCGTACTGGCGGGAAAAGAGCGAGTCGTACCCGGCGACGGTTTGCAGGTTGTAGAACATGCCCACGTTGACGTTCATCGTCTTGGTGGTGCCGGGGGGCGTGAAGGTGGCATAGCGCCAGGGGGAAGTGTCCTGCTGCAGAAACTCGACCACCGCCGGGACGTGGTCCAACAGCGCCGGGTCCGCGGCGGCGTGGAACCCCGCGCCGAAGGAAGCCAGGTCGAGGGCCAGCAGCACGGCTGCCAGCACCTCCCACAGCGGGCGGCGGCGCAGGTAGATGGGGCAGCGGCTGACGCGGAGGACGATCCCGGTGGCGGTGAGCAGCAGGCCGAACAGGGCGACCCACTTGAACTCGTACGAGTAAAAAATGCGGTGGTCGGGAAAGGCGCTGGGGGCCAGGGCCAGGCCCCAAAAGGCCCGCTCCACCAACGGCTCGATGGCGGCGAAAACGACGCGGCTGAGCGCCAGTCCGGCCAGCGTGACCACTCCGCCCCAGAAGGCGAGGGCGGCCAGAACGCTGACTGTCGAGGGAGCTGTATAGAGGAGCAAGACATTGCACGGGGCAAACACTCTCCTTTTGTCTCCTCGTTCCCCTGCCTCCTTGTCTCCCCGTCTCGTTTTTTGCACCACCTCCACCCCAAACCCCGCCAGCACCGCTACCGACAGGCTGAGGGGAAAGACCCAGCGGAAGGGTGAGTGGGACTGGCGGATGTAGGGCAGGAGATAGACCAGGGCGTAGAGCGGCGTGCCAAAGATGCAGCCGAGGGAAAAGAGGCTGAGCAGCGAGAAAAAGGGAATGTGCGGATGGCGGAGCCAGGCGGCCAATCTACCTCCGCGTTGGGTTGCGGTCTGGGCAGCAGGTTGGGAGATGGCGCCCAGGAAGGCCAGGAACAGCGGCAGCAGGCCCAGGTACGCGCCCCCCTCGACGTGGTTCTTGACGCCCCACTCGTGGCTCGAGATCGGCGCGCCGTAAGCGTTCTCCGTCGCCGGGACGGTGCGCCAGCGGAAGAGGTCAAAAGTCTCGTGGTGGGCCGGGCTGCCAAAGAAATTGGGCACGGCAAAGGCGATCAGCCGCCGCGGCGGATAGGCCCAGCCGCGGACCTGTTCCAGGCTCGCCGCCGCCTCGCCCGAGCGGAAGCTGTCCGCCGCCACCTCGTACAGCGGCGCGAACTGCACTGCCCCCAGCGCCAGGCCGAGCACGGCCATCAGCGCCAGCCAGGCCAGGGCGCGGCGCAGCCCGGCGGCCCGGCGAAACCCGCGCTCTCCGTCCGCCCCTGGCCGCGCCAGCTGGACGAGCAGCCGCCAGGCAGTATACAGCGCCGTCACCAGCAGCACAAAGTAGGTGTTCTCCGCGTGGCCCGCCAGCATCTGGCAGCCCAGGCCCAGTGCGCCCAGTAGCGCCCAGGGCAGCGTGGCGGGCCGGTTTCCCAGCAGCGGCCGCTGCTGGATCACCCGCTCCACCATCGCCAGGAGAAACGGCAGCCAGGAAGCACCGGCGACGATCATCGGATGGGTGACCGAGACGAGCATAAAGCCGCAGCCGGAAAAGGTCATTCCGGCGATCAAGGAGCCCAGGCGGCGGATGCCCAGCGTGCGGGCCAAGAGGTAGGTCCACCAGCCCGCCAGCGCCAACTGCAGCCAGGCAAAGACGCCAAAGGCGCGCCACAGCGGCATGACGTAAAACAGGGCGCTCAGCGGATACAGTCCCGAGTGCTGTCCGTTGGCCAGGAAAGGGTGACCAGCAAAGATGTAGGGGTCCCACAGCGGCAGTTCTCGCGCCCGGAGCGCCTGGTGCAGGAACTGCTTCCAGGCATAGTTCTCCAGGATCAGGTCGACGACCAGGCTGTTGTGCGGCGTGCCGACGCCCAGTTCGTCGGCGGCAGAGCGGTACGGCTCAAAGAGGAACAGGGCATCGGCCGGGAGCAGGGTGCGCTGGCCCAGGGCGACGGGAGCAAAGAGCAGCAAGGGCAGCAGGAAGAGGGCCAGGGCGGCGACGAGAGGGGGGAGGTATTTGCGGCTCATGCGTCTCGGCGGTGGGGCCGCAGGTGGCGGTGGCGCCAGCGAACTTCCCATACCCGCAGCGCGGCCTCGATCTTGACCGGCATGGTCATCTTGGATTGACCGATGCGCCGGTCTTCAAAATAGATGGGGACTTCGATCACGCGGTATCCCAGCCGCTCGCTGACATAGGCCATCTCGACCTGGAACACGTACCCCTGGGAGAGAATCCGGCTCAGGTCGATCCCGATCAGCGTCTCGCTGCGCCAGGCCTTGAAGCCGGCGGTAATGTCGCGGATGCGGCTGCCGAGGATGAGGCGGGCGTAAAAATTGGCCCACCAGGAGAGAAGAATCCGTCCCAACTCCCACTTTTCGTCGGTTCGCCCGCCCGCGACGTAGCGGGAGCCGACCGCCACGTCGTACTGCGCCAGGCAGTCCAGCAGCCGAGGGACGTCGCTGGGGGCGTGGGAAAAGTCGCAGTCCATCTGCACCACCGCTTCCGCCCCGTGTTCCAACGCCCAGCGGAAGCCATCGACGTAGGCGCGCCCCAGCCCGCGCGGCCCGCTGCGGTGCATCACGTGCACCCGGCCAGGGTAGCGCGCGACGAGCTGGTCGGCGATCGCTCCGGTGCCGTCGGGGGACTCGTCGTCGACGATCAGGACGTCCAGGTCCAGCGCCAGTGCCAACAGCGCCCCGGTCATTGGCGCCACGTTTTCCGCCTCGTTGTACGTTGGAACGACGACGGTTACACGCATGGGCCCACTTCCTTACAAAAAAGGGGCGCGGCCAATCAGCCGCAACCCCAGCGATGCACAGCCGAAAAAGATGGTGCGAGGAGCCTGATTGTTATACCGTCGACGCCAGTGAATCCTTGATCGCCTGGCGCAGGCTCTTCAGGTCTTGGTAGGGCACCGGGCCCATGATCGTGCCGATCTGGATCGAGAGCCGCGGCAGGGGCTCCCCGGCCTGATCTTGACCGGCTTCCCAATCCGTCCGGGGGTAGAAAAAGACCATCGCTTCCCGCAGGCGGGTGTCCAGCTGTTCGCGGACCCGCTTGGCATACTCGTGGCTGACGACGAGGAAGAATCCCACCTCGTCCAGCTGGCCGACAAACGGCTTCTTGTCCCCCGCTTCCTCGTCGGCGATGCGCTGGATCATGAGCGCCACGGCGCGCAGCACGTCGTCGCGAGCCACAAAGCCATAGACATCGGCGAACCGTTCCAGCCCCTTGATCGCCACGGCGATCAGGGTCCAGCGGGCCTTGACCGACATCAAGCGGTTCAGTTGCTCCTCGACCAGCCGGGCCGAGGGCAAGCCGGTCACCGGATGGGTCACCGGCGGCAGCTCTGCCCGGCGCAGGACATTTCGCACCCGCAGGCGCAGCTCCTGGATATCAAACGGCTTGGTGACATAGTCGACTGCTCCCAGTTCCAGTCCAGCCAGGCGGTCGATTCGCTCTCGCCGTTCGGTCAAAAAAATGATCGGTACCTGGGAGGTGCGGCGGTGGCTGCGCAGCTGGCGGCAGACCTCGTAGCCATCGATGTCTGGCAGTCGAATGTCCAACACGACCAGGTCGGGCAGGGTCTTTTTGGTAAAAGCGAGGGCATCCTTGCCCCAACTGACGGTGGTGACCTTGTATCCCTGGGCCTCGAAATAAGAAGCCAGCATTTCTGCGGTGTTTGGCTCGTCTTCAACGATGAGAATATGGTTTTCTGCCATGGGGGCTCACAATGTTTTGTATTGGTTAGCCGATCGGCTCTTTGTAAATTGCGTACGTGCAAACGGAACCATCCACTGCGTGGCACAAGATCTGGTCCACGCGGAATTTCTTACCGCCGCTCACCCAGTGCAATCCCTCTTCGATAACCCCCATTCCGGGGAAGCAGATGGGACGGTCAGCGGTGCGGCCCCAGCAGCAGGGACAGGGATCCATTGTGTAAGTATAGTACTCCCCCTTATCCTCCACTTTGCTCACCTGATCGCTGAACTGGGTAAATATCTTGGCCAAAGCGGGGAGCCCGGCCTTGAGCTTGGCGCTGAGCGGCAGCACCTTAAAGGCCAGGTCGCCCACGCCAGCCAGCGGGCCAAAACCCGGCAGGCCCAGGGCAAATGCGGCGCGCCCGGCCCGCAGCTGCAGGCCACGGCCGCCGCGGGGGCCGTACATCTCTTCCAGCGCCCAGTTCAGGGCCGAAAAGTCGGCAAAATCGAATTCTTTGTCAAAGTCATCGGGGGGATAATTGTCAATCAGGTGGGAGAGACCAGCCAGATTGAGAATGGCGTTCAAGCCATTTTTCCCCATTACTTCCTCGATGGCGAGGATATAAATCCGCGACAATTTGTTCGGGTAGTAATTACCACTCGGCTCGATCCGTCTCACGGCATGCCTCCTGTCCCATCCACTTTATAATATATCCGATAATTCCTCGGCTGCGCGGCGCATTTCCAAAAAGACGAGGCCCAATTTGGCCCCCCCGCGCGCCAAGACGGTTAAAACCGCTTCCTCTCCAACGGCGGTCAGGATGACGTAACCGCCGATACCTTTTACGTATACTTCGTCCAGGTTTCCCCGACCCAGCTCGCTGGCAATCCGCTCGCCCAGCGACAGCATAGCGGCAGACATTGCCGAGACCCGATCCTCCTCTACGTCTCCCGGCAGGGAGGAAGCGATGCTCAGCCCATCCACGCTCACCACAGCCGAGGCTTCAATATCCGGTGTGCTCATCTGCAGTTCGCGCAGGCGTTCCACCATTCTTTCAGTACGGGATTTTCCTGCCATTCTATGCTCCTTCAGGTATAAATCAGCCGCCTCTCCCTGCAGTGAAATGTGCAGACAAGAGATTTTGTAACTGCTCAACTTTGGATGGGCTGGTTCAGAAGCATGTTTGCTCTTTCCGTGTCCTCGCCCGGCGCTAAAGCGGCCGGGCTCAGTTAGCCAAGCCCCGCGTGGGTCAGCGGACGACACCCCCAGGCGAATAGCCTGAGCAGTTACAACTTTTTAGAGATTACCACAAGTAAGCAGCATTGTCAAGTGCGTTTCTCTTATTCACTGATCGTGATCTGGTCACAGATTTGCTCGAACGTTGCCGGGCCGATGCCCGGCACCTGCATGATCTCTTCGATCGCCGCAAACGGGCCATAGGTCTCGCGGTACTCGACGATCCGTTGGGCGGTCGTCGGGCCAACCTGGGGCAATCGCTCCAGCTCTTCGACGGTGGCGGTGTTGATGTTCAGCGCTCGAGTGCTGTCGGGTGGGACTGGGTCGGGCAGCTGGGGGAGTGCATCGATCTCTCCCTGGGCGGGAACGTAGACTTGCTGTTGGTCCGACAACTCTTGGGCCAGGTTGACGTGGTCCAGGTCGGCGCTGACTGCCGCGCCGCCGGCGGCGCGAATGGCATCCTCGACCAGGCTGCCAGGGGGGAGACGGTAAACGGCAGGGGCCATCACTGCCCCACTGACATAGATGCGTAACGGGCTGGGGGTGGCGGTCGGCGTGGGCGTTGGCGTCGGTTCGGGGGTCGCCACCGCAAGCGGGGGCCGCTGGGGATGGGGGGTGAAGAATCCGATCAGCCCGCCTGTGACCAGGCTCAAAGTCGAACAAAGGATCAGAACACTGCGATATCGGGCGACGATTGCTTCCATGGATACCTCTACTTTGTGGACGGCGTTGTTATAGGTTATCGGCAACGGCCTGGCCTGTCCCTGGATGCCGGCCCTTCCTCTGGCGGGGAAGCACATCCGGTGGAGCAGCCCGAGTCGTTGTCGGTATGTAGCTGCTCGGCCGGTTGCCTCTGGAATCCCTCCCAAGTCCAGAAAGGGGAGGATGTGGGAGTTGCGGGCGGCGAAGCCGCCCGCAACTCCACATTTTTCCCTCTTCCAGAGTGGGAGAGCTTCCTGAGCAGTTACATCGTTATTATACTCCAAGAAATGAGGGGGACAAGTGACAGTTTTGCAGGAGATATGTGGTATAATACCCGCTGCAAATGAGCAGCCAACGAATCTACCGCACAGAGGCAATCATCATCCGCCGGCGCAACCAGGGCGAGGCCGACCGAATCCTCACCCTCTGCACGCCGATGGGCAAGCTGGCGGTCATTGCCCGCGGCGCGCGCAAGGTCCGCAGCCGCAAGGCGGGGCATCTGGAACTCTTTGCCCACGTGCATCTCGTCCTGGCGCGCAGCCGCTCGTCGTGGGACGTGGTCAGCCAGGCGGAGACGGTGGCGCCCCACGCTGCTCTGCGGGACGACCTGGCCCGCGGCACCTACGCCCGCTACGTCGCCGAGCTGTACGATCATTTCGTCGCCGAAGGGGAGGGAAATCCTGCTCTCTTTGACCTGATGGTGCGGGTCATGGGGTATCTGTGCCGCGAAGAACAGCTCCCGCTGCTGGTGCGCGGCTACGAACAGCGGCTGCTGGCGCAGGTCGGTTTTCGGCCTGAATGGGAACAGTGCGTGGGATGGGAGGATCACGCTGACGGGCAGCCCCTGGAGGCGACGGGGGAGCAGCTCTTTGGCCTGGACCCCGAGCGAGGCGGCGTGCTGTGTCCCCAATGCTTCCGCACCCACCGCGAGCGGCGGGGGGTCGTCCCCCTCTCTCCCGCCGCGTTGGCCCTGCTGCGGGCCTGCCAACGGGAGCCGTTCGTCGCCCTGCGCAATTGGCCGGCGACGCCACAACTGCTGCGCGAGGTCGAGCGGGCCGCCCAACACTATATCGCCTATCACCTGGAGCGCGAGGTCCGCTCCGGCGCCTTTCTGCAGCGGCTGCGGCGGGAAGGCGGGATATGAAAGGAGCCGAATGAGCAACCCGCTGACATTCCAACAAGCCCTGTTGCGCCTGCAACAGTTCTGGGCCGATCACGGCTGCCTGATCTGGCAGCCCTACAGCGAAAAGGTCGGGGCAGGGACGATGAACCCGGCCACGATCCTGCGCGTCCTCGGGCCAGAGCCGTGGAACGTCGCCTACGTCGAACCGTCCTACCGCCCCGACGACGGGCGCTATGGGGAGAACCCCAACCGCATGCAGATGCACACCCAGCTGCAGGTCATCCTGAAACCCGACCCCGGCAACCCGCAGGAGCTTTACCTGCAGAGCCTGGAGGCGCTGGGCATCCGCCGCCAGGAGCACGACGTCCGTTTTGTCGAGGACAACTGGGAGACTCCCGCCCTGGGCGCCTGGGGGCTGGGATGGGAGGTGTGGCTCGACGGGCTCGAGATCACCCAATTCACCTACTTTCAGCAGGCCGGGGGGTTCAACCTGGAGCCGCCCGCGGTAGAGATCACGTATGGGTTGGAGCGGATCATCATGTTTCTGCAACGGGTGCGCTCGGTGTGGGACATCCGGTGGGATGGCGCCCACACCTACGGCGACGTCTACCTGGAAGCGGAGGTCGAGCACTGTCGCTACGGCTTTGAGCTGGCCGACGTCGACACCCTGCGCCAGTTGTACGACCTCTACGAAGCGGAGGCCTACCGCTGCCTGGAGGCGGGGCTGGTCATCCCGGCCCACGACCACGTCCTGCGCTGTTCCCACGCTTTCAACTTGTTGGATACGCGGGGGGCGGTCGGCGTCACCGAGCGGGCGACCTTTTTCCGCCGCATGCGCGAGATGGCCCAGCGGACGTCGCAGGCCTACCTGGAGCAGCGCCAGCGGCTGGAATATCCCTGGCTGGAAACAGTTCCAGGTTCGCAGGTTTCAGGTTCCCGGCTTGATCGACCTGAAACCTGGAACCTGCAACCTGCAACCTTCTTGTTAGAGATTGGCAGCGAGGAACTGCCCGCCGGCGATCTCGACAGCGCGCTGGCCCAACTGCGCGAGCGCGTCCCGGCGCTGCTGGCGGAAGCGCGGCTGGAGTACGAGGGCGTGCGGGTGGTGGGAACGCCGCGGCGAATGGCGGTGCTGGTCGATGGCCTCTCTCCCCGCCAGCGAGCGGTCGAGGAGTGGGTGAAGGGCCCTCCTGCCCGGGCCGCTTTTGACGCCAGCGGCCGCCCGACGCAGGCCGCCGTGGGCTTTGCGCGCAAGCATGGCCTGCCGGTCGACGAACTGGCGGTGCGCGAGATCGACGGCGGGGAGTATGTGGTCGCGGTGCGGCGACAGGAGGGGCGCCCGGCCGCCGAGGTGCTGGGCGAGGTGTTGCCCGACCTCGTCGCTGGCCTGAGCTTTCAGAAGAGCATGCGCTGGAACGAAACGGGGGTCGCCTTCTCCCGCCCCCTCCGCTGGTACGTGTCGTTGTTGGGGGAGCGGGTCGTGCCTTTCGAGTACGCCGGGGTGCAGGCCGGGCGCTCCAGTCGCGGCCCGCGGCCGGCGGGGTCGCCGCCCTTTGACGTCGCCCGGGCGGGCGATTACCTGGACCGGGTCGCGCAGCAGCGGATCGTCGTCGACCCGGCTGAGCGGCGGGCGGCCATCGCCGCGCAGGCGGCGGAGCTGGCCCAGAGCGTCGGCGGGCGAGTTGTCGACGACCCGGACCTTTTGCAGGAGGTCACCCACCTGGTCGAGCAGCCGACCGCTTTCCTGGGCCGCTTCGACCCGCAGTACCTGGCCCTGCCCGCTGCCGTCCTGATCGCGGTGATGAAAAAGCACCAGCGCTATTTCCCGGTCTACGACCCGGCGGGACGGCTGCTGCCCTACTTTGTCGCCGTCCGCAACGGCGGGCCGGAGCACCTCGACGTCGTCCGCCAAGGCAACGAGGAGGTCATCCGCGCCCGCTTTGCCGACGCCGACTATTTTTACCGCGAGGATACCCGACAGCCGCTGCAAGCCTTCCTACCGCGCCTCGACACGCTGACCTTTCAGGAGACGCTGGGATCGGTGCGGCAAAAGAGCCAGCGCCTGGAAAAGCTGGCGCCGGAACTGTGCCGCGCGTTGGGATTGGACGGAGCGACGGCGGCGACGGCCGCGCGCGCGGCCCATCTCTGCAAGGCCGACCTGGCGACGCAGATGGTGGTCGAGTTTACCAGCTTGCAGGGGGTGATGGGACGGGAGTATGCCCTTCAGTCGGGTGAGCCGCCCGCGGTGGCCGAGGCAATTTTCGACCATTACCTGCCCCGCTTTGCCGGGGATGCGCTGCCGGCGGGTCAGGCTGGCCTGGTCGTGGGGCTGGCCGACCGGCTGGACAGCCTGGCCGGGCTCTTTGCGGTGGGCATGGCGCCCAGCGGCTCCACCGATCCGTACGGCCTGCGCCGGAGCGCCCTGGGCATGGTGCAGATCCTGATCGCTGCCGGCCTCTCCTTCTCTGTCGCGGCGGGGCTATCCATGGCTGCCTCGCTGCTGCCCGTCGCGGCGGACGCCGCGGCGCTGCAAGCGGCGCGGGAGTTTGTCGCCGGGCGGCTGCGGGTCTATTTGCGCGACCAGGGCTTGCGCTACGACGTGGTGGAGGCGGTGCTCGCCGCCCGCGGCGACGATCCCTTCCGCGCCCAGGAGGCGGCGGGACAGTTGAGCCGCTGGATCGAGCGGGGGGATTGGCCGCGCATTCTCGACAACTATGCGCGCTGCGTGCGCATCACCCGCAGTTTCGACGCGCCGCTCGCCCTCGAGCCGGACCGCTTGGTCGAGCCGGCAGAGGAAGAGCTGTACGCGGCATATCGACAGGCGCGGAGCCGCGTCACGCCGTCGAGTTCGGTCGACGATTTCCTGACCGCCTTCCTGCCGCTGGTGGACGTCATCGACCGCTTTTTCGCCCGCGAATCGGGCGTGCTGGTGATGGACGACGATCCTGTCCTGCGGGAGAACCGGCTGGCGCTGCTGCAGCACGTCGCCGGGCTGGCCGAGGGCATCGCCGACCTGGGGCAACTGGAGGGGTTCTAGCTACCCCAAATGCTCTTTGACCGCCTCCGCCACGCGGCGGGGGATGCCGGGCACGGCGGCCAGTTCCTCGACGCTGGCCGCACGGACGAGGTGCAGCGAGCCAAAGGCGCGCAGCAGCGCCCGCCGGCGCGCCGGGCCGATGCCGGGGATGCTGTCGAGCTCGGAGGCCAGGCCCGCCTTCCGCCGCCGCGTGCGGTGGTGGCTGATGGCAAAGCGGTGTGCTTCGTCCCGGACGCGCTGGAGCAGGAACAACCCCGGCGAGTTTTTGGGCAGCAGAACCGGCTTGGGGTGACCGGGCAAGAAAACCTCTTCTTCCCGCTTTGCCAGGCCGATTGCCCGCACCCGCTCTCGCAGCCCAAAGGATTCGAGCACTTCCAGCGCCACGTTCAGCTGCCCTTTGCCGCCGTCGACGATCAATAAATCCGGCAACAGCGCCCACGCCTTGACGTCGCGGCTGCCCTTTGCCGCTTCCGACGCAGCGGCCTGCCAGCGCTTGAGCCGCCGGGTGAGCACCTCGCGCATGCCGGCGTAATCGTCCGGTCCGGCCACGCCGCGGATGACGAACCGGCGGTAGTGGGACTTTTTGGGGACCCCTTGCTCAAAGACGACCATGCTGGCGGTGGTCTGGGCGCCCTGGCTGGTCGACACGTCGTAACATTCGATGCGCGCGGGACGAGCAGACAGTTCCAATGCTTCTTGCAGTTCGTCGAGGGCCAGTTCCTGCTTGTGGCTGTCGACGTCCCACTGTGCCCGGACGATTTGCAGCATCTGGGCGGCGTTGGTTGCTGCCATTTGCACCAGTTCTCGCTTGCGCCCACGGCGCGGCACGCGGAGCGCAACCTTGGCGCCGCGCTTGCTGCGCAGCCACTCTTCGATGACCAGCGCCTCGTCGACGTTTTGCGGCAGGATGACCTCGGGCGGCACGTAGGCCGCCTCCTCGTAGAACTGCTTGAGAAAAGCGGCCATTACTTGCTGGTCTTGCTCCGCCTCGGCCCCTTCCAACAAAAAGAACTCGCGTCCCAGCAGCTTGCCGCCGCGAATGAAAAATACCTGCACGCAGGCATCGCCGTCGGCGCGGGCAAAGGCGACCACGTCCTGGTCGCTGCCGGCCGCGGCGACGATCTTTTGCCGCTCGACGATTCGCCGCGCCGCCTGCAGCTGGTCCCGCAGGGTTGCGGCGCGCTCAAAGTCCAACGCATCGGACGAAGCCTGCATCTCGGCCTGGAGCTGAGCGAGGATATCGTCGGCGCGCCCTTCCAGGAAACGGATCAAGCCCCGGATCATGGCGCGGTAGTCTTCCTGGCTTGCCGCGCCGATGCAGGGGGCCATGCAGAGCTTGATGTCGTGGTAGAGACAGGCCCGCTCGTCCGTGCCGCTGATCTCGCGGTTGCAGGTGAGATAGGGAAAGGTGCGCCGCAGCAGGTCCAGCGTCGAGCGCACCGCCGAGGCGGAAGTGAAGGGACCAAAGTAGCGACTGCCGTCCCGCTCCATCCGCCGCGTGATGAACACGCGGGGGAACGGTTCGGCCCAGGTGATCTTGATGTAGGGGTAACGCTTGTCGTCCCGCAGCCGCACGTTGAAGCGGGGACGATGGGCCTTGATCAGGTTGGCCTCCAGGATCAGGGCTTCCAGCTCGGTGTCGGTGACGATGAACTCGAGGTCGGCAATCTCGCCGACCATGCAGCGCACCTTGGAGTTTTCCTGGGCCGATGGGGTAAAGTAGGAGCGGACGCGGTTATGGAGGTTGACCGCCTTGCCGACATAGATCACCCGTCCCTCGACGTTGCGCATCAAGTAGACGCCGGGCTGGGCGGGCAGGCCGTGCAGGGTCTGCTGTATGCGCTCCGGGACGTGGATGACCATCGAAAGACGATCTGTGTTGGCAGGAGAGGGGGGCTTTGCGGGCTGCAACCCCCCCCCTCTTTCCCGATTGCGCGCCGTGGGAGATGTTTCCAGGCACGCACTTGAGCCAGTGGCTCAAGTGTAACCATGCTGCTGCCAGAAATGATGGGTGTCTGCTGGTTAGCTGGCGAGCAACAAGGGCAGCGCCTGGCTGAGCGCCCGCATAATGTCCTCGCCATAGATGGCGGCGACGCCAATGATGGTCAGGCAGCAGCAGCAGAGCAGCAGGACCGCGACGACGATGACAATGATGAGGATGGTGTTCTTCGAGTCCTTTTGGGGCGCGGGGCCAGGTGTAAACGGTTCAGGATCGTAAGAAGGGCCAGGTGTGAATTCCGACATTTTCGTTCTCCTTTCAGTTGATATTGTTTCCAAGTGCCAGTCCCATCATCGAAAAAAGAGCGGACAGCGTCTGTAATGCGGCAAACGTCAACCCGCCCAGGCTGACGATGGCGACCGCAATGCGCCGCCAGTGCCACGGCGCCTCCTGTTGGATCAAAACCAGCAGGAGCGCCGACAGGCTGCCCAACCCCGGCAGGATGGGGATGAAGGGCAACAGCGCCAGGCTGGCCAGCGCGATAGGCAAAGCAAGAGTCCAGGGCCTGGGACTTTTAGTACCCGCCGCCGGCCTCCAGGAAGGCGCAGGCGGTGATGCCGCCGCTGGCGAGAATGATTGCCAGGGCGATGCAGACTCCCAGCACAGCCAGGCCAATGCCGATCCAGCCGATGATAATGCCGGCCTTGGCCATGCCCTCACCGCCCATCGCACCTCTGCTCTCCTCGATCTGCTTCTTGGCCATGTAGCCCATGATCACGCCGGCGATGCTGCCGATCGTCGGCAAGAGGGTCAGGCCGAGGATGCTGGCAATTAGCGAAACGATGGCCAGGCCGCTGTTTGGCGGGGCTGTCTGATAACCATAATCTCCCATAACGCTATTCCTCCTTTTGAACGAGCATGGCGCAGGCAGCAGCTACCCGAGGGCGTCACGCCGACTGCCCACTTCTTGCCGCCATTATATCAGCATTGGGAGAGTATGACAACTGCCTCGCCCGGCCTCCCAGGGCGCTGCGGCTACTCGACGGTCAAGAGCGCGGGCAGGAGGACGAAATCCGCGCCGCCCTCTACGACTACCCGCACCATCGAGGCGGGGTCGTACAGGCCGACCTCGACGCGGGCCGAGCCGGTGTATGCTTCGCGAAAGGTCAGCACGTGCGGATCAACAATGATTTCACCGGGCAGCCAGCCGGTCGTCGGGCGGCCGCCGCCGGCGGGGGGGCCGTCGTGCTGGCCGACCAGCCGGCCGTCGGCGGCCAAGAGGTGGGCAAAGACGGTATAGTCGGCGGTCGCGGCGCCCTCCAGCGCCCGCCAGTATAGGGTGAGCGGGACCGGCTCGCCGGCCGGGACCGTTGTCGCCGCCAGGTCGTACCCCAGCAGTTCCGCCACGTCGCCAAAGCGGATGCCCAGCTCGTGGCTCATCGGCGGCGGGTCGAAGCGGCGCTCCCCGGCCGCAACCTCTATCGTCCCCAGTTCCACCCGCTGCCCGGCTGCCTGCAGCAGCAGCGCGGCCGGACCGTCGGCGGCGGCAGGCGGCACGACGAGGTAGCGATGCTCGACCACCGGCTGCCCGGAGAGCCACTGGTCGGTGGAGTAGCGGCCGCCGACCGGGGCGCTGGTCGTTGCCAGCACGCTCTCGCCCTGCTGGATGAGCAGCGTCGCCTGCGGGGGGGGACTGTTCTGCTCCCCCGCCCAATGCAGCGTGACGAAAATGGGCTGCCCCGGCGCAGCAACGGCCCGGTCCAACGCGGCGCCGAGCAGGATCAGGCCGTCGCCCAGCAGGAGCGGCTGCTCCCAGCGTGGCACGTCATCGCCCACCCGGTAGGGGTCGCTGGGCAGGCCCAAGGGGGAGGCCAGGCGAACGATGGCGGCAGTCGCGGAGCGCCCCTGCGGGTTTCCGGCGCCGTCCATGAGGTCGAGGGGCTGAACGGTCTGCCCCTCCAGCCGGTAAACCTCCGCCGTGATGCTGTAGGTGAGGGGCGGCGTGCCGGGCGGGAGTGCGAGTAAGTGGTAGGTGACGGTCTCCTGGCCCACCGCCCAGCGCGTGGTGGGCTGGGCGGCGTCGTCCAGCAGCCAATCGTCGGCCCGGGCCCAGCTCCAGCCGTCGGCGTCCCGCAAGCGCAGCCCCACCCGGCAGGGGAGCGGCCCCAATGTCCCTGCGACCTGCCAGCGCAGCGCCACGGCGACGGCGGTGTCGGCGGCGGCGCGCGGGTCGGCCCAGGCGCCGCTCAGCCGCAGCGGGCCAAAACGGGCGTCGAGCGGTTCCAGCGCCGGCTGCTCGACGGGCCGCTCCATCCGGTAGACCTGTACGTAGAGGCCCTTGAACGGCCAGCGATCGACCAGGCTGCCGGCGGATTCGAGGGCGAACGGCAGCAGCCCGCGCGGGTCCCGCGTGCCGCGGTAGTAGTCGACCAGGAAGACGGTTCTGTCCCTCGCGCTCTGCGCCGCCAGCTGCGCCCAGGCGGCCGCCGCGTCGCCGGTCGGGACCATCGCCACCTGCGCCGGGCCGTCGTAGTAATAAGCCACCGACCAGTCCTCGGGCGGCGTCAGCACCAGGTCGCCCGCCGCGGCGCGCGCGGCGATCGCCGCCGCCGCCCCGCGCGCGTCGTCCTTGGCAAAGCGCGGGGCGTGGTAGGCGAGAATCCCCAGCCCCGACGTCGCCGCCAGCGAGATTGCCAGCAGCGATGCCAGGCCCCGCGCGGCCAGGGTGCGCGCGAACAGCCGCTCCAGGGCCAGGGCGAGCAGCAGGAACAGCGGCGGCGTAAAGAGAATCACATAGCGCGGATGGGCGAGGGGCCGGGCCTGCCAGACGACAAAGGCGGAGGCCAGGGGAAGCAGCCAGGCCAGCAGCAGGGTGAGCGCGGTGGCGCGGGTCGCGCGGCGGTATACCAGGCATCCGAACGCGGTCAGGGCCGCCAGGGCCGCGGCGGCGCTCGACAGCACGGCGGCGGGGTCAGCGACGAGGCCGCTCAGGCCGGTCAGCTGAAAGACCCACAATAAGCGGACAAAGTGGGCCAGCGTGACCGCCTCGGCCTGCCAGTTGCCCATCGCCAGCCGGGCGTCGAGCTCGCCGGCGTGCTGCCAGACGACCAGGAGCCAGGGCAGGAGAGCGAGCAGGACCAGTCCCTGGACCGCCAGCAGCCGCAGCCGGTCGGAGCGGCGCCGGAGGCGGATGAACAGCCCGGCGACGATTGTGGCGACGACGAACAACGCCATATAGTGCAGTCCGAGGGCCAGCGCCTCGGCGGCCAGCAGCGCCAGCCAATGGCGCCACAGGGTGGGCGCGGCGCCTGTTTCTGCCAGGCGCCAGGCTACGGCCAGCAGGGCCAGGCCAGCCAGGGGCAGCAGCGCATAGACGCGGGCCTCTTGGGCGTAGGCCAGGTAGAGCGGGGAGAGCGCGGCGAGCAGCGCGGCCAGAAAACCGGCGCGGCGGTTCGTCCAGCGGCGGCCAAAGGCGTAGAGGGCAGGGATCAGCGGCAGGCTGCTGCAGGCCGAGAGGAAGCGCACGCTGAAGGGCGCGTCGCCGGCCAGGGCAACCCAGCCCTTGAGGAGAAAAAAGTAGAGCGGCGGGTGCAGGTTCCCGGCCCGGTCGGCGACGATTTCGGCCGCGCTGCAGTGGGCGAGGTGGATACTGATCGCTTCGTCCCACCAGATCGATTGGGCGTCCAGCCGGTAGAGGCGCAGGGCAAAGGCGAACAGCAGCAGCCCCAGCAGGCCGATGCGGGTGAGCAGCAGCTGGATGGCGGGGCGCGGCGATTCCGTCATCGCGCTGTTACCGTGACCGTGACCAGGGGGACGGCGTCGCGTCCGTCGGCGGTGCGCAGCCGCTCCCCGCCGGGGAGGTAGAGGCCGGCCTGCAGGACATAGTCGCCCGGCGGCGCGGCGGCGGGGACGACGACGCGATGCACGTCGCGGACGTATTCGCCGGGCAGCCAGCCGGTCGTCGGCCGCGCCCAGCCCGCCGGGATCCCGTCCGACTGCGCCGCCAGCCCGCCCGCGGCGTCGAGCAGGTGGACGAATACGTGGTACGAGTCGGCGGCGGTGGACTCGGCGCGCCAGACCAGGGTGACGGTGAACGGGGTTCCGGGTTCCAGGCTCCAGGTTGCAGATTGGAGGTTGCAGGTTTGAGGGGAGAGTTGGACGCCCAGCAGGGCGGCAAGGCGTCCAAAATGGGCCTCGGTTTGCAGATCGACGGGCGGGGCTTGCCACAAGTGCGCGGGGGCCTGGACCTGCAAGGTGCTCACTTCGCGCTGCTGCGTGACCCAGCGATAGGCGCCGCTCTCCAGGTCGGCTGGGAGGACGAGGCGGTGCTGCCCGCGCCAGGCGTCGCCTGCCTGCCAGGTGCTGGCGGGCAGCGGCAGGTCGTAGGATGCGGCCATCGTGCCGTCTGGCGCGCGCAGTTCGAGCGTCGCGGCGGGCGCTGCATCGACGGCGGCCTCGGCGCGCCAGAAGAGGGTCAGGTAGACCGAGTCGCCGGGGGCAGCGGCGGCGCGGTCGAAATCGGCCCCCAGCAGGGTCAGGTCGCCCACTGGTTGCTCGACCCAGTCCCGAGCGGGCAGCCCGGCCGGCTGGCGCGGGCGGGCCAGGGCGACCGGGGCCAGCGCCAGCTCGGGCGCGGCCGGCTGGCCCGCCGCGTTCAATACCGAGAGGGGGGCCAGCGTGTCGCGGTCGAATATCACCACCACGACCTGGTAGTCGCCGGGAGGCGTGCCGGGCAGCGGTTCGATCTCGTGGCTGTCGACGGCGTACTGCCCCGGCTGCCAGGTGCTGGTCGGCGGCGGGCGGTGGTAGCCGCGCGGGCGGTAGCTGTCCTGCGGACTCCACCGGAAGCCTTCCGGCCCCACCAGGTGGACGGTCGCCTGGTAGGAACGAGTGGGCTGCTGCCAGGTGGTCCAGTACAGGTCGACCCGCAGCGTGCCGTCGGCGGGCAGCTCGTCCGCGCTGAGCTCGTATCCGGCAAGCAGCATGCCGTCGGCGTAAGGCTGGTTCAGCGGCCGGCTCACGCCGGGGAGCACGCCGCCCGGTTGGAGGGTGGGGTAGCGGAAAAGGGTGTCAACCCGGTCGACGACCGCCAGCTTGAGGGTGAGGAGCAGCGCGGCGGCGAGCACCCCCCCCCCGGAGAGGAGAGCGACGGGGGGACGATTCTGAGCTTGAGGCCTGGGACTTGGAGACTTGAGACTTGGGACTAGAAAAACGAAAGCGAGGAAGGAGAACAGGGATACGACGTCACAGGCCACCCGCAGCGGCGTCTCGCCAAAGCGAATCGTGATCTCGTGGCGGCCGGCGGGCACGTCGAAGGCGATCAGCCCCTCCGGCTCGCTGGGGACGACGTCGACCCGCTGCCCGTCGATCCAGGCCCGCCAGCCGGGAAAGTAAAAGGCCCGGTAGCGGGCGCTGAAGGGATCCGGCGATTCAACCACCAGCACGGCCTCGTTGCTGCCATATGTCGCCGCCAGGATCGCGGCGCCCTCTGGCAGGGCGGCGGTGTCGAAGCGGGCGATCTCCCCGCCCGCCGCATATTGCGCCTCCAACGGCGAGCCCTGCGGCCGCTGCTCGACCCAGACCGGAAAGTAGGAGCCTTCCGGATCGACCCCCACCAGGCGGCTCTGGCGCTCGTAGCGGTGGACGTCCGCAATCGTCGGTTGGGCGTCGCGCGGACAGTAGCCGTAAGGGGGAGCGGTGGCGGGGAAGGCGGCGAGGATCAGGAGAGCGACGGCCAGCAGCGCGGCAAGCGTTGTCCAGCGGGCGGCTTTGTCGCCCGGCGGTTGGGAAAAGGCGGCCGCGGCCACGAGCGCCAGGGGCAGGATCGCCCGCCCGACAAAGCGCCAGGGGAACTGGGCAAAGGGCAGCAGCGGCACGTTTTCCCACAGCCACAGCGAGGCCTCGGTGCTCATGAACAAAAAGACGAGGGCGGAGACGGCGAAAAAGATCAAACTTGCCCGCCGCTCTTTGCATTTATTGCTTGGAAAACATCCGCCCACCTGAACGTCATGCCCGCGAAAGCGGGCATCCGTAACCGCGATCAGTGGATTCCCGCTTGCGCGGGAATGGCGGGCCGGGCTCGAGCGGCGCCCGTTTTTCTCTTTTGCCAGCCCCACCACAAGCCCCAGGCCCGCCAGCACGCTCAGCGCCAGCCCGGCCTGGACCTCCATCGGCGGGTTCAGCAGCGAGCTGTCCACCGGCGACGGCGGGGCAAACATCTCGGCCAGGTCCAAAAAGTTGTAGTGAAAGTCGTTGTTGCGGGTGACGCGGGACATGTGGAGCTGGACCAGCCCCTTCTCCGCCAGGGCGGGCAGCAGGAAAAAGGTGCACGTGCTCAAGGCGAGGACGAGGGCCAGGGCGGCCCACAGCCAGCGCCGCGGCTGGCGATAGACCGCGCCGAGCAGGAGCAGGTAGAGCAGGAGAAAGGGGGTGAACAGGAGGCTAGAGATGTTGTGGGTCAGGTAGAGGGTGGCTAGCAGCCCCACGGCGGCGGCGAACCAGCGCCGCCCGCCGTCGACGAGCAGGCGGCGAAAGGCCCACAGCGCCAGCGGCATCAGCGCCAGGGCGACCGATTCGGGCGCGTTGCCCCGCAGCAGGGCGTCGAGGAACGTGTAGGGGGCGTAGGCATAGGCCACCGCCGCCACGACGCCCGCCGAGGGGCCGAACAGGTCGCGCGCCAGCAGGTATGCCCCAGCGGCAGCGCCCAGGATGCTGAGCACATAGACCAAATTGAGCGCCAGGGGCAGCGGCAGGCCGGTCAGCCAGAGCGCCAGCGCCAGGTAGTAGGAGACAGGGGCGCGGTAGTGAAAGAACGGGTAGCCGTAGCCAAAGGCCAGGTCGGGCAGCCAGCGGCTAAAGAGGATGCCCTGCTCGAGCGCCTGGCGCAGGGCCACGACGCGGTAATAGTGCAGGTCGCCGTCGTGGGTGCAGGGGCTCTCGGCGCGCAGCAGCGGGAGCACGGCGGTGGCGCAGAGGAGCAGCAGGCCGAGGGCGAACAGCAGGCGGCGGGCGGTCACGGCGAGGCCTCCAGGACGTGAATCTCGGCCGGCAGGACGGCCTGGTCCTCCGGCAGGGCACGCCCGGCAGCGTCGACGGCAGGCAGGCGGCGCCCGTAGGCGGCGTCGTAGAACCCCACGGCGAGGTGGTAGACACCCACCGGCGCGTCGGCGGCGACGGGGAGCGTCAACTGCCACGTCAGCACCTGCCCCGCCGCCCAACTGCTCGACGGCGCCGCATAGTCGATCCAGTCAACCTGGCCGTGCGGAAGCCCGTCCGGCCCCAGCAGGTGGACAAAGAGAGTGTAATCCCGCCCGGCCGGGCCCACCGCCTGCCAATAGAGGGTCAGGGCCAGCGCCTCGCCCGGCGCCGCTGCCTGGCGCTCCAGCCCGTACCCCCGCAGGTGGACCATCTCGCCAAAGGCGACCTGGAGCGGCTGGGGGATGTCGCCGGGCAGATCGAAAGAGCGTTCCCGCGGCAGCACCTCTACCGCACCCACTGTCCAATCTATGCCGAGAGGGGCGTTATCCGCCCCGCCCAGGACGTCTAGGCGCAGTTGGTAATGACCGGGGGGAACGCCGGGATGGACGTGCAGGTCGTAGCGGCTCTCGTACCAGTCCCCGGCCCGCCAGAGATGGGTGGGATAGGGGCTGAGGTCGGCCTGCGTCTCCCAGGCCACGGCCCCATCTGGCGTCTCCAGCCGGAAGCGGAGCCGGTAATCGGCGGCGGGGGGAGCGGTCGCCTGCCAGGCCAGCTTGATGGACAGGCGGCTGCCGGAGAGGGCCTGGGCCGGCGGCGGGTCCCACCCCAGCAGGATCAACGAATCGACGGCGACGTCAGCTCGCCGGGCGACGTCCAGGCCGTCCAGCGCCGGCGGAACGGCGGGGGGAACGACGGTCACCTGGCCCAGCGGCACCCGCGTGCCGCGGAACGCGCCGTCGGGGGCGGCAGCGCCCAGCCCGGCGCCGCTCGCCGCGTCGTACAGGCTCACCTCGACCGCGTAGCGATCGGGGGGCATGCCAGCGGGCAGGGCGAGTTCGCAGGCTGCGTCGCCCCATTCGTCGGCCATCCAGGCGGCAGTGGGAAAGGTAAAATCGTTCAACACCAGCCCCTCTGCCGTACTCCAGGCCCGTCCCGCGGCGTCGCGCAGCGTGACGACGGCGCGGTAGTCGGTCGCCGGAACCCCCACCGCCTGCCAGCGCAGCGTCACCGGCAGCACAGCCAGCCCGGCGGCCGTCGGCGGCGCGGCGCCGTCGACCAGGATGAACCGCCCGGCGAAGGAAGCGCGAAATGGCGCCGGCGCGGTGGGCTGGGGAGCGCCGACGACAAAGCGGGTGATCGTGGCGTCCGGGACGGTGGCCGTATAGATGGGGGTGGCGACGGCCCGCACCTGTCGCTGCAGATGCATGGCGGTGACCGGCGAGGCCGCGGCCGAAGCGACCAGCCACAGCGCTTCGTGGCCGGGAACGATCTCGCGCAGACGGGCCGCCAGCGTCGCTTCGTCGGCGACGCCGCTGAGCAGGCGCATGTCCCCTGGCCCCTGGTACTGGCGAAAGAGCGGCGTGTAGGCGTCGAGCAGGATCAGGTCTTGCGCTGCGGCGTGGTCGGCCAGGTAGGCCGCCTGCTGCAGGACGAGCGAGTTGGTCAGCACCTGGGCCTGCGGGCACAAGCAGCAGGCGGCGGACGGCTCGGCGGCAAGGACCCGGTAATCGGCCAACGGCGCCTCGGCGAGAGAAACAGTGCGCCCGGCAAAGAGGGCGGCGAACGAGGGGACGTCGGCGACGGCGGCGGTCAGTTGATCCGCGCCGGGCTGCTGGTTGAGCCAGCGCGCGGCGGCCCCGACCCCTGCGCCCCAGTCGAGGGAAATGAGCCGCGCGGCGACGGGCGGGCCGCCCAGCAGCGGGTTGGCGTAGGCGAGCGGGCAGGGCAAAAAGGCGAGGGCCAGCAAGAGCTGGAGCAGCAGGGGAGAGTAAAAGAGCAGGCGCAGCCCGGTTGACGCCTTTTTCTGGCGCAGGTGCTCCGCCCCGTGTCGGTAGCCGATCGCGGCTGCCAGGGCGAGGGGGAGCAGCGCCGGCAGGAGGTAGCGATCGTGCCGCTTGGCTGCCAGGGCGATGGCGGCCCCGAACAGGAGGGCAAAGGCGAGACAGGCCAGAAACGAGAAGCGGCGCTCGGGAGAGAGACGCCGCAGGCAGAACAGGCCCAGGGCCAGCCCGATCAGCAGCAGGGGTGAGCTGCGCAGCAGGAACACGACCGGGTAGAATCCCGGGCCCGGATCGTAGGTCATCTGGCCGGCGAAAAAGATCGGCCGCTGGGCCATCTCGATGTGCTGGCCGGTGAAACTGCCCATGGTCTGGAGCGCATCGAGAGGGCTCGACCACAGGGCGGGGTAGAGGGCAAAAAACACGGCGAGGAGGGCGGCGGCAAAGACGAGGAAACGGGCCGCCAGTTGTACGATGTGGGCGGTGAATCTTGCCGGACGGGGGGGGCGCAGTCCGCCGACGAGCAGCAGCCCCAGCAAAAACGGCGGCAGCAGCGCCGCCGGGGTCTTGGTCAGCAGGGCCAGGCCGCTGAACAGGCCGCTCAGCGCCCAGTAGCGGAATGGACGAGAGTCCCGCTGCCCGTTAAAAGCTGCCAGTATTGCCAGCAAGATAAAGGTCGCCAGGAGCGCGTCGGTGTGCAGCAGCCCCGAGTGCCCGGCGAGAAAGGGCTCCAGGGCCAGCAGAGCCAGCAGGGCCAGGGCGGTGCGGCGGTCGAGCAGCCGCGCCGCCAGCCAGTAGACGGCGAGCAGCCCGGCCGTGGTGGTCAGGGCGACGGCGACGCGGCAGGGGGAGAGAAAGTAGGCCAGGTGGCGAAAGGCGGCCGCATTTTCGGGCGCCAGCCAGGCCATGCGGCGGAGCCATTCCAGGTGTCCCGTGCTGGCCGCCGGATCGAGCAGGCGCCGCACGCCGATCCCCAGCGCCCCCAGCCACATCGTCGTCACGCCGGGGTGACCGGTGAGCGGAACTGCCGCCAGGTCGCGCGCCGCCAGCGCGTCGGCGAAGCGGATCGAGCGATAGACCCAGGCCGGTTCGTCGGGGGTGACATAGCGGACGAGGGGATAGAGGCGCAGCACAAGAGCGAGTGTTAGAATGAGGAGACAAGGGGACAAGGAGACGAGAGGACGAGGAGATAGTGTATTCCCACGCTCTCCTTTCCTTCTAGTCTCTTTGTCTTGCTTTCTCCTCGTCTTCATTATCCGAGGTAGCCCAGCGCCCGCAGCCGTTCCTCTACCTCCGCCAAATCCTCTGCCGAAAGCGCACTGTCCGCGCTTGCTTCGGCCGGCGATGCCTGTTCGTACGCGACGGGACGGTCGGTGGCGAGGATCGACGTCAGCACCCGCCCGTCCATATCGTCGGGGACCGGCAGCCCCATCACGTGCAGGATCGTCGGCGCCAGGTCGACGATGCGGGCTCCCTGCAAGGTCTGCCCGCCGCGGAATGCCGGGCCGCAGGCGATCAGGATCCCGTGCCGCCGGTGGCAGCCCGAATCGCCGCGGATCTGGCGGGTGACCAGCCGGCTGTCGGTGGCAAAGAGGGGAAAGGCAATCGCCCGGTAGCCGTCGAGGACGACGTGCAGGTCGGGGCCACGCTGCGCATACGGGCCGTGTGCCACCTGGTCGCCGGGGATCACCTGGTCGACCATGGGCTGCCCGGTTTCGGGATGGCGTAGCTCCCGCAGCACCTCGATCGCCCGCTGCCGCACCGCCTGGTACGCGGTCCCTGGTTCCACGATGCCCTGCGGCTCGCGGCCCTTGAGGTTGACGTAAATCTGTCCCACGTGGCCCATCGAATAGGCCTGGGTGCGCGACCAATCGACGTCGTCGAAGGAAAGGAACTTGCTCACGACCTTGTTGCGGGTCGATTTAGAGACCAGCCAGACGTAATTCTGCAGTCCCGCCCGCTCGATCCAGTGCCAGACCGAGGCCGGGGTCAGCCCGGCCCGGAAAAGCCCCGCTCGCAGGCGGGTAAACGGGTCTCGTTTGAGTTGCAGCAGGCCCGCTTGCAGCAGGAACAGGTTCAGGTTGACGACCCAGTGCAGCGCGCCAAAGCCGTGGTCGCTCATCACGATGACCGAGGTATCTTCGCCTGCCTGCTCCACCAACCGGCCGACAAAGTCGTCCACCCGCTCGAAAACCTGGCGCACCATGGGCGCGAAGCGGGCCGCCGCCTGGGGGTCGTAGAGGGGATGTGCCGGGTCGATGTGCTTCCACAGGGCGTGCTGCAGGACGTCGGTGGCCTGGAAGTGAACCATGTAAAAGTCCCACCGGTGATCCGCCATCATGCGCAGGCCGTACTTGCCCCGCTGCGCAACCAGGTCCAACAAGTCGGCGATGAATTCGTCCTCGTTGCCTTCCTTGTGCTGCACCGCCGGGGCGACCCGGTAGGGGCCCAGTTCGTCGCGATAGGGGTCGAGGAGATGGTCCGGGTAGGTGATGCGGCCGGCGCGGGGGGATAGCATGCCGCCGACGATAAAGCCGTTCACCGCTGCTGGGGGATAGGTGACGGGGACGTTGATCACGCCTACCTGTCGCCCGGCGTTGGAGAGGATCTGCCACAGGGTCGGGCTCTGGATCGACGTGCTGTTCACCAGGTCGAACTCGCCGCCCGCGGGCTGGATAAAGTCGAACACGCCGTGCTGGCCCGGGTTCTTGCCGGTGGCAAAGGTGGGCCAGGCCGGAGAAGTGACCGGGGGCAGCGTCGATTCCAGCAGCCCCCACGCTCCCTCGTCCATCAATCGCGCCAGGTGAGGCAGGTGCCCCGCTTCCGCCCAGGGCCGGATCAGGTCAAAGGTGCCGCCGTCAATGCCGACGACCAGGATTCGGTTCATTCAACCTCCTTGGACTCGATGATCTCGCGGATGGCATAGATCGGCTTGCCCTGCGCCTCGTGGTAGGTGCGGGTCATGACCTCTCCCAACAGGCCCATGGCCACAAATTGGACCCCCAGCACGATGAACAGCACGGCGAGCATCAGCCAGGGGCTGGTGCCGATGCGATAGGCGCGGAACCCCTCCGCGCCCTCCAGGATTCCGCGGGCGATCTTGGCGCCGGCTAGGTAGAGGCCGATCAGGCCGCCGCTGCCGCCCAGGGTGAGGCCGATGAGGCCAAAGAGCTGCATCGGTCGCGAGGAAAAGCTGAGCAGGTAGCTGACTGTGAACAGGTCGAGCAGCACGCGCACCGTGCGCGAGAGGTCGTACTTGGACCGCCCATAAGCCCGCGGGCGGTCGCTGACCGGGATCTCGGTCACGCGCACGCCCATCCATCCCGCCAGGGCAGGGATGAAGCGGTGTAATTCGCCATAGAGATGGACGTTTTTGACCACTTCGGACCGGTAGGCTTTGAGGGAACAGCCATAGTCGTGCAGGCTGACGCCGGTGGAGCGCGAGATGAGCCGGTTGGCCGCCATCGACGGCAGGCGGCGGGTGATGAAGGGTTCCTTGCGCGCCTGGCGCCAGCCGCTGACGATGTCGTACCTGCCCTCAGCCATGACTTGCAGCAAGCGGGGGATGTCGGCGGGATCGTTCTGGCCGTCGGCGTCGATGGTGACGATCACCTCCCCGCGGGCGTAGTCGAATCCGGCGGCAAAGGCCGCCGTTTGCCCAAAGTTGCGGCGGAAGGTGATGACCCGCAGGCGGGGATTTTCTTGCTGCAGCTGGCGCAGCACCTGCAGGCTGTCGTCGGTGCTGCCGTCGTCGACGGCGACGATCTCGTACGGGCGGCCCAGCCCACGCAGCACGGCGGTCAATTCGTCGTGCAGCGCGGCGAGGTTGCCGGCCTCGTTGTAAACAGGGATCACGATCGACAGGTCAATTTGGGTCTCGGATTTGTCCATATCCTCGCCTTTCCCCGCGCATTATAACACGCCGGCTGCCGCGGTCAAAAGTCCAGCGGGCCGCACAGCAGTGCCTCGACCTGTCCGGGGTCGGCGCGGGAGGTGAGATCGACGCTCAGCGGCGCCACCGACACGATGCGCTCCACCGCCAGGGCATAGATGTCGGAATCTCGTTCCAGTGCTTGCAGTTCCCAGCGCGGCGCATAGTCGATCGGAGATGGCTGCGACAGGTCGTCCCGCAGCGGCGGCACGGCGTGAAAGTAGGTGCGGCGGGAAACCCGCGCCAGGCGCCAGGGGGTCGAGGGGGTCGCGTCTTGGGGGACGTCGATCTTGAGCGCGTCGGCGTCAAAGGGGAGGGCAGCGTGCAGCAGGCGCCGGGCAAAGAGGTGGGTAAAGTGCATCGCCGCGGTGAAATCGACGTCGTTGCTGGGATTGACGTGCATTTCTTTGGGCGTCTGCAAGGAGACGGCAATGGCGGGAATGCCCGCCGTCGCCCCCTGCAAGGCCGCGCCCACCGTGCCCGAGATGGTCGCGTCGGCGCCCAGGTTCTCGCCATAGTTGATGCCCACGATCAGCAGGTCCGGCCGGCGCGGGACCAGTTCGAGCAGGGCGTGCAGGACGACCTGGGCAGGGGCGGCGTCGACGCAGAACGCCTCGACCGCCTGGCCCGCGATCTCGATGGCCCGGGGGGTGACGATGCCGCTGACCTGGCTGGAGAAACAACGGCTGGCGCCGGACCACTGCTGGCAGGGGGCGGCGACGATGATCTCTCCCAGGCCCGTTACTGCCTGGGCGGCAGCCCAGAGGCCGGGGGAATCGATCCCGTCGTCATTGGTGATCAGGAGCAAAGGTTGTGCATTGGACATGATGGGGGAATGATAGCAGCAAGTGGCTGTTTGGGCAAGTGTTCCCTTGACCCAGGTCATGAAAAGGAGTAAAATGGGCAGGCGATGCCCATATACGAGTACTGCTGCCAGGATTGTCACCAGCGCTTTTCCAGGCGGCGGGCGATGGCGGAGGCCGACGCGCCCATCGACTGTGCGGCGTGCGGAAGCGCCAATACCCGCCGCGCCCTCTCGCTCTTTTCGGCCGTCAGCAGCGGGCGGGGAGTGATTGCCGGTTCCGGCTCTTCTTGCAGCTCCTGTTCCGCCAGCTCGTGCGCCGGTTGCAGCAGCAAGAGCTGAGCGGGCAGAACCGCCCGTTCCGTAAAAGTGAGCGCCGGATGCGACAAGCACCCGGCGCCTCGTTTGCGGCGATTTGTCCCTTACTCCTCGCTGCGCTGGGCCAGCTGCCGGTCCAGCATGAGCACGGAATGTGGATGTCCCCCAACCATCTTGAGCGTGTCCAGGATCTCGGCTGCCGTTGCCTCTTCTTCTACCTGCTCGTCGATGAACCAGTGCAAAAAGGTCTGGCTGGCGAAATCCTGCTCCTCGAGGGCCAGGGCGTAGAGATGGTTGATCCGCCCGGTGATGAACTGCTCGTGCTCGAGGGTCTTGGCAAAGACGTCGGTCGGCGACTCGAACTCGCTAGGCGGCTGTTCGAGCGCCTGCAGGATCACGCGGCCTCCCCGCTCGTTGATAAAGCGGAAAAAGCGCATCGCGTGCTCCTGTTCCTCCTGGGCCTGCAGGAGCATCCAGTGCGCAAACCCCGGCAGGTTCTGCGCCTCGCAGTAGGCCGACATGGAGAGATAGATGTAGGCCGAGTCGAGTTCGTGCTTTACCTGTTCGTTCAACGCGTCGAGCATCTTTTCACTAAGCATTTTTTCCTCCTGAGATAATGGGTTTTGTCTTGGAAACTATTGCGGAATCCCTGTTCTGGTTGTTCGCTCCAGGGTTGACCGGCTCGTTACCTTATCCCCCGACTGAGGCAGCGCACGCTGCTTCCTGGCAGCGGGGACAGATGGCGAAAAATTCAAAACGGTGACTGACGATCTGGTAGCCCGTCCGGCGGGCGATTTCATCCGCGACGTTGCCCAGCAGGTCGCTTTCCAGGTCGACAATCTCGCCGCACTGCAGGCATATCAGGTGGGGGTGGGGCGACGAGCTGGCGGCATCGTAGCGTCTGCACCCATCCCAGGACAGCTCTTGCACCTCGCCCATCTCTTTCAGCAATGCCAGCGTGCTATAGACGGTCGCCAGGCTCATCATAGGAAACTCGTCTCGAACCTGGCAATAGATTTCCTGGACGCTGGGGTGGCAGTTTCCTGCGGTCAGGATTTTGAGCACCGCCATGCGCTGCGGCGTCAGGCGGCAGCCCCGTTCTCGTAGCCGGGCCACCAGTTCTTCCAGTCGGTTGTGCTTGTTGCTCATAAAGATCGCCAATCAATAGCCTTTCCTTACAAGAAATTATACCTTACTTGTTGTTGTTTGTCAAGAGCAATGCTCGACCCTGTGGGGTTGACAGCAAAGTACGTATGTGGTATAATTCCCCTTACATGCAAGAAAAACAAGACAACGGTTGTGACGAGGAACGAAAGAGGGTCCGCTTCTACGGCGCGGTCACGGTCAGCGACCGGGGCCAGATCGTCGTCCCGGCCGAGGCCCGGCGTGACCTGGGGATTGAGGTCGGGGAGAAGCTGCTGGCCGTCAGTGGCCCCGGGGGGTGGCTGATCTTTATCCCGGCCAGCATCCTGGGCGAGATGCTGGCCCAGTGGGCGGACGTCGCCCGCCTGCTGACGGACAGCTCGATTCTTGACAACAAGATGGCAGTGGAGGAGATGGATGAAACGGAATCGTAAGTGGATCGTCCTGACCGTCGTGGTTGTGATCGTGACCATCGGCGGTTTTTTATTGTGGCGGCGGCTTGAGGCGCGTGGAGAGATGGAGGACGTTCGCACCGCGACTGTCCAGCAGGGCACGCTGCGGGTGACGGTGACGGGCAGCGGCCGGATCGAGCCGTGGCAGGAGATCGACTTGAGCTTTGACCTGCCCGGTCGCATCACCGCGGTCAACGTCGAGATGGGCGACCCGGTCCGCGCCGGGGACGTCCTGGCGACGTTGCGGGCGACGGACCTGGAGCGCGCGGTGACCCAGGCAGAGTTGACGCTCCGCCAGGCGGAACTGCGCCTGGAGCGGTTGCAAGAGCCAGTGGACGAGGCGGACGTCGAGGCGGCCGAAGCGGCCGTGACCGATGCCGCCATTGCCTACCAACTGGCACAGCGCAACCTGGAAATCACCGAAAACAGCGTGTCGGTGGGCGACGCGGTGCGCGCGGCCCGCTACGCCCGGGATGAAGCCTACCGGGTCTATCAGGATCTCCAGGCCCGGCTCGACGAGGGGGCCCAGTACGTCAACCAATCGATGGTCGACGCGGCCCACGACGCTTACCTGAACGCCCTGGGCGCCTACAACCGCGCCGTGGAGGGCGCCGACCTGCAGCTGGCCACGGCAAACAGCGAGGTCACGCGCGTCTACCACGCCTGGCAGCAGGCGCAGGACAACCTGGCCCGGCTGCGGGAGGGGGTCAGCGCGGCGGATCTCGAGGCCGCCCAGCTCGACGTCGAAGCGGCCCGCCTGGCCCTGGAACGGGCGCAGGGCGAGTTGGAAAAGGCGGCGCTCGTCGCCCCCTTTGACGGCGTCATTGCGACCGTCAACGTCGCCGCCGGGGAGATTGCCCCGACCGGCCTGCCGGCATTCCGCCTGGTCGACGTCACCGCCTTTCGCATCACCGTCAGCGTCGACGAGATCGACGTGGCCCAGTTATCGGAGGGCCTGCCGGTCGAGCTCTCGGTCGACGCCCTGCCGGATGTCTTGCTGACGGGCACCGTCGGTCGCATCAGCCCCGCGGCGACTTTTGAGCAGGGGGCGATTTCGTATTCCGTCGTCGTCACCCTTGACCCCAGCGACGCCGCCCTGCGGCCGGGCATGTCCGCCACCGCCGTGATCATGGTGGACGAACTGGTCGGTCAACTCCTCATCCCCAACTGGGTGGTCCGCATCGACCAGTCGACCGGGCAGACCTACGTCTACCGCCAGACCTCCAACGGGCTGGAGCGGGCCGACGTCCAGTTGGGCGTCCGCCACGAGGGGTACAGCCAGGTGCTGGCTGGCCTGCAGGCGGGCGACGAGGTGGTGCTGGTGCAGGAACAGAACACCTTTTTCACCGGGCAGTAGGGACGGCCAATGGAGCAGGCAGTCATCCAAATCGAGAATATCACCAAGGTCTACCAGATGGGCGAGGTGCAGGTCCACGCCCTGCGCGGCGTGTCGCTCTCGGTCCGGCCGGGCGAAATCCTGGCGATCATGGGGCCGTCTGGATCGGGCAAGTCGACGTTGATGAACGTCATCGGCTGCCTCGACCAGCCGACCGCCGGCGACTATTGGCTGCGCGGCGAGGAGGTGGGGCAACTGGACGACGACCAGTTGGCCGATATCCGCAACCGGCGCATCGGGTTCATCTTTCAGACCTTTAACCTGCTGGCGCGCACGACGGCGCTGGACAACGTCGCCCTGCCCCTGGTCTATGCCGGGGCGAGCCGCGCCGAGCGGCTGCGCCGGGCGCAGGAAGCGCTGGAGTTGGTCGGCCTGGGGGACCGGTTGCATCACACGCCCAACGAACTGTCCGGCGGCCAGCAGCAGCGGGTCGCCATCGCCCGGGCGCTGGTCAACCGACCCTCGATCATCCTCGCCGACGAACCGACCGGCAACCTGGACAGCCGTTCCGGCCGCGAGGTGATGTCGATCATCCAGCGGCTCAACCGGGAGCAGGGCATCACCGTGGTGCTGGTCACCCACGATCCGCAGATCGGCCAGCATACCTCCCGCATCCTCCATCTCTACGACGGCCAGATTCTGCGCGAGGAGCACGTCGAGGACCCCCTGCTGTCCGTGGTTGAAGAGGCTGGGGAGGGCGCGCGATGAACATTTTCGAAAGCATCCGCATCGCCCTGCGAGCACTGACGGCGAACAAGCTGCGCTCGATCCTGACCATGCTGGGTATCATCATCGGCGTGGCAGCGGTGATCACCCTGATGTCGGCCGGAGAAGGCGTCCAGGTTTACATCACCGAGCAGTTCCAGGGGATTGGGACCAACCTGCTCTTTATCATCCCCGGCACCTTTGAGCAGCAGGCGGGGCCGCCCAGCAGCCATCGTGCTCCGCAGCCGATGACCATGCGCGACGTGGAGGCGCTGTCCGACCCCTTTCTCTTGCCCGACGTGGCTCGCCTGGCCCCGCAGCTCGACAGCGTCGCCACGCTGGTGGCCGGCGGGCGGCAGTCGACCAGCCAGGTGCAGGGCGTCACGCCCGAGTATCCGCTGGTCCGCAAGTGGTACCCCGTGGTGGGCGAGTTTATCTCTTCCCAGGACCTGGAGGGCCGGTCGCGCGTGGCGGTGTTGGGCCAGACGGTGGTGGACAACCTCTTTCCCGACAACCCCTATCCCATCGGCGAGACGATTCGCATCAACAACGTGCCCTTTCGCGTCATTGGGGTGATGGAGGAGAAAGGGGGGACCTTTGGCGACCAGGACAATACGGTCTTTGTACCGCTGACGACGGCCCAGGTGCGTCTCTTTTCCGCCCGCACCTCCAGCGGCGAGTACCGCGTCTCCTACATCCTGGCCGAAGCGTCGAGCGAGGAGCGCATGGACGTAGCTGCGGAGCAGATCCGCGCTGTGCTGCGCGAACTGCACAACATCGATTTTAAGGACGAGGACGATTTTACCGTGCTCAGCCAGTCCGACCTGCTGCAGACCTTTGGCCAGATCACCGGCGTACTGACCACGTTTCTGGGGGCGATCGCCGGCATCAGCCTGCTGGTGGGGGGGATCGGCATCATGAACATTATGCTGGTCTCGGTGACGGAGCGGACGCGCGAGATCGGCTTGCGCAAGGCGGTGGGCGCGCGGCGGCGGGACGTTCTATGGCAGTTTCTCATCGAGGCCACGCTGATGGGCGTGGTGGGGGGGCTGATGGGCATTGCGATTGGTGGGGTCGGGGCCCAAATCGTCAGCTCCCTCATCGAGGGGTTCCGCTCGGTGGTCACGCTGCAGGCGGTTTTCCTGGCGACGACGGTCTCGGCCGTCGTCGGTCTCGTCTCGGGCCTGTATCCCGCCTGGCGGGCCTCGCGGCTGAACCCCATCGACGCCCTGCGGTACGAGTAGCGCGACGCGGGAAGCGGGGCGCAGGAGATGGGCCGGAGTTTAACTCCGGCCCATCTTTAGCGCGGCTGTGGCCGCCGGGCCGCTTTACCGCTCGCGCGTGATGCGCACCGCGGCGTAGGCCGCCGTCCGCTCCGTCACCGCCACGGTGATGCGGATGGGCAGGCCCCGGTCGGCGTAGAGGTTCGCAAAGTCGACCGTGATCGATTCGCCGGCGTCCAACGCCGCCTGGTTCAAGTCCTCCCGCTGCTCGTTGCCCGCCGGGTTGAGCAGCGCCAGCACAAAGTTGTACCATTCGCTGTAGGGGATCGCGGGCAGCTCGGGCATGCGCTCGTTGACCAGGTAGACCAGCACCCCCTCGTCGGGGACGAAAACTGTCGGCGGGTTGACATAGTGGCTGTTGGCGGGGTTTGCCGCGTCGTAGCCGGGGTCAAAAATCTTGTCGCCAAAGACGTCGTCGGGGTCGATGGTGAAATTGTCGGGATAGCGCCCCTCCGGCCCGCCAAAGCGGCAGCGGTATTCCAGCAGCAGGTAGATGTGGGCGACGGTGTCGTTGCCGGGCAGCAGCGGGACCCTGGCCACGATCGCCTCGGCGTCGCTGCCTGCCGCGGGGAGGGTCGGCGCGCTCAACGGCGCCAGGCGAAGGGTCACGTCGTCCGCGTCGACGGAGGCGACGCAGCGGGCGGGGATCAGGCCCATTCGCAGCTTGCTGAAGGCGCACATGCCGTGCGGGTGGCCGCAGAAAAAGTCCCGCGGCATCGTCGGGTGCAGGTGGTCGCCCATCGGGTCCCACCAGCCGATGTAGGGGCTGCAGTTGACGCTGCGGTCGAACGGGCCGTGCTCGGGCGTCCCCACCAGCCACAGGCTCTGCAGGGGCAGGTTGTAGAGGCAGTTCAAGGCTCTTACCCGTCCTTCCGGTGGGTTGGCGTAGGCTGACTGGCGCCGCAGGCCGTGGAGGACGTCGTGGCTGGCGCAGCTCAGGGGCGCATCGCGGCTGAAGCAGGCCATGCCGCGGATGAACTGGTCCGCTGCGACGTGGGCCTGACGGTCGCGGAAATAGTCGTCGAAGGTATAACCAGTGGAATCGATGAGGCCGACGACCCGGGCGCCGTCGACGACGCGGAAATGGGTTTCGTCGGCAAAGGCCTCCGCCTCCCCTTCGGCAAGGTCGCCGACGAACAGTTCGTAGAGCGGGTCTACCCCGGTGGTGGGCAAAAAGCCGGCCGCGCCGCGGCCGTACTCGGCACCGGAGGCGTTGAGCACCATCAGGATGAACCGATCCTGGTAGCCGAGGGCAGGATCGTGCTCCAAGACGCGGGCCATCACCTCCAGGATCAGCCGCCGCACGGCGGCGGGATCGACGGAATCGATCTCGTCCGACTCCAGCCCAATCAGCCAGCCAAAGGCGTAATCCTGCGGCAGGCCCGGCAGCTCGACCTCGACATAGCCCTTCTCCCCCACCTCGGGCGTGCTGACCGGCTGCAGCTCCAGCTGGCCGTAGAAATTGACCTGGTAGTAGCCGTTGAGCTGGGTCAGCGGGTCCTCTGTGCCAAAGATCTTGTGCCAGTGCGGGCGCAGGTCCAAGACCCGCTCCGGCCGCCCGGCAAAGTTGGCCAGCACGACGATGGTTTCGACGACGTTGCGCTGTTCCGGCGTAAAGTCGTTGGCGGTGATGGGGCGGGTGATCGACGGCAGCGGCGTCAGAGTGCTGGTCGCGGCCGGTTGGGCGCCGGTGGGCGCGGCGGTGGGGGCGCCCGGCTGTTCCTCCTGCCCGCAGGCGATGGCGGCGCCGGCCAATGCTGCCCCGGCGCTGACCAGGAACTGGCGGCGGCTGATACCGCGGGTCGATTTTTTCATTGGCGCAACACCAGCGGCAGGTAGAGCGTGCGGGGATAGACGATGCGCACGCTGGCGGTATCGGTGACGTGGTTGTGCGTCTCCGCCTGCACGGCGTCGGGATAGATGCCAGCCCAGGTGGTGGCGGTAAAGACGCCGGCGGCGTTGATGACCCCCGCCCGCGATAGCGTCACCGTCCAGGTGACGGTGGGATTGGCCATCGCATTGCCGTAGGCATCCCAGGCCGTCGCCACGTACCACACGTTCTCCTCCGGCCCCACGTAGGCCGACCACGGATGGACCTCCAGCGCCGCGATCTCGTCCGGCACGACCAGGATGCCCCGGTCTGCTGCGTCGGTCAATCCTTCGTCGTCCTGCACCACGGCGCGGACGAGGTGAAAGCCGGTCTGGGTAAAGACGCGGCTGGCCTGCAGCGTGGGGCTGAAGGCGGTGTCGCACGCGCCGTCGCGGTCCCAGTCCCAGCAGACCTCCAGGCTGCCGGGGGTCTCGGCGTCGTCGGAGCCGGAGGCGTCGAACTGGAACGACGTGCCGGCGACGCCCAGGAGCGGATCGACGGTCAGCGTGGCGGTGGGCGGCGTGTTGCCGCTGGCGGCCAGGACCAGGATCGGCAGGGAGAGCGTGTCGGACAGGCCGGTCAGGTCCTGCACTGCCAGGGCGATGTTGTGCAATCCCGGCAGGTTGGCCGTCGCCGTGATTACCTTGTCCAGGCTGAGCGGCGTGTCCCAACTGCCGTCGTCGTCCAGGTCCCAGCGGACTATCAGCGCGCTGCGGGGGGTCAGGTTGTCGCTGCTGGGCCAGGCGTTGAAGGTGAAGGTGGTGCCCTGCGGGGCGACGAGGGGATCGCGGAGAAAGCGCGGCGTCGGCGGTTCGACGTCCAGCGTCCCCACGCGGGCGTAGACGTCGCTGACGGTGCGCCGGTAATCCGTCCAGACCGTCAATCCCAGTTCGTGGTCGGGGTCATAGGCCAGGGCGGGAAAAAGCTGGTCGCCGGCATAGACAAAGTTGGGCAGCCGCAGGCTGGCCGGGCTGGCGTCGGCCAACAGCCAGCGCCCGTAGAGGTCATAGCCGCTTTGCGCGCTGTTCTGGGCGTCGACCCAGAGGACGTAATAGCGGTTGAGCGAGGAGACGTAGGCGACCTGGGGGTCGCGCTGGCTGACGTCGTCGGCCTCGCTCCAGATGACGGTCTCGTCGCCGAGCAGCAGGCCATCGCCGCTGAGCCGCTGGCCATAGATATCGTGGTCGGTGCCAGGATCGCCGTACGTGTAGACGACCAGGTACTCACCGTCGTCGGGGTTATAGTCCAGGGCGGGAGCCTCGCGCCCGGTCAGGTCGCCGCAGCCGGCGATGCAGAACTCGTTCCCCTCCAGGCCGCCTGCGGGCAGGACGAAGCGGCCATAGACGTCCCCCGCCCCGCCATCGCGATCGTCCTCCCAGACGACGAGGAACCGCTGCTGGTTGGGGTCGAACGTCACTTGGGGATCGTCCTGATGACTGCCCTCGCTACAGATATTGATCAGGGGCCCGACCGGCAGCCCGCCGTCGTTGAGCGCCCGGCCATAGATGTCGCTGTGGCTCTGCCAGGCAACCAGGTAACTATGCTCCACGGAGTCATAGGCCAGGGTGGTATCGAACGCGCCATCGCTGTCGGGGATCATGATGTAGGTCGTGGCCTCGCCGGCGGCATGGATCTTGCGCCCCTCGATGGCGTCGATATCGCGGTCCTCCCACACGGCCAGGTACTCGTTGCGAAAGCTGTTATAGACCACGGTCGGGTTCTGGTGGCTGCCGTTGGTCTCGATTGCCCAGGGCTGTTCCAGGGGCTGCCCGTCGTAGGAGAGCCGCCGTCCATAGATGCTGCCGTCTTCTTCCTCCCAGACAGTCAGGTACTGCTCCTCCTGGCCGTTGTAGGCCGCGACGGCGGAATACTGCCATCCCGGCTCGGCCGAGATCTCGAAAGCGTACCAGAGCGGCAGGCCGCCGGTCGAAACCCGCTGGCCAAAGAGGTCCGAATCGGCGTACGCTGTATCTTGTTCCCAGGCGACCAGGTAGAGGTCAGGCCCGTGGCTGGCGGCGACGGCCGCTGCCAGTTGGTCTGCTGTTTCCTCGTTGACGGCAAAGTTGACGCCGTCCAGGTTGGCGTCGGCCTGGAGCCGCTGGCCGTAGATATCCGCCCCGCTGCTGACCTCCTGGCAATAGTCCTCCCAGACGACCAAGAACTCGCCGCTGGAGGGAGCGCGGGCAATCGCCGGCTTCCACTGGATGCTGGTCGCCGCAGCGATGGCAAAGTTGTCGCCGTCGAAGGAACTGTCGGCGCCGGCGAGGACGACCTGGCCGTAGATGTTCCAGCTCTCTCCCGAGACGCGCCGGTCGGACCAGACGACGACGTAGGCCGCCCAATCCGCTGCGGCGACGTCGGGAGACCGCGCCTCCTCCTGGATGGCGACGACGTACTCGTCGCCGAGCAAGACCCCGGCCGGGTCCACGCGCCGGGCGTGGATCTCGGTGTTTGGCTGCTCGCCGTACTGAAAGATGACCAGGTACTCGTGCTCAGTGCCGTTATAGGCCACGGCAGGCTCGCGGCGGGAATCGCCCCCGGCATCGGCGACGGGAAAGATCGTCGGCAGCACCGTGCCGTCCGCCTCCACAAAGCGGCCATAGATATCGACCGAGTCGTCCTGGTGCGGTCCCTGCCAGACGACGAAAAAGTTGGTGCCGTCAAAGGCGACGTCGGGGAACTGCTGGTTGCCGGCGTCGGGGTAGATGGCGATCTCGCCGCCGAGCGGCTCGCCGTTGGCGTCCACCAACTGGCCGTAGATGTCATAGTCGTCTCCGTCGTGATAATCCTCCCATACCACCAGGTAGGCGTCGGCGTGGAGGGAATAGACGACCGAGGGGCGCATCTTGTAGAAACCGCTGACACTGATGGCGAAATTCTCTCCCAGGGGCACTCCCCGCACGTCGTGGCGCTGGCCATAGATGTTTCCCTGGTGGTTCCAGGCGACGAGAAACTCTTGGGCGTTATCGTTGTAGGCCACGGCGGCGTCACAGTCGTTATACAGGGAGCTGGAGAGCAGGATGTCACCGCCGGGGTCGACGTCGCCATTTGCCTGTGGGGCAGGGGAAAGGGGCAAATCACCCGCCGCTCCATGGCTGCTCAAGATACTCGACGCCAGTATTGCCGACAACACTACCAGGCCAAGCAGTCTCTTTTTGACCACTTTTGATCTCCTTACAAGTTCAGAACATTGCAAGTCCTTCCGCATTTTCTGGCAGGGGCGAGGCGACGCCTCGCCCCTGCCAGACCCGTTCGGGCGCAAAATGCTATTGACCAATCGTCGCCCGGATCATATAATCGCGGTCGGTCATGAGTATCCACGGCACCTCGTAGCTGTAGCCGTCGGGTGCCGAGCTGTCGACGCCGATGGAGGGATCGTAGCTGGCTTCGGGGTAGGTGAAACCGACGTAGAAATCGCCGTCCACCGTCAGGCTGTAGCTGGACAGGTCGACGTCGAACCACCCTTCGCCGTTCGGCGGGGTGGTCTCGAAGGGGGTGATGAGGTCGTTGTGCGCGGCGTCCCAGACGTGCACCTCGATGGGCGCTGTGCCGCTGGCCGCGTCGAGGTAGAAACGCGCTCCGGTCAGTTGAGCCGCCGCGTCGGTGTGGAACAGGACGGCAAAGCCGCTGTCCGGGTCGTGGGACTGCCACGAATCGGCAATCCCGTCGTCGTAGGCCAGCTCGGTGGGGCCGGTATAATCGTTGACCACGATGGGCAGGTAGAGCAGGTAGGTGTTCCAGATGCGGATGCGGACGCGGGAGATGCCGCCCCGTGCCAGCACGGCGATCGTCTCGTCAGTCAGGTTTTCCCAGTTGGCGCCGGTGGGGGTGACGTTGACCGCCTCTCCGCCGAGGCAATAGTGATTGATGCCGCTGGCGGGATTCCACTGGTCGAGGCGCACCCGGTAGGGCCCGAGCATTCCGCCCACGTTGTGGGTCAGCGTGGTCACCGAGTTTGCGGTCACGGTCACCCATCCGCTGTCATAGGCCGGCGGGTCGGGGATGGTCACGCAGAGGCGAACCTGCTCGGCGGACAGGTCGTTCGCGTGGCGGTAGACCCGCACCGTCGAATCGGTCAGGTTGTCCCAGTAGGCGCCGACCATGTTTGCGCCGCCGCCATATTCCAGCCCGCCATAGAAGCGGTGGTTGCGCCCGGCCGGGCCGAAGGGGGTAGAGACCGTGCTGCTGAACACCAGCCCGACGGAATAGTCGTCCACGTCCCCGCCCAGGTTGTGGGTAAAGGTCATTATCGTTCCCTGCGCAATGTCCGTCCAGTCGCTGCAGTAATCGGCCGGGTCGTCGGGAATCCAGATGCGCACCAGGATCATGTCGGCGGCGGTGTCGTTGCTGTAGCGAAAGACCTGGACCGTCTCGTCGGTCAGGTTTTGCCACGTCGCGCCATAGAAATTGCCGCCTCCTTCGTAGCCGCCATAGCCGCGGACATTGATGCCGATGTCGGCGTCTCCATCGTTCTCATTGTCCCAGAACCAGACCTGGATCAAATAGTCGTCGGGGTCGCCGCCCAGGCTGTGGCTGAGGATCTGCGCCGAGGCCGGGGGGACGTAGAACCAGCCGCTGCTCCAGCTGTCGTCGAGACTGGCGGCGGGGAGGGAGAAGGCGCCTGGTTCGGGGCCGTCGGGTGGCATCGGGCGCGCGATTGTAGAATCGGCCGTCGCCTGGGTGGCGGCCAGGAGCAGCACGGCCAGGCCGATGCCGCTTGCCAGTGCCAGGGCCAGAACTTGGTTTTTATTCACATTTTCCTCCTTATTTTGGCTATATCTGGTGATGACAAAATATCCTGGCCACTCGCGTGGATGGCGCGTGCCCGGCGCTGCAGAGGAAGAGCATCCAGTCGAGTGGCCCGGGCAACTTTAGTATATTCACATTGAAGAATAAGGCAAAAGGGGGCGGCTGGCCGGCCGCCCCCATGACACTCATACCAGGCGCAAAAAGTAGCGGTGGAACCGCTCGTCGTCAGTCAGCTCGGGATGAAAGGCGGTAGCCAGCAGGTTTCCCTGCTGCACAGCGACGACGCTTCCGTCCTGCAGTGTTGCCAGCACTGTTACTTCTTGTCCCACCCGCTCGATGAGCGGGGCGCGGATAAAGACGGCGTGAAACGGCGCCGCGCCCAGCACCGGCACCTCCAGCTCGGCCTCAAAGCTGTCAACCTGGCGGCCAAAGGCGTTGCGCCGCACGGCCACGTCCATCAGCCCCAGCAGCGGCTGGTTTGCCTTGCCGTCCAGCACCTCCTGCGCCATCAGGATCATCCCGGCGCATGTGCCCCAGATGGGGCGCCCGGAGCGGCCAAAGGCGTGCAGCGGTTCCAACAGGCCCCACCGCCCGGCGATCTGGCCGATGGTCGTCGACTCGCCGCCAGGGATGATCAGCCCGGTCACCTGTTCCAGCTGCGCCGGCATGCGCACGGGGACCGGCTCGGCGCCGAGGCGGGCCAGGAGTTGTTGGTGCTCGATAAAGGCGCCCTGCAGCGCCAGCACGCCGATCCGCCTGCTCATCCTCGCTTCCGGCCTGTTTCCTCTCGCTTACCAACCCCGTTCCGCCAGCCGCTCCTCGGCGGGGATGTCGCTGATGTTGATGCCGACCATCGGCTCGCCCAGCGCCCGGCTGACCTCGGCCAGAATTTGCGGGTCGTTGTAGTGGGTGACCGCCTGGACGATGGCGTGACCCCGTTTGGCGGGATTGCCGCTCTTGAATATGCCGCTGCCGACAAAGACGCCGTCGACGCCCAGCTGCATCATCAACGCCGCGTCGGCCGGGGTGGCGACGCCGCCGGCGGCAAAGTTGACCACGGGCAGGTGGCCCAGGCTGGCCGTCTCTTTCACCAGCTCGTAGGGGGCGCCGATCTCTTTGGCATAGGCCATCAGCTCTTCCGCGGCCATCGTCGTCAGGCGGCGGATCTCGCCCATCACCGCGCGGGCGTGGCGCACCGCCTCGACGACGTTGCCGGTGCCCGCCTCGCCCTTGGTGCGGATCATGGCCGCCCCTTCGCCGATGCGCCGCAGCGCCTCGCCCAGGTTGCGGCAGCCGCAGACGAAGGGGGTGGTAAAGCCCCACTTGTCGATGTGGTGCTGCTCGTCGGCGGGGGTGAGTACCTCGCTCTCGTCGATGAAATCGACCCCCAGCGATTCCAGCACCTGCGCCTCGACGAAATGGCCGATGCGGCACTTGGCCATCACCGGGATCGAGACCGCCGCCATAATTTCGACGATCTTTTCCGGGTCCGCCATGCGGGCCACGCCGCCCTGGGCGCGGATGTCTGCCGGGACCCGTTCCAGGGCCATCACCGCGCATGCGCCCGCCTCCTCGGCGATGCGCGCGTGTTCGGCGCTGACCACGTCCATGATGACGCCGCCTTTGAGCATCTGGGCCAGGCCGCGCTTGACTTTTTCCGTGCCGACCTCTTTTTCCATTCTCTCGTCCTCCTCAAAAATCTTTTGCAGTGGCAACTGCGATTTCGACATTGTCCGGGTCGTTGCGGCTTTCACCTCAGCGAATCCGCAGCGGGGCCACGCCGCCGGCTTCAAAGCCGCAGGCGTGGTAGAATTCTTGCGCCGCCGCATCGCCGCGGGAGGTGTCGACCAGCAGGTGAGTCGCCCCGCGGTGGGTCGCCCGCTGTGCTGCCGCCTCGACCAGTGCGGCCCCGATCCCCTGCCGCTGGAAATCGGGATTGACCGATATCTCGCCGATCAGCGCCCGCAGGCCGGTGAGGCTGGGCATGAACGTGAGCGCCAGGAATCCGACCGCCTTCCCCGCAGCTTCCACCACCAGTATCTCTAGGGCCGGGCTCTCCCGCAGCCGCTGCGCCGCCGCCCGCTGCTCTTCCTCCGACATCCCGCCATAGTGAGGGATCAGTTGCAGCAGCTGCAGCACCGACTCCGTATCGCCGCAGCGGGCCTCGCGGATGAGGATGCCCGGCCGGGGGGCGCGGAATTGGGGTGAGCGGCTGTGAATCCAGCGCTCGATGACTTGCCGGTGGGTGCGAAAGGCCAGCTGCTGCGGCAGGTCGTCGGGAGCGAAAACCCGCACGTCTTGGGCGTCGTCGCCGGCCCGCATCGTCCCGCCGACCGGCCGGGCGCGGTAAAAGATGATGATGCCGGACTGGACCGGCCCTTCTGGGAACGAGTCGACGCCGAACAGCTCGACCAGCTCGACGTCGAGACCGGTCTCTTCCTTGCACTCGCGTATGGCCGCCTGCTCCACGCTCTCGTCCGCCTCGATGTAGCCGGCCGGCAGCGCCCACCAACCGGCAAAGGGGGGCTCCTTGCGCTGCACCAGCACGATTCCCCCTTCCATCTCTACCAGGACCCCGGCGCCGGGGACCGGGTTGCGGTAAAGGACGAACCCGCAAGCTTTGCACAAGCGGCGCACCCGCCCGGCGACGGGGGCTTTTTCCATCTCGATCCCGCAGTGCGGGCAGAATATCTTTTCGTCCACTCCTTTTCCCTTCCGGACGACCCGGTCATGCCAATTGTAAACGATTTGCCCTGCAATGTCCAGTTCTACCCGCGCCGTCGCGCCTTGCATTTCCCGCCTTCTTGTGCTACAACAGGGAGTGAGATGGTCGATCCAACGCTCTACCAACAAATCCGTGCTATCGGCCGTGACCTGTATGTCGCCGGAATGACCAGTTCCCACGGCGGCAACGTCAGCGTGCGCCAGGGCGACCGGCTGCTGATCAAGCGGCGTGGGGCGATGCTGGGCCGGCTGCAGCCGGCCGATCTCGTCCAGACCGGCCTGTTCGACGACGACCAGAACACCCCCGATTGCTCCAGCGAGCTGATCGTCCACCGCGCCATCTACCGCGCCACCTCCGCCCTGGCAGTGGTCCACGCCCATCCCCGCACCGCCGTCGCGCTCTCCTTCTCCCGCGACGTAATCGTCCCCGTCGACAGCGAGGGGGCGTATATTCTCGGCCCGGTGCCCGTCGTGGCGGTCGAACGGCCTTCGGGCAGCCCCGAGCTGGCCCAGGCCGTCGCCGCGGCGCTGTGCGAACGTCCCGTGGTCGTCGTGCGCAGCCACGGCTCCTTTGCCAGCGGCGAGACGCTGGAACAGGCCTTTCAGCGCACCAGCGTGCTGGAAGAAGCCTGCGAGATCATCTGGAAAAGCGAGTTATGGGCACGAGTGATCACGAATAGGGATGTGTGAAGCGTAAAACGTAAGGCGTGGATGGGCACGAGATCTCGGACTTTGGAGGAAGAATATGAGCGATCGCCCCGAGTACGCCGCCGCTGTCGACCAGGGCACCACCGGCACCCGCTTCATGGTCTTTGATCGCAGCGGGCGGGTAGTCGCTTCGTGCTACGAGGAACACGCCCAGATTTATCCCCAGCCTGGCTGGGTCGAGCACGACCCGCGCGAGATCTGGGCCAGGACCCGGCGGGTGATTGCCGGCGCGCTGGACCAGGGCGGGCTGGGGATGGAACAGATCGCCGCCATCGGTATCACCAACCAGCGCGAGACGACCGTCGTCTGGGACCCGCGCAGCGGCGAGCCGCTGTACAACGCCGTCGTCTGGCAGGACACCCGCACCCGTGAGCTCTGCCGCCAGCTCGTCGCGGACGGTTGGGAGGAGACCGTTCGCGCCCGGACCGGCCTGCCGGTCGCCACCTACTTTTCCGGCCCCAAGCTCAAGTGGCTGCTCGACCACGTCCCCGGCCTGCGCGAAAAGGGCGAGCGGGGCGAGGCGCTGTTCGGCAACGTCGACACCTGGCTGATCTGGAACCTGACCGGCGGGCCGGATGGGGGCGCCCACGTTACCGACGTGACCAACGCCAGCCGCACCATGCTGATGAACCTGGCGGCACTCGATTGGGAGCCCGAGCTGCTCGAGGCGCTGACCATCCCGCGGCAGATGCTGCCCCGCATCCGCCCGTCCTCCGACCCCGCTTTCTACGGCCAGGCGCGGGCGATGGGTGCGTCGACGCCCATCTGCGGCGACCTGGGCGACCAGCAGGCGGCGCTCTTTGGCCAGGCCGGCTACGAACCCGGCGAGGCCAAGAACACGTACGGCACCGGCTGCTTTATGCTGCTCAACACCGGCGGCGAGATCGTCCCCTCCCAAAGCGGCCTGCTGACCACCGTCGCTTACGGCTTGCCGGCGGGCACCACCTACGCCCTGGAGGGCTCGATCGCCATCACCGGCGCCGCCGTGCAGTGGCTGCGCGACAACCTGGGCCTGATCGAGAACGCCGCCGAGACAGAGGCCATTGCCCGCAGCGTCGACGACGCCGGCGGCATCTATTTCGTCCCCGCCTTCTCCGGCCTCTTTGCCCCCTACTGGGACATGGACGCCCGCGGCGTCATCGTCGGCCTGACCCGCTACGTGGGGCGGGCTCACCTGGTACGGGCGACGCTGGAGGCGATCTGCTACCAGACCCGCGACGTGCTGGAGGCGATGCGGGCCGATTCGGGCATCGAGCTGACCGCGCTCAAGGTCGACGGCGGGGCGACGGTCAACGACTTGCTCATGCAGCTCCAGGCCGACGTTCTCGGCGTGCCGGTGGTCCGGCCGACGGTCAACGAGACCACTGCGTTGGGCGCCGCCTACGCCGCCGGGCTGGCGGCCGGGCTGTGGTCCGACCTGGGCGAACTGCGGGCCAACTGGGGCGTCGACCGCGTCTTTGAGCCGCAGTGGGACGACGCCCGCCGCCAGGCAGTCTACGCCGGCTGGCAGCGGGCGGTCGAGCGCAGCCGTGGGTGGGTGGAATAACCGTCTCTTGCACCTGGTAAAGTATCAGCGACCGTGAAACGGATCGTAGCGGATTCCCTGGCAAACTGGTGAAAGTCGTGAGGTCATGAAAAACAATCCCTACATTGGCCCTCGCCCCTACGAACGGGCTGATCGCCACAACTTTTTCGGACGCAATCGGGAGGGGCGGGATTTGGTCTCGCTCATCCTGGCGGAACGAGTCGTATTGTTCTATGCCCAGTCGGGCGCGGGCAAGACTTCGCTCCTGAACGCCGTTGTCATCCCGGCATTGGAAGAGGAAGGCTTTACCATTCTCCCCACGGCCCGGGTAAGCGGCGACGCGCCATCTTGGATCGGCACCGAGGCAGGGGGAAACATCTTTGTCTTCAGTGCGCTGATGACGATGGCGGGAGATCATACGGCTCCCGAAACCCTGCTGGGACAGACCTTGTCCTCTTTCCTGGCAATGCACTGCCAGGAAAGGGAAGAGCGATCTTTTCTGATGAAGCAGTCAACACTGGTGGTGTTTGACCAGTTTGAAGAGATTTTTACCACGCACCAGGAACGGTGGCAAGAGCGGCAAGGTTTTTTCGCTCAGGTAGTGGAGGCACTGGATGCCCATCCGCAGATCGGCGTGGTCTTGGTCATGCGCCAAGATTACGTGGCCGAATTGGATCCCTACGCCGCACTGCTGCCCCGGCGGCTCAAAGCACGATTCCGCATGGAACGGCTGGGCTTGGAGGGGGCGCTGGAAGCTGTAGAAAGGCCGGCGGCAAATGGTGGCTGTCCGTTCGCCGCCGACGTGTCCAGTTGGCTGGTGGATGACCTGCGGCAGATCAAGATACAGCGGCGAGCCGAGATACAAGAAGCCAAGGCGCTCGGACCGTACGTGGAGCCCGTGCAGCTCCAGGTGGTCTGTAGCCGGTTGTGGGAAGGGCTGCCAGAGGAAAAGGATGTCATCCTGTGGGAGGATGTACAAAAGTATGGCGATGTCGACCGGGCGCTGACCGGCTTTTACGAGGGCGCCCTGGCAGAGATCGTGCAACAGGCCGGGGTGAACGAGCGGCAGCTTCGCCGCTGGTTCACCAGGCAACTGATCACGCCGATGAAGACAAAAGGGCTCGTCGTGCGCGGAGAGGCGGAAACGGAAGGACTGTCCAACCTGGCAGTCGATATACTGGAGCAACGGCGACTGATCCGAGTACAAGTTCGAGCCGGAGCACGGTGGTACGAACTCGCTCACGATCGATTGATCGACCCAATCGTCGAGTCGAATGAGGCCTGGGAGGCGCGGCAGGAAACGCCTTTGCGCAAGACTGCACAACAGTGGAAAAGAACAGAGAACGAATCGCTGCTTTACCGCGGCAAGGCGCTGGAAGAGGCACTGGCCTGGGCACTGGCGAACCCTGACATCGCAGAGTCTTACGAGACCGAGTTCCTGGCCGCGAGCCAGAAGGTAGAGCAAGAACGGAACAGGAAACGCCGATTGCGCAGAATGATCATAGCTGGGCTGGGAGTTGGTTTGGCTATTGTAGCTGTGGCAGCGGTATTTGCTTTCTACGGCTGGGGCGAGGCGCGACAGCAGACCCGTATCGCTACAGCTCTTCGGTTGGCGGCACAGGCAGAGGTGGAGCGCAATCGGGGAACCTGGACCCTGGCCAGTCTTTTGGCTGTCGAGTCGATACAACGGGAGCCAAATCTGGAAGCCAGCATCACCTTGCAAAGGCTGCTCGACGGGCTCGCCCAACCGTTGGTGCTCGTAGAACTTGGGAGCGATGTGAACACGATGGTTCTCAGCCCTGACGGTACGTGGGGCGTTTCGGGTGACGAGGGAGGCACGGCGAGGATTTGGGAGGTGGACACAGGCCGAGAGCGAGTCCGAGTGCAGCACGAGGAGCCGATCAATGTCGTGGCGCTCAGTCCCGGTGGGGAATGGGTGCTGTCGGGCAGCGGTGAACTCGCCTGGGATAGCGCCGGCGAGGTGACCGAGAGCTCTGGCGGCGCGATCGTGTGGTCTCCAGACACTGGAACAGCGATTGTGCAGGTGGCAGATGCAAACTCGATAAATGACGCTGCCTTTAGCCCCAATGGAGAATTTGTGGCCTGGGGAGGTGGCCAGCTCGTTCGCGGGAATACAGAGCGGACAATCGGCATTTCTGGCCAGGTACGGATATGGAACATTGTCGCCGGGGAGGAAGTGGCCCGCCTGGAGCATGGGTTCAGTACCGAACTGCCCCCCCCAGGTCACGATCAGGTTGGCGTGTTGGCCGTGGCATTCAGTCCCAATAGTCGCTGGGTGGCATCGGGAAGCGAGGATGGCACCGCCGTGGTCTGGGAAACGGCCACTGGAAAAGAGGTCCTTCAGGTCGCCCACGACGCCAGGGTGCGGGACGTGGTCTTTAGTCCAGATGGCCGCTGGATCGTCTCGGGGAGCGACGATAACACGGCCAGGGTCTGGTCAGTCGCTACAGGGGAAGAGGTCGCCCGCTTGCTCCATAACGGGCGTGTGTTTTACCTGGCTTTTAGCCCTGACGGCCGGTGGCTCATCTCTGGCAGCGATGATTTCAAAGCAAGGATATGGGAGGTGGAGACGTGGCGTGAGGTCGTCGTGCTGCGCGGGCATCAAGCCACGGTGGTCGACGCCGTGCTCAGCGCCGATGGTCAGTGGCTCCTCACGGCGAGCAACGACGGCACGGCGCGGGTTTGGGATCTGGAGACCGGGGAGGAGGTCGCCCGCATAGAACAGGAAGGCGAGATCGCCGCTGTTGCCTTTGCCCACGATGACCAGTGGGTCGTCTCAGGGGGGCGGGATGCCACGATTCGGGTGTGGAACATCTCGATGATGCTGGACGAAAGAAGGGTCGAGGGGCGAGAGGTAGCCCGGATGATGCACCAGGGTCGACTAAACAGCCTGGCGATCCACCCAGACAACCAATCGGCAGTCACGGGAGGCGACGATGGTTCCCTGTGGTGGTGGGACCTGGCGAGAACTGATGACATCCAAGTCGTGGGAGAGCAGGTCACGTGCTCGGCGAGCCAGGTCGAGGTTGTGACCTACAGCCCCAACGGGCAATGGCTGATCGTTGGAAACCGCGACGGGACGGTTCAAGTATGGGAGACATCTGGCAGACGGATGGTGGGCTGGATTGAACACGGGTGGCAGGCAAACAGCGTGGCCTTCAGCCCCAATGAGGAATGGGGGGTGTCCGGCGGGGGCGACGGCATCGTGCTGGTGTGGGAGGTGGCGGCTGCACGCGAGATTGCCCGGATGGATCACGGCTGGGAGGTGAACGCGGTAGCCTTTGCGTCCGATGGAGAAAGGGTTGTATCGGCAAGCCATAACGGTACAGTCATCTCTTGGGACATTGAGACAGGGCAAAAAGTGGATCAACTTGCCTTGCCATCTCCTTTGACAGCCGTAGCGTTGAGCAGAGATGGCCAGCACGTGGCGGCAGGATATGAGGCCGGCACGATATGGATATGGGATACAATCACTGCGCGGGAGATCAGGCGTTTGGAGCACGATGGCCAGGTGCTGGCCATGGCTTTCAGTTCCGACGGCCAGTGGCTGGTTTCCTCCAGTTACGACGGTACAGTGCGAGTCTGGGAGGTTGATTCTGGCAGGGAGGTCACTCGCATCGAACACGTGTTGGGATACCCGGACAATGTCGCCTTCAGCCAGAACGACCAGTGGATTGCAAGCATCAGCTACGACACAGCCTGGATCTGGTGGTGGCAACCCCAAGATTTGGTCGCGCAGGTTTGCGCAAATCTGTATCGCAACCTGACCCGCGAAGAATGGAGCCGGTACCTTGGAGATGAGCCATACCATCCCACCTGTCCCGAACTTGCAGTGCCGGAAGAATCATCCCATTGAGACCAGATTCTGGGGCAGTTACAGTGGTTACTTTGACAATGGCACATTTCATTAGATTGCTCTGCCAAGCACGGGGAAGGGGGAAAAGGGGGTTTCGCAGGCGGCGAAGCCGCCTGCGAAACCCCCTTTTCCCCTTCTCCCACTGCGGTAGAGCATCCAATGTTGAAATGTGCCATTGTCGAGTTACGAAAAAAAGCTGTTTTCCAGACCTTGACGGTCGGATAGCCGCAAATGGGACCTTTCAAGTTACTCAGGTTGCTGCCCGGCACTTTTCTCACAGCATACAGAACGAGGAGAGGAGCAAAAGATGAGCGATGAATTCCTGATGGATTTAGAGGTGCGCATTTTTCCCCTGCGCGGCGAGGGTTACCCGGTCGAATTTACCCTGGCTGGCGAGCGGGCCTTTCCTCGCGGCCACCTTGATCCCGCCGTCGCCTCCTGGGCTGCCAGCGGCAACCCCGTCGCGGACGGGCAGCAGCTGATCGAGCGCCTGCTGGCCGACCCGGTCCTGCAGCAAGCGTGGGCCGAGATCCGCGGCGCGGCGCCTCAGCGTGCCATCCGCCTGCGCATCGACCTCGGCGCCGCCGAGCTGCACGGCCTGCCCTGGGAGCTGCTGCACGAGGAAACGGTAATGCTCGCCGCCCACGCCCACACGCCTTTCTCCCGCTACCTGCCCGTCGCTCTGCCCTGGGGCGGCGCAGTGGACGAGCGGCCGATCCGGGTGTTGGCGGCGATCTCGAACCCCGGCGACCTGGCGAACTATAACCTGGAGCCGTTCGACGTCGCCGTGGAGCGGGCGGCGCTGGCGGCGGCGCTGGGCGAGATCGACCCCGGCGAGCTGTCACTGACCGTTCTCGAGCCGCCGGTGACGCTGGAGCGGTTGGAGGCGGCGCTGCGGCAGGGCGCCCACGTCCTGCACTACCTGGGCCACGGCGCGTTCAGCCAGCGGCGGGGGCAGGCGGTGCTCTACCTGCAGGACGGCGCGGGCAACGCGGCGATCGTCCCCGACGACGAGATCGCCTGCATGCTGGCGCGGCAGGACGTCCACCCCCGGCTCGTCTTTCTCGCCGCCTGCCAGAGCGCGAGCCGCGATACCGGGGATGCCTTCCGCGGCCTGGCTCCCAAGCTGGTCTCGGTCGGCGTCCCGGCGGTTATTGCGATGCAGGATTTTGTCCCCGTCGAGACCGCCCGCACCTTCAGCACGGTCTTTTACCAGCGCCTGCTGGCGCACGGCCGGGTCGACAAGGCGGCCAACGAGGCGCGCGCCACCCTGCTCACCGCCGGCCGCCCTGCCGCCGCCGTGCCGGTGCTCTTTATGCGCCTCCGCTCCGGCCAGCTGTGGGGTGCAGAGGCCGACGCCCGCGGCCAGGTCCTCGGCAGCAAGAACCCGCGCGTCTTTTGGTCCGGCCTGGTGCGCATGATCGAGCAGAAAAAGTGCACGCCCATCATCGGCCCGCGGGTCCACGGACGCTGGCTGCCAACTCCCAGGGAAATCGCCCTCAGCTGGTCTGAACTGCACGGGTACCCTTTTGAGGACGCGCACGAGCTGCCCCGCGTCGCCCAGTACCTGGCCAGCAACCAGGGCAAGGATTTCCCCCGCTGGGAGGCGGTGGACGCGCTCAGGTGCTATCTCCACGCGCGCCTGCCGGAGGAACTGCGGCCCGAGGCCGACTGTGAGACGGCGACGCAACTGCTGCGGGCGGTCGGTTGGTCGAACCTCGTCGCCGACGACCCCAACGAGGCCCACCGCGTGCTGGCGAGCCTGGACCTCCCGCTCTACCTGACCACTAACTTTGACAGCCTGATGTTCGAGGCGCTGGCGGCGGCTGGGAAAGAACCGGCGCGCGAGGTCTGCCGCTGGAACCGGCTGCTGGACGGGTTGCCTTCGCTCTTTGAGGACGATCCCAACTATGTGCCCACGCCCGAGGCGCCGCTGGTCTATCATCTCTTTGGCAGCGACGAGGCGGTCGATTCGCTGGTGCTATCTGAGGACGACTATCTCGACTTTTTGGTGCGCGTCTCGGCCGAGATGGAGCGGGTGCCCCATTTCATCCGCGGCGCGATTGCCAGCAGTTCGCTGCTCTTTGTCGGCTACAGCCTGCACGACTGGGAGTTTCGCGTCATCCTGCGCGGCCTGGTGGCGTCGGCTGACCAGCGGCGGCGCTTCAAGCACGTTGCCGTGCAACTCGAGTTCGACGAGGCAGGCCGGGCCGACACTGCTGCCGTGCAGAGCTTTTTGCAGCAGTATTTTCAGGATGCCGAGATCAATGTCTTTTGGGGCAGCACGCAGCAGTTTATGGCCGAGTTGCGAGCAGAATGGGAGGGAAAGTGAAAGATAATCCCTACGTCGGACCCCGGCCCTATGAGCGGGCGGACCGCCACAACTTTTTCGGCCGCAACCGCGAGGCGCGGGACCTGCAGTCGTTAATCCTGGCCGAGCGGGTGGTGCTCTTTTACGCCCAGTCGGGCGCGGGCAAGACGTCGCTCTTGAACGCCGCCGTCATCCCCGCGCTGGAAGAAGAGGGCTTTGCCGTCCTGCCCCTGGCGCGGGTGGGCAGCGAAATCCCGTCCTGGATCGGTCCCGGCATGGTCCGCAACGTCTTTGTCTTTAGCGCCTTGATGGGATTGGCCCAAGGGGATATGCCGCCGGAGACGCTGCTCTCTCGAACCGTTTCCTCGTTCCTGGTGACGCACTGTCGCGCAGAGAAAGCGGACCCTTTCCTGGGAACCCGCTCGACGCTGGTGGTCTTTGACCAGTTCGAAGAACTCTTTACCGCCCACCGGGAGCGGTGGCAGGAGCGGCGCGAGTTCTTTGAACAGGTGGCCGAGGCGCTGGACAAATACCCCCAACTGGGCGTGGTCTTTGCCATGCGCGAGGATTATGTGGCCGAGCTGGATGCCTACGCCGCGCTCTTTCCCCGGCGCCTCAAGGCGCGCTTTCGCATGGAACGCCTGGGCGCCGAGGGGGCGCTGGAGGCGGTGGAGAAACCGGCCGCGAACGAGGGCTATCCCTTTGCCCCCGAGGTTGCCGAGTGGCTGGTCGACGACCTGCGGCGGATCAAGGTGCAGAAACAGAGCGAGCAGGAAGAGGCGGAGGTGCTGGGGCCGTACGTGGAACCGGTGCAGCTGCAGGTGGTCTGCAGCCGCTTGTGGGAAGGCTTGTCGGAAGGAAAAGGCGTCATCCAGTGGGATGACGTGCAGAAATATGGCGACGTCGACCAGGCGCTGAGCAACTTTTACGAAAGTGCGCTGGCCGAGACAGTGCAAGAGACCCAGGTGGGCGAGCGAGCGCTGCGCCGCTGGTTTTCCCAGCAGATGATCACGCCGATGGGAACCAAGGGCCTGGCCGTCCGCGGCGAGGTCGAGACGGCCGGGCTGCCCAACGCGGCGGTCGACGTCCTGGAAAAGCAGCGGCTGATCCGCGCCGAGGCGCGGGCCGGAGCGCGCTGGTACGAGCTCTCCCACGACCGGCTGGTGGACCCGGTGCTGGCCTCCAACGAGGCCTGGGAGGCGGCCCAGGAAACGCCGCTGCGGATGGCTGCCCGCCGCTGGCAAGAGGTCGGCGACGATTCGCTGCTCTACCGCGATCAGGCACTACAAGAGGCCCTGGAGTGGTCCCAGGCTCACCCCGGCCAGGTGGCGTCTTACGAAACGGCCTTTCTGGCAGCCAGCCAGCAGGCCCAGGAACTGCGCGCCGCCCGTGGGCGGCGCTTGCGGCGAGCGGTTTCCATTGCCTTGCTGGTCGGCGGGTTGGTCATGGCCGTCTTGACCATCGCCGCCTTGCGGGGCCAGATGGCGGCGGAGGAGCAGCGCGACGTCGCCCTGACCGCCTATGCCGATGCAGACCTGCAGCGCAGCCTCGCTCTTACCGCTCAGGCGGACGCCGATGTTCAGCGCAACCTGGCCATGGAGCAAAGAGAAGCCGCCCTGGCTGCCCAGGCCACGGCAGTTGCTGCCTATGAGGCACTGGTGGCCCAGCGCCAGCTCGAGCTCGATCGCTCGTTTGCCCAATATCTTGCCACCATTGCCGAGGATTTCTACGATACCGCGGCCCAATCCTGGCTGGTCGGCGAGTTTCTGGCTATCGAGTCGCTGAACCGCTACCCCTCGGTCAAGGCCAACGGCGTCCTCCAAAACATGCTAGATTTCACCGGCCCGATCGTGGTCCAGGTGGAACACCCGGAAGAGGTCACAGACCTCGTCTTTGTCTCCGAGAGAGATTGGCTGGTGACGGCGGGCGAGAGCGGCCTGCAGATCTGGGACGTCAGTTCGGGCGAATCGGTCGCAGAAGAGGCAGGGCAGCTTTTGTCTGCCAGCGACGATGGCCGCTGGCTGGCGATTGCCGATGGCCCGGGCCGCATTCGCGTCTGGGACGTCACCACCGGCCAGGAGACGACTGTGGCGACGGATTACACGCAACTGGCGTTCAGCGCTGATTTCCAACAGTTGGCCACGGTCGATAGCAGCGGCCTGGTCCAGGTGTGGGAGACGGCAACGGCCGACCCGCTGGCGCTGCTGCGGGGACACTCGGGCGCCGTCGTCGATCTCTCCTTCTCTGCCAGCGGGCAGCAGCTGGTGACGGCGGGCAGTGATGGAACGGTGCGGATATGGGACGTCGGCACCAGCCAACAGGTGACCCAGTTGACCGGCGAGGCCTCCCGGCTGCCGGTGACGGAGGTCATTTTCAGTCCCGACGGGCAGTACGTCGCCACCGCCAGTGAGGGTGGGGGCGGTGTGGCCGTGTGGGACTGGCGGGAGGATCAGCAGCTGGCCGAGTGGGGGACGGGCCGCCCCTTTGGCCTGGTGATGAGTTCCAACGGCGGGCAGGTCGCCTGGTATGCCAACGACGATTACCGCGACCCATCTTTCGATGCCTACGCCTGGAACTGGCAAGACGACCCCCAGCCTTTTATGCTGTGGGGGGCGATAGGCGAACTGGTTCCCCAGTTTGCCGGCAGCAGCGACAGTTCCTGGCTGCTGTTCGCTGGCGACAGCATGACGCGGATTTGGCTGGATGACGGGCAGTGGGAAGAGATCGCCCGCCTGGAGGGAGAGGTCGCCGCGATGGATGCCGAGGGAAATCTGCTCGCCGTCGCTGCCGGGCGGAGCGTGACGGTCTGGGAGTGGGACAGCGGCAAGCTGCACCAGGTGAGCGAGCATCCCCTCGCCGGTATGACCGGCGAGTTCTACCTCCACGAAGGGGGGCAGTGGGTCGCCGGGATCGAGGGGCAAACGGTCCGCGTCTGGGACCTGGCGAGCGGGCGAGAGACGCTCTCGTTGGAGCAGCACGAACCCGTCGCGGACGTGGTCTTTGATCCGGATGGGCAGTGGGTGGCCGTGCTCGGCGAGGCCGGCACCGTGCGGATATGGGAGCTGTCCAGTGGGGAGGAAATGCACGCTGTTGGGTCGCAGGGGCTGGTGGCCGGGGTGGTTTTCAGCCCCGGTGGACAATGGGTTGCCGTCGTCGGCGAGGATGGCACGATCGAGGTCTGGGAGGTGGCGAGCGCGCAATTGCAAATGCTGCTGCCCGTCGGGCAACAGGGGACGCAGCAGGCGACGCAGGAGGGAGAGACAGGGGCCACCGCCGCGGTGATTGTCTTTAGTCCCGATGACCGTTGGGTCGCCGCTGCAGCGGGGGATGGCACGGTGGGGGTATGGGAGGTCGTCAGCGGGGAGGAAATTGCTTTGAGCGGCTACTTGAGCGATATCGGCGCGATGGCCTTTAGCCCCGACAGCCAGCAGTTGTTGATCGCCAGCTACGACCTTGTCGAACAATCCATGCCGACCGCCATTGGGCTGTGGGACCTGGCGACGGGCGAGAACTTGCGGCAGTACGGGTACATCGAGTTCATCGACGATGTCGCCTTCAGCCCGGATGGACAGCGGATCGTCATGCTTGCGGGGGGCGAGGTGGTCCTGGTCGATACCGAGTTTTGGCAGGAAGTTGCCCGCGTTCACCAGACCGAACTGGCTGGCGTTGCCATCGCCGGCTTTGCCGGGCAGTCGGAGTGGATGATGACCTACGACACCCCGCCCGTCGGCGATCCGCGCGGCCTGTCGGGCTGCCCGCTGATCCGGATGTGGAACGTCACCTCGGGCGGAGAGCTGCTGCAACTCCCGTTTCCCGGCTCCGCTATCCCTGCGGCGGGCGGGGTGACGGCGGCGGCGTTCGTCCCCGATACCCCGTGGCTCGTCACGTACAGCGACTATCCTGCCAGCCAGTACGAAGGGCTCTATTTCTGGCTCTGGCGTGCCGAAGAGATCATCCAGGCAGTATGCGCCCGCTTGCAACGCGGCCTGACGTTGGAGGAACAATATCTGTTCATTGGCGACGAGGTCGAGATCTGCCCTGGCCTGTCGTCAGCGGGGGAGTGAGGGAAGATGAAAGATAATCCCTACGTCGGACCCCGGCCCTACGAGCGGGCGGACCGCCATAACTTTTTTGGTCGCAGCCGGGAAGGGCGCGATCTGGTCTCGCTCATCCTCGCCGAGCGGGTGGTGCTCTTTTACGCCAAGTCGGGGGCGGGCAAGACCTCGCTCCTGAACGCGGTGGTGATTCCCGCTCTGGAGGAGGAGGGCTTTGACGTCCTGCCGGTGGTGCGGGTGGGGCAGGCGATTCCCTACGGCGTCGAGCCCGCGGCGGTCGAGAACGTCTTTGTCTTGAGCGCCCTCGTCGGCCTGGCCGGGGAGGCGGCGGACCCCGCGGCCCTGCTCGGCCAGACGCTGAGCGCGGCCGTGGCGGCCCATACCGCCGACGAAACGGAGGACCTCTTGTGGGGCGCGCGGGCGCCGCTGCTGATCGTCGACCAATTCGAAGAGCTGTTCACCGCCCATCGCGACCGCTGGCAGGAGGCGCGGGGCTTTTTCCAGCAGCTCGCCGCGGCGCTGGACGCCCAGCCCCGGCTGGGCGTGGTCTTGACCATCCGCGAGGATTACGTGGCCGAGCTCGAGCCCTACGCCGCCGAGCTGCCCAACCGCTTGCGGGCCCGTTTCTGGATGGACCGGCTGGGCGTCGAAGAGGCGTTGGAGGCGGTGACCCGGCCGGCCGCGAACGCCGGTTGTCCCTTTGCCCCCGGCGTTGCCGAGCGCCTGGTCGACGACCTGCGGCGCATCAAGCAGCAGCGCATCGCCGGGCAGGAGGAGGCCGGCGATGCGCTGTTGGGGCCAGTAGTGGAGCCGGTGCAGCTGCAGGTGGTCTGCAGCCGCCTCTGGGCGGGCATGCCGGAGCAGGACGATTATACGATCACCTGGCAGGAGGTGGCGCAGTACGGCGACGTCGACCGCGCGCTGGCCGACTTTTACGAACGCGGCCTGGCCGCGGCGCGGGACGAGGTCCAGGCCGAGGAGCGGGAGCTGCGGGCCTGGTTCTCGGAACAGTTGATTACCCCGTTGGGAACCCGCGGCCTGGTCGTGCGCGAGGCGGACGAAACGGCCGGATTGTCTAACCAGGCGGTGGACGTGCTGGAAGGGCGGTTGTTGTTGCATTCCGAGCTGCGGGCCGGTGCGCGCTGGTACGAGCTGGCTCACGACCGACTCATCGACCCCGTCCTGGCGTCGAACCGGGCCTGGGAGGCGGCGCGAGAGACGCCGCTGCGCAAGGCGGCGCGGCAGTGGAAAGAGACCGGGGACCGCTCGCTGCTCTACCGCGACCGGGCGCTGGTCCAGGCCCGGGCCTGGGCCAGGGAACGGCCCGGCGAAGTCGAGCCGTACGAGCGCGAGTTCCTGCAGGCCAGCCGGCGAGGCCAGCGCCTGCGCGTGGCTTTGCGCGTTGGCCTGCCCCTCGGCCTGCTCCTCGTTCTGTTTCTGGCCTGGACCGCCGCCCGCGGCGCCCTGGCCGCCTATTCCCGCCAGATGGCCGCCCAGGCGCTCTACCTCTGGCCCATCGACCAGCTGCAGAGCGTCCAGGCGGCCCGGGAAGGGGTGGTATTGGCAGATGCCAGCGAGTTGCTCCGCTTCGTCCGGCCCCTTCTCGGCCGGGTCGATACGTCCCAGGCCGAGATCGTGCTCGGGCAGACGATGGCCGATTTCTACCTCTCCCACGTCCTCGACCAGCCCCACGACCAGGTCAACAGCATCGTCTACAGCGCGGACGGCCGTTACCTCTACGCCGCGATTCACGCCGCCGAGGTCGAAGGCGAGATGCGCGGCATCCTGGTCTGGGACGTGACCGCCGGAGGGGAACCGCGCAACATCGGCGGCCCCCGCGCCGCCTACGACCTGGCCCTCAGCCCCGACGGCCGCTTCCTGGCTGTGGGCGGCAACGACAGCGACGGCCGCGGCCAGGTCGGGATCTGGGACGTCGAGCGGGGAGAGTGGCGGCAGTGGATTCAGGCTGTCACCCCGGAGGGCATATACGACGAGGTCTATGCCGTTGCCTTTAGCCCCGACGGGCGGTATCTGGCGACCGGGGGAGATTATGGCGGCGAGTCGCGCAATCTCAATTCCGGCACCGACGGGGGAATGGTGCGCCTGTGGGCCGTCTCGACTGCGTCGGACGGCATCCTCCAGGTCGACGCGTCCGCCCTGGATTTTGCCGATCCCACCGGCCGCGTGCAGGACATTGCCTTTGGCCCCGATGGCCGCTACCTGGCCGCCGCCTCTGACGACGGCCTCGTCCGCATCTGGGACGTCGGGACGGCGAATGGGCTGCGCGGCACCCCCCCGCCGCCCACCACCCTGGGCGGGCATACCGCCGCCGTCGGCGCCGTCGCCTTCAGCCCCGACGGCGCCTGGCTCGCCTCCGGCTCGGCGGATCACACCATCCGCGTTTGGGACACCGCGAGATGGGAGGGGATCATGACCCTGGTGGGGCACACGGAGGCGGTGACCAGCCTCGCCTTCGAGACGGCGGGCACGCGGCTGGTGTCCGGCTCCCGCGACCGGACGGTGCGCATCTGGGACATTGCGGCGCGGAATCCCAACCCCGTCACGACCCTGACCGGGCCGGCGAGCCTGGTCCACGCCGTCGCCTTCAGCCCCGACGGGAGCTCGATCGCCGCCGGTTCTGGCGACAACCGCGTGCGCATCTGGAACCTCGACTTTCCCTACAAGGCGGGCGTCTTTTCGATGCTCAGCGGCCACACTGCCCGCGTGCGGGGTATCGCCTTTAGCCCCGACAGCGCCTGCCTGGCCTCCGGCGACAATGACGGCTGGGCGCACGTCTGGTCGGTCGAGAGCGGCCAGATTGTGCAGTCGCTCTCCAGGCTGGACCGTCAGGTCTGGGCGGTCGCCTATAGCCCGGACGGGCAGTACATGGTCACCTGCTCCGACGCCATCGCCCGTGTCTGGAACGCCGCCGACGGCACGCGGGTGCAAGAACTGATCGGGCACGAGTCCAATGTCCAGGCGGCGGCCTTTCACCCTGACGGGCGGTTCCTGGTCACCGGCTCCGGCGACCAGACGGCGCTGGTGTGGGAGACAGAGAGTTGGCAGTCCGTTGCCGTCCTCTCGCGCGGCGGCTGGCCCGGCCCGGTCTATGATGTCGACTTTAGCCCCGACGGGCGGCTCGTCGCGCTGGCCCATGGCCTCCACAACCGCGACAGCGCCGTGCGCCTGTGGGAGCTTGTCGCCCAGCCTGATGGCAGACTGGAGGCAACGTTGGCCATGACCTTGACCGGCCACACCAACATGATCTTTGGCGTCGATTTTAGTCCTAACAACGACTATCTGGCTTCCGCCTCCTGGGACGGCACGGTTGCCATTTGGGACCTGGACAGCGGGGAGCGGGTGAGCCGGTTGGAGCATCCCGGCTATGTCTATGACGTCGCCTTCAGCCCCGACGGGCGCTACCTGGCAACGGGGGCGCGGGACGGCGGGTTGCGAATCTGGGACGTGTCGGCGCTGCCCCGTCGATCGCCGCGCTTGGTCACGGCGATCAGCAGCCACACCGACCTGATCTGGAGCGTCGCCTACAGCCCCGACGGTCGTTACCTGGCGAGCGGCTCGTGGGACGGCACCCTGCGCCGCTATCGGGTCCAGTTCGACCGGGAAACCATAGATTCCATCTGGTCCCTCGTCGCGCCTGCAATCGAGGGGCAAACGCCAGAGCTCGGAGAGCCCAATCCATCACCCTGAGCCCGAGCGGAGTTGTACTCTGTTACATCCCAGAAGAGCATCCCGAATGCAATTTGACGCACCGCGGGATACGGCTATACTTACCTTGCGAATACCCCAGTCTCGGCCAATAATCGCAGCGAAATGACGCAGGAAATCGTTCTCCAGCTATCCCGCCAGGATGGCCGCCTCCAGGCAGCACTGTTGGTGGCCGGGGAGCAGCCCCTGGCGGTGCAGCCCCTGGCCCTCGACCTGGCCCAGCTCGCGGCCCAGTCACAAGCGAAAGAGTACGGCCGTTTGCTGGCGGCGGCGGTGCTGGGGGGAGAGATCGGCGCAGCGCTGCAACGAGCCGGCCCGGCGCGGCTGCGGCTGGTCGTTGCCGATTCCGCTGCCGCGCTGCACGACCTGCGCTGGGAGTGCTTGCTGCGCTCCGCAGCGGGTCCCGCTGTCCCCTTGACCGCCGGGCCGGCCACGCCCTTCTCCCGCCTCCTGCATCCCGAATCCACCGCCCGCGCCCACGCCCCCCAGACCGATTGGCCGCTGCGAGTCGTCGCCGCCATCAGCAACCCCACCGGCCTGGACCGCTTCGACGCCGACCTGGAGTGGGCCGAGCTGCAGCGGGCGCTCCAGCCGTTGCGGGGGTTGGTCGACGCGGAGCGCATTCCCTCGCCGGTCACCCTCGACCGCATTGCCCAGGCCCTGGAGGGCGGGCCGCACGTGCTGCACTTTGTGGGCCACGGCGCCTTTCGCCCTGCCGCGGGAGGGGCGGTGATCTATTTGGAAGAAGCCGACGGGACGGCCCAGGCCGTCGCCCAGGAGGAATGGACGCAGCGGCTGGGCACGCTGTCCAGGCCGCCGCACCTGGTCGTCCTGGCTGCTTGCGAGTCGGCGGCGCGGGTGAAGGAGGGGGCGTTGGTAGGGATGGCGCCGGCGCTGATCGCCGGCGGGGCCGGCGGCGTGGTGGCCATGCGCGACAAGGTCGGCATCGAAACCGCGCGCGAGTTCGTCTACCACTTTTACCGCCGCCTGGCAACCCACGGCGAGATCGACCGCGCGGCCAACGAGGCCCGCAGCTACCTGCTCGACCGGGGGGAAAGCTGGAGCATCCCCATCCTCTTTCTGGAGCGAGGCGCCGAGCGCATCTTTGCCACCCCTCCGGCCGTGCTGGAAGATCAGCCCGCCCGGCCCGGCGAGGTTCTCATCCTCATCCCCGAGTTCCAGGGCCACGAAGCGGCTTTTTTCGAGATCGACCTGCGGGACGACCTGCAGCAGCGGGTCCAGGAAGCCAGCCTGGCCGATGTCCGCGTGGTGTGGCTGAAAGAGAGCGCCTTTGGCCCCGGCGACGACGACGACGTCCGCCGCCTGGCCGCCCGCTACGGCGCTGCCCTGGTCATCTGGGGCTGGTACGACCGCAGCCGCTTCCGCGCTTGCTTCAGCGTCACCGAGCCGCTGTTCGCCTATCGCGATCCGACCGCTGCCCCCACTGACGCCAGCGTGCGCGGCCGGCTGGCAGCGGCGGACGATTTTGTCCTCTTTGTCAACAATGACCTGCCGCAGCAGGTCGATTATTTTGCCTTCTTTACCCTGGGCCAGTTGTACTATTGGGAGCAGAAATACGATCGAGCGCTGGCGGCGTTGAGCGCGGCAATCGCCGCAGTGGAGCGGGATGGCGACAATGACCCGCCGGGGCTGGCCCAGGCATACTTTTACCGCGCCAACCTGCACGCCGTCCACCGCCAGGACCGGCCTGCCGCCATCGCCGACTACCGCCGGGCGCTGGCGCTCGATCCCGGACTGGTCGCCGCCGCCTTCAACCTGGGCCAGGCGCTGCGGGTCTGGGCCGTCGCCCGGCGCGCCCAGGGCGACGAGGCGGGAGCGCGCGACAGCTTGCAGCAGGCGCTCCAGGCCTACAGCCAGGCCGTCGACGCCCGGCCCGATTACGCCGCCGCCTATGGCGAACGGGGGCTGGCCCATTACCTGCGGGGCGAGTTCGAGCTGGCATCCGCCGATTACCAGGCCGAGCTGGCCCGCGCGCCGCGGGCCGAGACCTACCACCAGTTGGGGCTCGCCCTGCGCGACCTGGGCCGCTTCGACCAGGCGTTGGCGGCCCTCGACCGCGCCATCGCCCGCGCGCCGGCCGAGGCCCGCTATTACTTTGGCCGCGGGCGGCTCCTGGCCCGCCAGGGCAAAGAGGAACGAGCCAGCGTCGATTTCCAGACCTACCTGCGCCTGGCGCCGCCCTCCGACGCCGACCGCATCGCCCGCGTGAGAGACTGGCTGACAGCGAGACAAGGGGAAGAGGAGTCAAGGGGGGAAAAGAATGCCAGAGAATAGAAATCCGTTCGATGACGACCTGGGACGCGACCCGCTGGACCTGGGAGGTCGCAAAGAGATGGGGGCCGGCTCTGGCGGAGGGTCTTTCCTCGACCCTTCCTACGACGACGCGCTGCGCATCTTGGGCCAGGCGAGCGAAATCCCGCCCATCTTTGAGCAGCGCCCGCGGATGATGGACAATTCCGAGGCCGCCGACCTGGCCCCCCGGCTGACCGCGCTCCGCGCCGTCGGGGCCGGCCCGGCAGTGGAGGCGCTGATCGCTGCTTTGCAGGAACGGCCGCCCGACAGGGAGAAATTGGATCACCTCCGCCGGCAGCTCGAAGCGGATGCCGGGGCGGCGGATGCCCTGCGGCGGCTGTGCGACCATCCGGCCGTGCAGGCCAGGCTGGGCGGCGAGCCGGCCGCGAGCGGCCTGCCCGCCGTCGACGTCGGTGCGCTGCTCGGTTCGGAAAGCGACGGCGAGCCGGGCGATGGCCCCGCTGCAGCGGACGAGCGACAGGGTTCCCAAAAGCGCCTGCTCTACTTTAACGGCCTCGACGGCCAGACCGGTGCCTACAGCCTGCCGCCGATGACCGCCGAGGCACTGGCCGAGCACATCCTGGGCGACCCGCATCATTACGCGCCGCCGGAGCGGCAGTACCAGGGCCTGGCGCGGGATTTGGGTCGCAACGAGCGCCAGCGGAACGCGACCGTCGTCGCCATCACGCAACTGCTTGCCCACGGCAATCTCGGCGAACAGATGGACGGGCTGGTCGACGTGCTGGTCGGGCTGTTGGGCAGTGCCTATGGGGCCCCAGATCAGCGCGCGGCGCTAGAGCGCCGGCTGGCCGGCCATACTGCCGACAAGGTGGTCGACATCGTGCGCTGCCTGGTCCACAACGACCTGGACTCCCTGTTCAAGCTTTTGCTGAGCGACCCGGACGAGGAGCCGGACAATCTGCGGGTGCTGAAAGAACACTTGAAGCAGGATGCCAAGGACAAGATCGACGAGATCCGGGCGCGCATCCGCCAGGCCCGGGCCGACCCGCGCTACGGCGCGGACGCCAGCCTGCGCCACGGTTGGCTGGCAGCGGTGTTCAACGAGCTGCGCACCGTTCCCATCGCCGGGATCAATGCCATCAACGACGTCGCCCGGCTGCAGGAGCGCATCCGCATCCGCGGGCTGGGCCCGCTGCTCGACGCCGTCGATGCCTTGGAGAGCAGCGGCTGCCCGGCCGAGTGGGCCGCCTTGCGCGCTGACCTGTCGGCCCATCCCGCCGACTTGTCGTGGAGTCTGCTGCTCGACCAGTTGGAGCAGCGCTGGCCCCCGCTGGTCGAGCGGTCCGGGGCGGCTTGGGGCGACCTGCTCGTCCTGCTGGACGGCTGGCTGTCGCGGATGCTCGACCCGCTCAAGCAGGCCGGGGTCAGGGAGGGCATCGATCCGCTGGACCTGGCCCAGGCCGGGTGGGGCATCGTCTTTCCCTACGAGGACCCGGCCGCCCCACAAAAGGTGCCCGAGATCAAAAAGGCCCTCGCCCCGCTGCTCGAGAGGCGCGAGTCGCAGGCCGGCCGCTATTACCGGCTGTACGAGGGCAAGCACGGCTACCGGCCGCAAGAGTCGGCCGCCGAGTTCCTGGGCCGCCACGGGGCCGAGCCGGCCCAACCGGCAGACCCCGAGCGCGCGCCCTACTACCTGCTCCTCGTCGGCAGCCCGGAAGAGATCCCCTTCCATTTCCAGTACCAGCTCGACGTGCAGTACGCCGTCGGCCGGATCGATTTTGGCGACGATTGGGCGGCCTATGCCAACTATGCCCGCAGCGTCGTCGCCGCCGAGACCGGGCAGGTGCAGCGGGGCCGGCGGGCGGTCTTTTTCAGCACCGTCAACGGCAGCGACGAGGCCACCCGGCAGAACACCGAAAGCCTGGTGCAACCGCTGCACGAGCAGCTGGAAAAGCAATACGGCGGCGAGTGGGAATTGACGCCGCTCCTGCGGCAGCAAGCGACCAAGCAGGCGCTGTGCCAGGTATTGCAAGATGAACCCCCTGCCCTGCTCTTTACCGCCAGCCACGGCATCGAGTTCGCCAAGGACGACCCGCAGCAGCGCCAGGTTCCCTGCCAGGGCGCGCTGGTCTGCCAGGAGTGGCCGGGCCCCGACGGCGAGCAGGAAATCCCCCCTGCCTACTACCTGTCCGGCGGCGATTTGGGGGAAGAGTTCGACCTGGGGGGGATGATCGCCTTTTTCTTTGCCTGCTACAGCGCGGGCACCCCGCGCTACGACGAGTATTACCGGCAGCGGTACAAGGCGCGCGGCGAGACCATCGCCGATTCTCCCTTCATCGCCGCGCTGCCCAAGGCCATGCTGAGCCTCTCCCGCGGCGGCGCGCTGGCAGTCATCGGCCACGTCGAGCGGGCCTGGGGCACCTCGTTCCTGGGACAGCGGGGGACGGAGCAGATCAGCCATTTCCAGGGCGCTGTCGAGCGCATCCTCAAAGGGCAGACGGTCGGTTGGGCGATGGAGTACTTTAACGGCCGCTACGCCGCGCTGTCGACCGAGCTCGTCTCCGTGTTGGAGAACGCCGACCCAGACCTGGGGATGGCGCCAGACCCCTACGAGCTGGCCGAGATGTGGACGGCGAACAATGACGCCCGCGGGTACATCGTCCTTGGCGATCCGGCTGTGCGCCTGCATATCGCGTGAGTGGAATTTGTGTAAAAAGGAGGGAACCATGTCTGACGAGTTAGCCGACCTGTTTGGCGACAAGCTCTATTTCAACGGCATCGACGGCGTGACCGGCGAATACGCCCTGCCGCCCATGTCTCCGCAGCAGTTGGCGCGCATCATCAAGGGCGAGCCGGCGGCGGGGGAGCCGGAGGCGGATGACGAGCACCTCTCCGAGATGCGGGAAAAGCGCGGCCGCAGGGCGCGGATGTTCGACGAGCCGGCCAAGGAGGGCGTCGATGCCGCCGACCTCGGCCAGGCCGGCTGGGCGGTGATCTTGCCCGCCGACATGGACCCTGGACGGCGGGAGACGATCAAGGAGGCCCTGGCCCCCCTACTCCAGCGGCGGCTCGACCAGGCCGGCGAGCGCCTGTTCCGCCTGTTCGAGGGCGAATCCGGCTACCAGCCCGGCGAGCGCAAGTCTGCCTTCTTCCGCCGCCAGACCCCCGAGGTCCGGCGCGGCCCGGCCGATCCCGAGCAATTGCCCTTTTACGTCCTGCTCGTCGGCAGCCCGCTCGAGATTCCCTATTTCTTCCAGTACGAGCTCGACCTGATGCGCGGCGTGGGCCGGCTCGATTTCGGCGACGATTGGGATGCCTACGCCCAGTACGCCGCCAACGTCGTCGCCGCCGAGAGCGGCCAGGTGCAGCTCGACCGCCAGGCGGCTTTTTGGGGCGTCGCCAACCCCGGCGACCGGGCGACCGAGTTGAGCTCGACCTACATGATCCAGCCCCTGATCGATCACTTGCAACAGCAGCAGCGGACGGGCGAGATTCCGCTTGAATGGGCGTGGCGCCTCGCCGCCCACGTCGGGCCCGGCCAGGCGACCCGCGCCCGGCTCGGCGATTTGTTGGGCGGCGACCCGCAGCGGACGCCGGCGTTGCTGATGACTGCCAGCCACGGGGTGGAATTTCCGCTCAATCACGCCCAGCAGTTTGCCCACCAGGGCGCGCTGCTCGGCCAGGAGTGGCCCGGCCCGGGCCACGGCATCGGGCGCGCCCATTACTTTGCCGCCGAAGACGTCCCGCAGGGCAACGTCCTCGGCATGGTCGCCTTGTTCTTTGCCTGCTACGGCGCCGGGACGCCCCAGTTCGACCAGTTCGTCATCGACGCCCGCCGGGGACGGCCGCGGATCGCCCCGCACGAGTTTACCGCCGCGCTGCCCAACCAACTGCTGCGGCGGGGCGCGCTGGCGGTGCTGGGCCACGTCGAACGGGCCTGGGGCTATTCCTTCCTCACCGAAAGCGGCGCCCCCGACATCCAGGCCTTTGAGACGGCGCTGCGCAAGCTGATGAACGGCGAGCCGGTCGGCCTGGCGACCGATCCCAGCTTTGGCATGCGCTACGCCGACATGGCCGCCGAGCTCGGCGAGAGCCTGAAAGAGCTGCGCTTTGACGACGCATTCGTCAGCGACCGCGAACTGGTGCGCCTGTGGACCGCGACCAACGACGCGCGCGGCTATGTCGTCCTGGGCGACCCGGCGGTCAGCATTCCCTTTGCCCGCGACGGCGCGCCGCCGGAGCGGCCCCCGCTGCCCGAGGCGGGCCGCATTGCGCCGCCCAAGGCGGGCGAGCGGATGGGCAGGACGGGGGTATCGCCAGCGGTCGATCTGAGCGCCGGCGCCGATCCCTTCGTCGCCATGCGCCCGCAACTCGGCGATCTGACCGCGTCCCTGGGCCAGTTCGCACAGCAGCTGTCCGAGGCACTGCAAAAGGCGGCCGACAAGATCGCTACCCTGGAGGTGCGCACCTATACCGCGCCCGATCTGGAGACCATCGCCCGGCAGGGGGGGGAGAAAAAGCTCCGCGCCTTTACCCGCATCAAGTTCGACGGCAGCGTCGAGGCCTACCTGCCGGACGAGGTCGAGGAGAGCGACCCCCAGGTGTGGCAACTGCACCGGGAGATGGTGCGGGACGCCCAGGCCAACCGGGCTCACTTTCTGCAGACAATGACCGGCGTGGCGACCGACCTGCTCAACGTGGTCAGGCCGTGATCGAATTGCTGAGCGAGGTCACGCCGCCGGGCGGCGAGGACCCGCTGGGAATCTGGTCGGCGGCAGGGGAGGCGGGCCGCGCCTTTTCGACTGCGGCAGCCGGACCCTCCTGGCGCGTGCGCATCGATGGGCCGCTCGGGGCGGCGCGCAGCACGTTGACGGCCCGGCAGGCCGCGCTGGAACGGGTCGAGCAGGACCTGGCCCGGGTTGCGGGGGAGCTGCAGCAGTTTGCGCTGCCGGAGTGCGATTTCGGCGCTGCAGGAGAGCTGTCTTGCCAGCGGGAGATGCTGGCCCAGGCCGTCGCCAGGCTCCAATCGCCGGCCTTTGCCGCGCCCACTGCCGAGGCGCAGCGCCAGGAGCGCCAGATGCAGCAGCAGTGGTGTGACTGGATGGGGCGGGTGGGGCAGGCCGTCGCCTGCTGCGCCGCAGTCGGGACCGAATGGGCTGGCGCGCTCGTCGGCCAGACAGTCGTGGATTGGCGGGGCGGCTTTGCAACGACGTGGGCCGGCAGCCCGAGCCCGGCGGCCATGGCGGTTCACCGCCAGTCGGTTCAACTGGCGCTCGCCTCCCGCCTGGCCCTGCTGCGCATGGTCTCGGTCGTCGCGAGCGGGGCGGCGGGGCTGGCCTTGAGAGCGGCGATCCCCGGCGCCCAACTGGCCCTGCTGCCCGCCGTGTGGCGCTTTGTGCACGACGTCCTGCGAGAGCTGCGCGGACTGGGAATGGGAAGGGAGTAGTTTTACCCCTACGTTTTACGCTATGAAAG